>NZ_BTCK01000026.1:0-89640 GCF_033239625.1 Paenibacillus sp. CCS19
AACGCACCATATTGGAGCCATCGGGTTACAGCGAGTCTGATAAGGTGCAGAAACGCACCATATCGGAGCCATCGAGCCACCAGCAAGTCTAATAAGGTGTAGAAACGCACCTTATTGAAGCCGTCGAACCACAGCGAGCCTAATAAGGAGCAGAAATGCACCTTATGGAGCCAGCGCGCCATTAGCGAGCGTAATAATTGCTGCAATGTAATGTCCACACTTGAGGAGATATGAAGCAGTGGATTCGAACGAACAAAACAACACTCCTTCCCGTGCCAACACCTATGTGAGCGCGAGTCCGATTGAAGATCTAAAGTAACAATTTTAAACGATCGCAGCACATTCCCCCTAAACCACCAATAAACCGTTCCTCGTCAGCTGAGTAGTGCTCATTCGCATCACTCATAATAAAGACGACAACCCTGATAACAATGGGGCGGAAAAGCTGGCGGGAGCCTTGACAGTTGGTGTCGAATGTGGGATAATTTCTTTCGATAAAGCAGTACCTTTAAATCAGCCCAGAGAGGCTGGCAAGGTAGCGTGATAACATATTTCTCGGTCGGCCCACAGACGGCAGAACCGAGCACCGTTTCTATAGTCGCGTCTTTATTGCGGCCTAATGCGGTGCTGTCGGTTTGCACTGCTGGTGCACCGGGTTATCAAGCTAACTCCTTGCCTGTAGGGCAAGGAGTTTTTTTGTGCACGCTCGCCTGACGAGGATGAAGGAGGAAGCGGCTTCCATGACGGTAGAACAGCAGCGGATACTAATGGACGAGACGGCGATCCGACGCGCATTGACTCGAATCGCGCATGAAATTGTCGAGAGAAACAAAGGCATTGACAATGTTCTGCTGGTAGGCATTCGGACGAGAGGGATCTATCTCGCCGAGCGTCTCGCCATGCTGATCGAGGAAATCGAAGGCAAGCCGGTTGAAGTCATTGATCTCGACATTACCGCTTATCGCGATGATCGCAGATCGGGAGCGTTAGATCGGCGCAAGGCTGGCAACGGTGAGTCGGGCTGCGGGTTGAACGTCGAAGGTCGACGCATTCTGCTGATCGACGATGTCCTGTACACCGGACGAACGATTCGCGCAGCGATGGACGCCGTCATGGATTGCGGAAGACCGGAGGTTATTCAGCTGGCAGTGCTGGTTGACCGCGGTCATCGAGAGCTTCCGATTCGACCTGATTTTGTCGGGAAGAACGTACCTACCTCGAAGCAGGAGCAGATCGAAGTATCGCTGGCTGAAGTGGATGGGGAAGACAAGGTTACGATAAGCATCTACTTAAGCTAGCGGCTAACGGATTGGAACTGAAGCAAGACCACGAACCACAAAGTCGTATGCGGCTAACAAATGGACTAGGGAGGCTTTGCCAAATGACGACAACGGCAATCAAGCAACGCAGCTTACTCGGATTGAAGGATCTGGACGCAGCAGAAATCGAATCGATTCTCGATCGGGCGGCTTATTGGGAACAGCAATCGATTAAGCTGAACCCGGTGCTGCAAGGCAAATTCGTTGCAAACATGTTCTTCGAGAACAGCACACGGACGCGTTTCTCCTTCGAAATGGCGCAGAAGCGGCTCGGCGCAGAGGTGATGAACTTCGCAGCGGCAGCATCGAGCGTAGAGAAAGGCGAATCGATCTACGACACAGTGAAGACGCTCGAGTCGATGGGGATCGACGCAGGAGTCATCCGACTGAAGCCAATCGGCATGCTGGCTGACATCGCGGCGAATGTGAAGGTTCCGCTCATTAACGCAGGCGACGGCAACAACGAGCATCCAACGCAAGCGCTGCTCGATCTGTACACGATGCGCAAGCAGTTCGGCAGCCTGAAGGGCCTGAACGTCTCGATCATCGGCGACGTACAGCACAGCCGAGTCGCTCGTTCGAATCTGTGGGCGCTTCGCAAGTTCGGCGCCAACGTACAGTTCTGCGCACCGAGCAGCATGCAAGCGGCAGAGCTTGATGCGCCTTATGTCTCGATGGACGAAGCGATTCGCGCAGACGTGGTTATGATGCTCCGCGTACAGCTGGAGCGGCATGCAGGCAGCGTGATGAATTCCGCTGAAGCGTATCGCGAAGGCTACGGTCTAACGGTTGATCGCGTGAAGCAGCTCGCATCGCATGCGATCATTATGCACCCTGCACCGGTTAACCGCGACGTCGAGATTGACAGCGAGCTTGTCGAACATCCGCAATCCCGCATTTTCCCGCAAATGTCCAATGGCGTTCCGATCCGAATGGCGGTTATGGAGCGGGCACTGAGCTAAAGCTAGGGTGAACATAGATGAACGGCAACAACGAAGGGAGTTAGCGAAGAATGACACTTTGGGTACTTAACGGACTTATTTGGAACGAAGCAGCAGGCACGGTAGAAAGCAAACACGTTCGGGTAGAGGGCGACACGATTGCGGAAATCGTTGACGGCTCCCAGACGCCGGACACGGCAGGCGCAGAAGTCGTGGATGCAGCAGGCAAACTGATCAGCGCAGGTTTCATCGACATGCACGTACATCTTCGCGACCCGGGCTTCGAATATAAAGAAGACATAGCAACAGGTACGCGCTCGGCTGCAGCAGGCGGATTCACAACGATCGCTTGCATGCCGAACACGCGGCCGGTTACGGACACGGCTGAAACCGTGAAATACATTCTCGACAAAGCAGCGAAGGAAGGCGTTGTGCGCGTCCTGCCTTATGCAGCTATCACGAAGAACGAGCTCGGTCGTGAGCTGACGGACTTCGCGGCACTGAAGGAAGCTGGCGCAATCGGCTTCACGGACGACGGCGTGGGCGTACAGAACGCACAAATGATGAAGAACGCGATGACGCTGGCTAAGTCGCTCGACATGCCGGTTATCGCACACTGCGAAGATGACTCGCTGGTTGAAGGCGCTTGGGCGTCGGAAGGCAACTTCGCGAAGAAGCACGGCCTCAAAGGCATTCCGAACGAATCGGAAGCGATCCACGTCGGCCGCGATGCGCTGCTCTCTGAAGCAACAGGCGTTCACTACCATGTCTGCCACGTCAGCACAGAGCAGTCGGTTCGTCTGATCCGCCTTGCGAAGTCGATCGGCGTGAAGATCACTGCTGAGGTTTGCCCGCATCACCTCGTGCTGTCGGATGAGGACATTCCAGGCGTAGACGACGCGAATTGGAAAATGAACCCGCCGCTCCGCACGCCGCGAGACGTACAAGCGGTAATCGAAGGTCTCGAGGACGGTACGATCGACATCGTCGTAACCGACCATGCGCCGCACAGCGCAGAAGAGAAAGCACGCGGACCGCAGCTTGCGCCTTTCGGCATCGTCGGCTTCGAGACAGCGTTCCCGCTGCTCTACACGAAGTTCGTACGCACGGGCAAATGGACGCTTGGCTTCCTGCTCCAGCGTATGACGTCGGATCCGGCACGCGTTTTCAGACTGCTAACAGGCCGTCTGGAAGCAGGCGCACCAGCTGACCTGACGATCGTCGACCTGGAGAACGAGCGCGAAGTTCGCCCTGAGACGTTCTCGTCGAAGAGCAACAACACGCCATTCGGCGGCTGGAAGTTGTACGGCTGGCCAACGACTACGATCTACAATGGTAAAGTCGTTTACAACCAAGCGTAATAAAGGAACTACTATATATAACTTCTGAGGAGTGAATTCGGATGCAAGCAAGACTTTTGTTGGAAGACGGAACGCTGTTCACGGGCCTCGCGTTTGGCGCTGAGGGTCAATCGGCTGGCGAAGTCGTATTCAATACAGGCATTACAGGTTACCAAGAGGTGCTGTCCGACCCATCCTATTGCGGTCAGATCGTGACGATGACGTATCCGCTCATCGGCAACTACGGCATTACGCGCGACGACTTCGAGTCGGTTCGCCCTTACATCCACGGCTTCGTCGTACGCCGCCACGAGCCAGTGCCATCCAACTGGCGCGGCGAATACTCGCTCGATCGCCTGCTGAAAGAGTACGGCATCACGGGCATCAGCGACATCGACACGCGTATGCTTACTCGCAAACTGCGTAACTTCGGTACGATGAAAGGCCTTCTGACGACGGGCAACGAGCGCATTGAAGAACTGCAAGAACGTCTGGGCGTAGCTCAATTGCTCCGCGACCAAGTTGCGCGCACGTCGACGAAACAATTGTTCTCGGCTCCAGGCAACAAAGAGCGCATCGTTCTCATCGACTTCGGTGCGAAGAGCGGCATCGTGAAAGAATTGTCCCAACGCGGCTGCGACGTTATCGTCGTACCACACAACACAACGGCTGATGAAATTCGCCGCCTGAACCCGGATGGCATTCAATTGTCCAACGGCCCTGGGGACCCGAAAGACGTTCCTTACGCAGTTGAGACGATCAAGCAGCTGATCGGCGAATTCCCGATCTTCGGCATCTGCCTTGGACACCAGCTGTTCGCACTCGCTTGCGGCGCAGACACGACGCGCCTGAAGTTCGGCCACCGCGGCGGTAACCACCCGGTTAAAGAACTCGCAACGAACCGCTGCTTCATCACTTCGCAGAACCATGGTTACACGGTACTGGAAGAATCGATCGCTGGCACGGATCTGGAAGTTACGCACATCAACAACAACGACAAATCGATCGAAGGTTTGAAACATAAGAAACACCCTGTGTTCACGGTTCAATATCACCCGGAAGCGGCGCCTGGCCCGCATGACTCGAGCTACCTGTTCGATCAATTCCTTGACATGATTCGTACACACAAGAAAAACAATCCAGCTAAGCCGCTTCAAACACGGCTGCAGGAGACGCTGAAGGGAGAACTGCAGTATGCCCAAAAATAATGAACTCAAAAAAATTCTCGTCATCGGCTCCGGCCCAATCGTCATCGGACAAGCGGCTGAGTTCGACTACGCCGGCACGCAAGCTTGCCAAGCATTGATGGAAGAAGGCTACGAGGTTGTTCTCATTAACAGCAACCCAGCCACGATCATGACCGACACGAACATGGCTTCCAAAGTTTACATCGAGCCAATTACGCTTGACTTCGTATCCCAAATCATTCGCAAAGAGAAGCCGGACGGCCTGCTCCCAACGCTGGGCGGCCAAACGGGCCTCAACATGGCAGTCGAATTGGCGCGCGCAGGCGTGCTGGAACGCGAGAACGTGAAGCTGCTCGGTACGCAGCTGACGGCAATCGAGAAAGCGGAAGATCGCGACTTGTTCCGCGAACTGATGCGCGAGCTGGAGCAGCCAGTGCCAGAATCCGTTATCGTAACGACGGTTCAAGAAGCGCTCGACTTCGCTAACGAAATCGGCTACCCAATCATCGTTCGTCCGGCATACACGCTGGGCGGTACGGGCGGCGGTATTTGCGCGAACGAAGAAGAACTGCTTGAGACGGTTGCATCGGGTATCCGTTATAGCCCAATCGGCCAGTGCTTGATCGAGAAATCGATCGCAGGCATGAAGGAAGTCGAATATGAGGTTATGCGTGATGCGAACGATAACTGTATCGTTGTCTGCAACATGGAGAACTTCGACCCAGTAGGCGTTCATACGGGCGACTCGATCGTCGTAGCGCCAAGCCAGACGCTGTCCGACCGCGAGTACCAAATGCTCCGTTCGGCATCGCTGAAGATCATCCGCGCGCTGAACATCGAAGGCGGCTGTAACGTACAGTTCGCGCTCGACCCGCACAGCTACCAATACTATGTCATCGAAGTTAACCCGCGCGTTAGCCGCTCGTCGGCGCTTGCTTCCAAAGCAACGGGCTACCCGATCGCGAAGATGGCAGCTAAGATCGCAATCGGCTACACGCTGGACGAAATCGTAAACCCAGTAACGGGTCAAACATACGCTTGCTTCGAGCCTACGCTCGACTACATCGTATCGAAGATTCCGCGCTGGCCGTTCGACAAGTTCACGTCGGCTAACCGTAAGCTCGGCACGCAGATGAAAGCGACTGGCGAAGTTATGGCGATCGGCCGTACATTCGAAGAGTCGATTCATAAAGCGGTTCGCTCGCTCGAGATCGGCGTACACCGTCTGAACCTGAAAGAAGCTACGTCGCTTGACGACGAGACGCTCACAGCACGTCTGATCAAGCCGGACGACGAGCGTATGTTCCTGATCGCTGAGGCATTCCGCCGCGGCTGGGCACTGCTCGACATTCAAGATCTGACGAAGGTTGACTGGTGGTTCCTTGACAAAATCGAAAGCATCATCGCATTCGAAGACCGCATCCGCAAGGAAGCAACGCTGACGCGTGAAACGCTGTACGAAGCGAAGCGCAAAGGCTTCTCCGACCGTTCGATCGCCGAGCTCCGCCGCGAAGGCGCTGCGAAGTCGCATACGCACGAAGACGAGATCCGCGCATTGCGTCTGGAGCAAGGTCTGAAGCCTGTATACAAAATGGTAGATACGTGCGCAGCTGAGTTCGAGGCAACGACGCCGTACTACTATTCGACATATGAAGTAGAAAACGAAGTAACCGAATCGAGCAAGCAGAAGGTGCTCGTGCTTGGTTCCGGTCCGATCCGTATCGGTCAAGGCATCGAGTTCGACTACTCGACTGTGCATGCTGTATGGGCAATCCAGAAGGCAGGCTACGAAGCGGTGATTATCAACAACAACCCAGAGACCGTATCGACAGACTTCTCGACGTCTGACCGCCTGTACTTCGAACCGCTGTTCTTCGAAGATGTAATGAACGTAATCGAGCAAGAGAAGCCAATCGGCGTAATCGTACAGTTCGGCGGCCAAACGGCAATCAACCTGGCTGCACCGCTTGCCAAAGCTGGCGTACGCATCCTTGGCTCGAGCCTCGAGAGCATCGATGCAGCAGAGGATCGCAAGAAGTTCGAAGCAATGCTCAGCAAGCTCGACATCGCGCAGCCTAAAGGCAGCACGGTAACGAATGTTGACGAAGCAGTAGCAGTTGCACAAGGCCTCGGTTATCCGGTGCTCGTACGTCCATCGTACGTACTCGGCGGCCGCGCAATGGAAATCGTATACTCCGATACGGAATTGCTCGTATACATGAAAGAAGCAGTGAAGATCAACCCAGAGCATCCGGTTCTGATCGACCGCTACATGCTGGGTAAAGAAGCGGAAGTCGACGCAATCTGCGACGGCGAGACGGTTCTCATCCCAGGTATCATGGAGCATGTCGAGCGCGCAGGCGTTCACTCCGGTGACTCGATCGCCGTATATCCGCCGCAATCGCTGTCCGATGAGATCAAGCAATCGATCATCGACATCACGATCAAGATCGCGAAGGAACTGCAAGTAATCGGTCTGGTCAACATCCAGTTCGTTATCCATGAAGAGAAAGTGTACGTCATCGAGGTTAATCCTCGTTCGTCCCGTACGGTTCCTTTCCTCTCCAAAGTAACGAACCTGCCGATGGCAAACCTGGCAACGCAAGCGATTCTCGGCACGAAGCTGAGCTCGTTCGGTTACACGGACGGTCTGTGGCCAGAAGACGAATACGTATCGGTCAAAGTGCCGGTGTTCTCGTTCGCGAAGCTCCGCCGCGTCGACCCTACGCTGACGCCAGAGATGAAATCGACAGGCGAAGTTATGGGCCGCGACGTACAATACGAGAAAGCATTGTACAAAGGTCTGATCGGCGCAGGCATGAAAATCCCTACGACGGGCGCAATCGTCGTAACGGTAGCAGATAAAGACAAACAAGATGCAGTCGAGCTGATGGAAGGTTTCGCAGCGCTTGGCTACAAGCTCATCGCAACCGGCGGTACGGCTACGGCACTCGAAGAAGCAGGTCTGCGCGTTACGCGTGTGAACAAGCTCTCCGAAGGCACGCCGAACATCCTCGACCTGATCCGTACGGGTCAAGCGAACTTCGTCGTCAATACGCTGACGAAGGGCAAAACGCCTGAGCGTGACGGCTTCCGCATCCGCCGCGAAGCGGTGGAGAACGGCGCAGTCTGCTTGACGTCGCTCGATACGGTTCGCGCATTGCTCCGCATGCTCGAGACGCTGAACTTCTCGTCCCGTTCGATGCCGGTATTCAAATAAGTCAGACGGTAAGCGGCCAACGACGGCTGTCCTCGAAGCATCCGAGCAGGAGCTTCAAGGACGGCGGCGGGTGGCCGCCTTCCATGTCCGAATATAAGTCTCAAACACCCGACTGAAAGGGGTCTATACGATGGGTTTGACATATGAGCAAGCAGCAGGCCGCATCATGGTCGCACTCGACTATCCTGAAGCGGCAGGAGCAGAGAAGCTTCTGCGCGAACTGGAGGGCATTCCTTGTTATATGAAGGTCGGCATGCAGCTGTATTATGCAGCAGGACCATCCTTCGTCTCCGCATTGAAAGAACGCGGCTACAGCGTGTTCCTCGATCTGAAGATGCACGATATTCCGAATACGGTTAAAGGCGGAGCCAACAGCATTACAAAGCTTGGCGTGGATGTGTTCAATGTCCATGCAGCAGGCGGTAAAGCGATGATGGAGGCAGCACTCGAAGGCGTCGAAACTGCGCTGACAGCAGGTGCGAAACGTCCTGCAGTCATTGCAGTAACGCAGCTGACCAGCACAAGCCAAGCTGTACTGAACGACGAAATTGGCATTGCCGGTCCAGTTGAAGAAGCGGTACTGCGTTATGCGCGCCTCGCGCGCGAAGCCGGCTTGAACGGCGTCGTGGCATCTCCGCAGGAAGTCGTCGCGATCAAAGCGGCGTGCGGCACTGATTTTCAAACGATCACGCCCGGCATCCGCCCGGCTGGCGCCGACATCGGCGACCAATCGCGCATCATGACGCCGGCGCAAGCGATTATAGCAGGCACCGATTACATGGTAATCGGCAGACCGATCACAGCAGCGCCTAGCCCTCGCGAAGCGCTTGAATCGATTATTAAGGAGCTGATGGCAGTATGACGACAGTATCTGTAGAACAACTTCCCCGTGAAATCGCGAAGAGTTTGCTTGAAATTGAAGCGGTAGCTCTTCGCCCGAATGAGCCATTCACTTGGACGTCCGGCCTGAAATCGCCTATCTATTGCGACAACCGCCTGACGATGACTTACCCAGCTATTCGCGACCTAATCGCAGAGGGCTTCGCAGCCGTTATCCGTGAACGTTACCCGAATGCTGAAGTAATCGCAGGAACGGCGACAGCAGGTATCCCGCACGCTGCATGGGTTGCACAGAAGCTCGGTCTGCCGATGGCATACATTCGCGATAAAGCGAAGGGTCACGGCAAACAGAATCAAATCGAAGGCCGCATCGAGGCTGGTCAAAACGTTGTCGTGATCGAGGACCTCATCTCGACGGGCGGCAGCTCGCTCAAAGCCGCAATCGCGGTTCAAGAAGCTGGCGCGAACGTTAACGCCGTGCTTGCCATCTTCTCTTACCAATTCGCTGCAGCTGCGGATGCGTTCGCGAATGCAGGCATTCCGCTCGAGACGCTGTCGAATTACTCGGCGCTCATCGAAGTAGCTGCTGAGATCGGCAAAGTGCAGCCGTCGGATATCGAGACGCTGAAATCGTGGCGCGAGAATCCGCAAGCTTTTGGCCAATAATTGAATCGCATCTCCATTGAAGTTTTACGAAGAAAAGCCGCTAAACTAGGCGCATTCCGCGCAATTAGTTTAGTGGCTTTTATAATTTTCTAAGCATTTTTGCTTATTTTCGTTGTTTATGCTTTTTCTTCTAATTATCCGAAAATGTTTCGCCGATAAGATGGGTATCAGTCATGTGAAGCCGTGCTCTGACAACTAGAAGATTGGCGAAGAGGAAGGGAAGATGTGTTATGAAATTAGGATTTCGCACGAAAGTAATTGGTTTGATTTCGATTCCATTCTTACTGTATATTGGGACGTCGATTTATTACCCTCTGTACGTCAATTCGACTGTCGATAAGCTGAAGGAGCAGCTATACGTCACCTCTTATTCAGCTAACAACGAAATCATGAACGCCGACCGCGACGTCTATCAGGCGTTATCCGCTTATACATTTATCGATATGGGCAATCCTTCAGGTAAAGAAAGAGAAGATGCGATAAAAGATTACGAAGAAAACATCAAACAAGCGAATGACCGCATGGCCCATGCTCGTCAGTTGATCGAACAGGCAGGACTTATGAATATTACCGAACAGGGCTCCGATCGTCCGGTATCGGCATTGTTCAAAGATTTTGCCGATGGATTTAACGCTTGGGCAGAAGGGACCGGCCAGACACTCAAAGATGGCAAGCATGGGAGTGGTGAATTGTACGCGTTGTTCACACAAGGCAGGTCTGGAATCGACGTCATTGGCAATATTCTTGATCAGTATGCGTTAGAATCACTTCAGCGGATTGATAAAGAAAACAGTGATTCACAGCAATCGGCGCTTATTGCAGCGGGAATTATTATCGTGGTGGTAGGTATTCTCATGTATGTTGTCATGCGTCGTCTCAGCCAATCGGTTCGCAGCGCTGCCTCTAAGACGTCTCGAATTATGCAAGGCGACTTGACGGTGGAATCGGAATTGCAGTACAGCTCAGATGAGATTGGCACGATTCTCAAGAGCACGGACGCTATGATCGGCAACCTGAAGTCGATGATCGGCGGCATTGTTGACAATGCAGGCAGAGTTGCGGACTCCTCCGTCACGCTTAATACGGCATCGCGTGAAACAGCTGCATCTGCCAGCCACATCGCCGAGCATATTCAAGAAGTGACGAGCGGTACGGAAGTGCAGGCAAGAGGCGCGGAAGAAACAGCTCGCGCGATCGAGGAGATGGCAATCGGAATCGCCCGCATTGCTGAGAATACGTCGGAGATGGCATCGCAATCGACAGACACTTCCTCCTATGCTTCAGAAGGCCGTAACTCACTGGATCATATGATTGGGCAGATGCATGAGATGAAGGTTATTCTTAACCGATTGTCGCAGTCGATTCAGACGCTGGAGAATCATTCGGGTACGATCGGCAAAATCGCGGATGAAATTACGGCGTTTGCTTCGCAGACGAACATTCTCTCGCTTAACGCTTCGATCGAAGCGGCGCGTGCAGGCGAACATGGCAAAGGATTTGCCGTCGTCGCGGGCGAAATTCGTAAATTGGCGGAGCAATCGTTCCATTCTGCGGATAACATCCGAGAGCTCGTAACGGCAACGATGGCAGATATCTCTGGTGCATCGACCTCGATGAGCGAGACGCTGGTAGAAGTTGAGAAGAGCAGCAAGACGATTGAAGTGCTCGATGATCAATTCATGCGAATCGCGAGTGCAATCGAGCGAGTATCCGAACAGCTGCAGGAAAACTCCGCAATCGCCGAGCAAATGTCGGCAAGCGCGGAGCAGGTGAGCGCATCGATGGAGATGTCGAAGCATGCAGCAGCAGATAATCTGGGCAAAATCCAATCGGTTGCAGCAGCAACCGAAGAACAACTTGCGCTCATGGGCAGCATGGCGGAATCGGCCAAGCAGCTTCAAGAAATCGTAAGCGAGCTGACGAGCGCCGTCTCGCACTTTAAAGTGAAGTAAATCGTTATTAACTTATAGAATGTAGATTAAGATCTCTTCATATTTCTCTTGCCAAACCTCACAAGAAATCAAGTTGCCCAGCAACGTTGATTTCTTTTTTTTCGCTCGAATACGATAGCTTAGCCCCATAAAGACAAGCAATTCACAGCATGCAAGGCCTACACACGCCTCTGTTTCACTGCCGTCTAGAGATGTAGAACTTTTTTAGGAAAATTATCGTAATCCAGCGTAACTTTTCTTCCAATGCTTCCGTCTATAGGATAAATGAGAAAAATGAAAAAAGGATAGGCGGAGGTGACCACCCCTCTATGGGTTTATTGACCACATGGAAATCGAAATCAAAAACGAAACAAGCGAAGAACAATTCCACTCCGCAAGAGACGTCCGAAGGCGAATTAGCGCAGCATGAAATCGCCGTTTCGTCTGACAGCCTCGTGGAGCAGGAGGCAACGGGCGAGCTCGCAGCCGTCCCGAAGAACAGAAGAGTCGTATCGACTGAACCCATCATGACGGTCAGCGGCGTTGAACGAACGTTCAGCGTAGGCGGTCAGCCGCTTCATGTTCTGAAGGGCATTACCATGCAGGTGCTTCCAAGTCAGTTAGTCATGCTTAGAGGCCGCTCGGGCTCTGGCAAGACAACGCTGCTGAATATGCTAGGGGGGTTAGACCAGCCGAGCAAAGGCGAGATCTGGTTCGATGGCAGGCCATTTCACGAACTTGGCGACAATGACAGGACGAAGGTTCGAAGGATGGAGATCGGCTTTATTTTCCAAGCCTATGCGTTAATGCCGCTTCTGTCCGCTTGGGAGAATGTAGAGCTGTCGCTTCGTATGGCCGGCGTGCCGAAGAGAGAATGGAAGGAACGGGTAGCTCATTGCTTGCGGCTCGTCGGATTGGAGAAGCGGATGCATCATCGTCCGTTCGAGCTATCCGGCGGCGAACAGCAGCGGGTTGCGATCGCCAAAGCAATTGCGCATCGACCGAAGCTGCTGCTCGCCGATGAGCCGACAGCGGAGCTTGATTCACAGATGTCCGCGCAAATCATGGCAGTTTTCCAAACAATTATCGCAACAGAACAAGTAACTATATGCATGACAACGCATGATCCTACAATTTTGGAGGTTGCCGACCATGTTTACGAAATGGTGGATGGAAAGTTTATTTAAGCGGAGCGCGGCAGTCGTGCTCAGCTTATCCCTATTAACGGCGGGAGGCTGCGGGTTGCTGCCGAAGGAACAGGAGGAAGAACAGCTGCCGGCAATTACGCCGCCTACGATATCGAAGAAGCCGGAATATGAAGTGTCGACGGCAACGCTCGAGACGAAAGTCTCGTCCGTCGGCAAGGTTATTTCGATGCAGGAGGAGACGTTGTACTTCACGCTCAATGAGAAGAGGCTGAAGGAGTTGTACGTGAAGATCGGTCAAGATGTGAAGGCTGGCGATCCGATCGCTGAGCTGGATGTGGACGATCTTCAGAAGCAGCTGCGAACGAAGAAGCTCGACTTCCGCCGACAAGAATCGAAGATGAAAGAGACGCTGCGAACGAAGGATGAGATGGATCCGGTCGATTTCGAAGAGGCGGTCATTACGTTTGAGGAAGGGCGTCAAGCGCTGACGGATTTGCAGGAAGAGATTGATAAGGCGGTGCTTACGGCTCCTTTCACTGGCAAAATCGTCTCGTTGAACGTCCAGAAGGGCGACGAGATCAAGGCCTATCAGGCAATCGCAATCGTGGCGGATACAGCTCAGCTGACAGCTGCCGCGAAGCTGACCAAGGATCAGCTCGCGAAAGTGTCGCTCGGCATGGAGGTCCTTGCCGACATTAACGGCATCGGTCAAGTGAAGGGCGTCGTCAAGCAGCTGCCGCTTCCGGCCTCGACGGATGACAACGGGCAGAATGGCCAAGGCGGCCAGCAGAAGCCGGAGCGTCCGGAAGATTTTCTAATCGTTCAACTGTCGAAGATGCCTAAAGGGCTGCAGAGGGGAACGCCGCTGTCGCTTAACATTATAGTGAATCGCAAGGAGAACGCTGTCGTCATCCCGCTGTCCGCGCTGCGCAGCATCGGCGCCCGCCAATATGTGCAGGTTGTCGAGGCAGACGGATCCAAACGCGAGGTTGACGTCGAGGTCGGCCAACAAACTTCTACCGAAGCGGAAATCCTGAAAGGATTGACACCGGGACAGAAAGTCGTAGGTCGATAAGCTATGGGGATCCCGTTGTTTCGGTTTCTGTATCGCAAAATGTGGAACACTCGCTGGCTGACGCTCAGCACGTTCGCCGGACTGATCATTGCGGTCGCGTTCACGACGAGCATTCCGATGTACGCCGATGGGGCGCTGAAGCGCGTTGTCGCGCAATCGCTGCAAGAGAAGAGCGCCGGTCTGCCAGCAGGTTCGCTGCTCATTCGCAATCAAGCAGCAGCGGGAACGCAGACGGATCTATCGGCGCTCACTGACGTAGACCGATATATTCATGAGGATGTACCAAAGAAAGTCGGATTCCCGGTTTCAACCGATGTTCGCACTTATTCCATTCGCAGCAGCGAGGTTGTGCCTGTCGATATTACGAAGGTCGATCCGAGCCGTGTACGCCAATTGGCGCTGATGACGATGTCAGGTTTGGAAGACAAGGTGGATCTGACGCAAGGCAGATGGTTCGTTGATTCGGCCAACAACAGCGGCGACGGCGTCATTGAAGCCGTCATGCTGGAGGAAGCCATGTTCCGCAACGATGTTCATATCGATGATGAGTTCGAATATCCCGTCTACGGCGGTCTCGATCTAACGCTGAAGGTGAAGATCGTCGGTGCATTCAAGCCGAAGTCGGATACCGATCCGTATTGGTACCAAGGCATTGAAGGTCTGGTAAGCGGTCTTCTTGTCGGCGATAAGACGATGGTCGATGGGCTGATGGGGCAGCAGCATATCCCGCTGCATACGGCCAACTGGTACTATGCTTTTGATCTAAGAGAGATTGCAACAAGCCAGCTGTCGCCGCTCAGCAAGACGCTGGAGCGAATGAACATCGACTTGTATCAGCATATGAAGGATACGAAGATCGAGATCTCATTCGCATCGACGCTCTCGGAGTTCCGCAAGCAGAGCATCCAGCTGCAAACGCTGCTGTTCACGCTGGCGGCGCCGATGATTGCGATGGTATTCTTCTTCATCGCGATGAACGCTAGGCAATCGCTCGATAAGCAGCGCTCCGATATTAGCGTCCTTCGCAGCCGCGGTGCGAAGACGAAGCAGATCATTCTTATTTATTTGCTCGAAGGATTGTTGCTAGGTGTGCTGGCGCTTGCTATCGGCCCGTTCTTAGGCTGGTTCATGGCGAAGAGCATAGGCTCGGCGAACGGCTTCCTGACCTTCGTCGACCGTAAGTCGATCCCGGTCGGCTTCACGATGGATGCCATCATTGCCGGTGGTGCGGCAGTCGTGCTCGCGATTCTCGCGACCGTCATTCCAGCCATCAGCTATGCACGGATGTCCATCGTCGTTTATAAGCAGCAGATGGCACGTTCCGATCGCAGGCCGGTATGGCAGCGCTGGTTCTTGGATGTAGCGCTGCTCGGCGTTGCGGGGTATGGCTGGTACTTGTTCAATGAGCGGCAAATGATTTCGTTCAAGACCGGTATGACGACAGACCAGCTGAACGTACAGCCGTTTCTGTTCTTCGTACCCGCCATTGCCATATTCGCATTGGGACTATTCTTCCTGCGCATATTCCCTTGGCTGCTAAGATTGTTCAACTGGCTCGGCCGCAAGCTGCTGCCGGTGCCGCTCTATCTGACGCTCGTGCAGCTGTCACGTTCGTCCAAAGGCTATTATCCGCTTATGATTTTGCTCATATTGACACTCGGACTTGGTGTGTATAACGCATCTGCGGCACGTACGATTGATCTCAACTCGACCGAACGCACGCAGTACAAATACGGAACAGACGTTATTATGCAGACGGTCTGGGAGGGTACAGCCGAAGTCAGCATCACCGACAACAGCAATAACGGCGGTGGAGGTCAAGGCGGCGAAGGCGGCGGTCAAGGCGGCGGTCAAGGCGGCAGCGGTGGAGGTCAAGGCGGAGGCGGCGGACAATCCGGCGGGGGTAACACGCCGACGCGGATCAATTATTCGGAGCCGCCGTTCCAGCTGTTCAAAGAAATGGACGGCGTAGAGGCTGCAGCACGTGTGCTGCAGACCAAAGGAAGCGTAAGGGTTGCAGACCGTTCGATCGGGCAAGGAACCTTGATGGGGATCGACAACGTCGATTTCTCGAAGGTGGCATGGTTCGGCGATGATCTGTTCCCGGTTCATCCATTCTACTACTTGCGGAATTTAGGTTTGTTCGAGCAGGCGGCCATTATTCCGAAGTCGGTGGCAGACAAATATCAGTTGAAGCTTGGCGATACCGTTTCTGTTGGTTTGACGGACGGCGTCATTGAGTTTGCGGTCGCAGGCATCGTGCCATACTGGCCGACGCAGTATCCGGATAAGTCGCCTTTCATTATTGCGAACCTGGATTACATCTACGATCAAGTGCCGATTATTCCTTACGATGTATGGCTGAAGATGAAGCCGGGCGCTTTGGTTGGTCCGGTGATGACAGAGCTGCAGAAGCAAGGTGTGGAACTAGCATCGGTTACAGATGCACGGACAGAGCTTCTCACGCAGTCGAAGCATCCGACGCGCGGCGGTGTGTTCGGCATCTTGAGTCTCGGCTTCCTCGTCTCGATTATCGTCTCGCTGACGGGCTACGTGTTGTATTGGTTCTTCAATCTCTCGGGACGCGTCGTTCAGTTCGGCGTGCTTCGGGCGATGGGGCTGTCGCGCAGACAATTGACCGGCATGCTCCTGCTCGAACAGGTATTTACGGCAGGGTTGTCGATCGGACTTGGTATCCTCATTGGCAAAATCGCAAGCTTGCTGTTCCTGCCGTTCCTGCAGACGACGGACAATGTCGAGAACTCGGTACCGCCGTTCCGAGTCGTATTCGATTCACAAGATACGAATCAGCTGTACATGGTCGTATCCGTCATGATGGTGCTTGGCGCTATGCTGCTGCTGCTTCACATCCGCAGGCTGCGCGTTCATCAGGCAGTCAAAATGGGAGAGGAGCGGTAGACGATGATCGAGTGCGAAGGGCTAGTGAAAATCTACAAATCAGACGATCTCGAGGTTGTCGCCCTCCAAGGCTTGAACCTGCGGGTTGAAGATGGCGAGATGATGGCCATCATCGGCAACAGCGGCAGCGGCAAATCAACGCTGTTGAACATTCTCGGCGGACTGGACCGGCCATCGGCCGGTTCCGTCAAGGTCGGGCAGTGGGATTTGCTCAAGATTACGGAAGAGCAAATCGTCGAATATAAGCGCGATACCGTCGGGTTCATCTGGCAGAACAATGCGCGGAACCTGCTGCCGTACTTATCGGCGCTCGAGAATGTCGAGATGCCGATGATGCTTACGGGCCGCGCAGATCGCGCCTATGCGAAGCAGCTGCTCGAGTGGGTTGGGCTGAAGGAGCGCATGCATAATAAGCTCCATCAGTTATCCGGCGGCGAGCAGCAGCGCGTAGCGCTCGCCATCGCGCTGTCGAACCGGCCGAAGATGCTGCTCGCGGATGAGCCGACAGGATCGGTCGATACGCGTACGAGCGATATGATCATGGATATTTTTCGCCGGATGAATCGCGAGCTTGGAGTTACGATCGTTATCGTTACCCATGACTTGTCGCTGGCGAGCAAGGTGGACCGTGTTGTCGCAATCCGAGACGGCTTGACGAGTACAGAGTTCATTAAGCGCAATCCGAACCTGGATGAAGAAATCGCGGCCGGCGCCGCCGGACTGAAGCAGGTTCATGAGGAATACGTGGTCGTTGACCGCGTCGGCCGGTTACAAATTCCGAAGGAATATTTGACCGCGCTGAACATTAAGGATAAGGCATCGATCGAGTTTGACGGCGAACGCATCGTCATCACGCCGCCTAGAAAATTGGAGGGGTAGCAAACATGGAGAAGAAACTTTGGATGAAACGAGCAGCTGCGACGACGGTCGCACTGACGATGCTCGTACCGTTAATGGCAGCATGCAGCAAGGGAGAGAAGGACAACTCGGCGGAGAAGCGGGTGCTGCGTATCGGCACGCTGTACGGCGGCAAGGACAATGAGCCTTGGTTCCGTCAGCAGTACACGGATACGTTCGAGTTCACGCATCAGAATATCGAGATTGAGATCGTTGGCGCAATCAACAATGACGATCAACGTTTCCAGACGTACGATCCGAACAATCCGCAGAAGCAGCCGGACACGTATGAAGAGCTGAAGAAGATGTTGACGGGTCAGAACCCCGTTGACGTCGTCGTTGTCGACTATACGCAGCTGAAACGGTTGGTCCAGGACAATCTGATGCAGCAGCTGGACCCGCTGATCGCACAAGATAAATTCGATCTCTCAGACTATGTGCCAACCGTATTGGACGGCATCAAGCAAGTGGGCGACAACAACCTGTATGCGCTGACGCCAACGTTCAGTTCCTCCGCACTGTTCTATAATAAGAAGCTGTTCCAAGAAGCAGGCGTTTCGGTTCCGACAGACGGTATGTTCTGGCCGGACATCGTAGACTTGGCTCGCCGCGTCTCCAAGGGCGAAGGCAAGGACCGCAAGTACGGCTTGTCGTTCAACCGCTGGCCGGGCAGCAACGGCATCTATGACGTTCAGAACTATGCAAGTACGCTGCAGCTCAAGACATGGGATGACAAGGGCGAGAAGATGCTTGTGAATACGCAAGGCTGGGTAGATGCCCTTACGGTCGTAGCAGGCCTTTATAAAGATGATATTATTCCTGATTCCGAAGACGTCCAGAAGATGAATGAAGGCAAAGAGGGCGGCGATGCCGGCATCTACAATCCAGTCGATAACGACTGGTTCCTGAGCGGCCGAGTAGCGATGACAATCTCCGATTTCAGCTATGTGAATGAACTTACGCTTGCGAAGGATAATGCGGCTAAGATCAAAGACTTCACACCAGTGGATTGGGACGTTGTAACGGTGCCGCAGCATCAGCAGGCAGCAGGCATCGGCGGCAATATTTATTACAGCCAGCTGATGGGCATCAATGCGAAAGCGCAGAATCCGGATGACGCTTGGGAGTTCATCAAGTTCACGAACAGCCCTGAGCTTGCGAAGCTGAAGTCGAGAAGCCAATACGAGCTGTCGTCCCGCAAATCGTTCATTAAGGCGTCTGAAAGCGCGACGCCGTTCAATATTGCAGCGTTCTATTCCCTGAAGCCTATTCCGCCTTCCACGACGGATACGGATAAACTGTACCGCGAGAAGCCAGGCATCTGGGAAGCGACGAATGCCGGCAACGATGCGTTCAACGACGTCGTCAAAGGCAACAAGACGGCGAAGGAAGCGCTCGCGGAATGGGAGACGAAGGGCAACGCGGTGCTTGAGAAGCTCAAGACGAACCCGAACGGCGGCGATGGAGGCGGCGGTGCGATCGATGTGAAGCCGCTCGCGGAAGCTGCAGGTGAAGCGACGTCGACGGAATCATCTGAGGCGACGGAGTCGACTGAAGTAACATCATCAGATGCTGCTGTAGCAAGGTAAGGAATAACCCGCAATCGCGACCATGCGATTGCGGGTTATTTTTTTGGGTACATTAAGAACAACTTCTAGGTTACACATAATGTGGAGGCGATACGGATGAAATGGATTTATTGGGGACGTCTGTACGAAACTAAGTTTCAAGCCGGCTGCTTAGTGCGGCGAATGGAGAATGATTGGTGGATCTATGGCTATGACAGCCCGTCTGAGGTAGAAGTGTTCCGTTCGCGTAAAGGCAGATACGGCGTACGATATTTACCATGATAAATCGCAAATATTTCAAAAAACAGTTGACTTAGATCGGCAAAATATAGTATATTAATTTTTGTCTCCGTTCGAGATATTTGTTGCTGGTAGCTTTACAGCAGCGATGGTGGATGTTATCAGGGCCTTTAGCTCAGTTGGTTAGAGCGGTCGGCTCATAACCGATTGGTCACAGGTTCGAGTCCTGTAGGGCCCACCAGATCTTTCATCGAATTGTGCCGGGGTGGCGGAATTGGCAGACGCACAGGACTTAAAATCCTGCGGTGGGTGACCACCGTACGGGTTCGACCCCCGTCCTCGGCACCACTTTTATCAAGGAAATCAAGGGTTTCAGCTCATGTGAGCTGGAGCTTTTTTTCGTTTATGGAGCGGGCTTGCTAACATTTTGCTAACGGCGCTCTTTTTTTGTCTTCTTTCGGGGTTTTCGATACGCTCGGCATCATGTTCGTACTGGCTTTATCAAGAACAATAGAAGTATTAGATGATGCGTTCGAGGATTCTATCACGCTCCCCTCTCAGACGCAGGATTTCGGCTTTAATGACCTCTTTGCGATCTGGTAATATGTTTTTACCGCTATACTCCAAAGCAAGCTTTACATGGGTTCTTGCAATCTCTAGCAGTATTGATGTTACTCCTTCATTGTTTAATGCCCGCCACACAGCATACTTCATTGTTACACTTCCTTTGCTCTTTTTGAAAATAGATCATTAATTTTTTGTGCCGTATCCTTCTTCGTTTCGATGTCTATGTGAGCGTAGGTGTTTGCCGTAATGTTGAATGTGGAATGCCCCAACCATACTTGAACTTCTTTTAGTCCAATACCATGTTTGACGAGGTAGCTTGCGGTTGAATGCCTGAGGTCGTGAAATCGAATATGCGGCAATCCGTTCTTCGCGAGTATGGCTTTGAACTTGTGATTCAAGTATTCCGTTTTAATTGGGCTACCGTCAGGCCAGGAGCAAACAAGACCGCTATCGACATAATCTTTGCCGTACAACAGTTTGCTTTTCTTCTGCTGCTTCTGGAGCAGCTTTAAATAATCCTCGATGTTTTCCATCAAAGGCAAAATACGCTGGCTGCTTTCGCTTTTTGGCTTCTTCACAACAACATCTTTGCCGTATTTCACGCGAACTTCTTTAATCGAGATCGTCTTTTCCTCGAAATCAATGCAATCCCATTTCAAGCCCAGCACTTCGGAACGTCTCAAGCCATAATGCGCGGCGATATATACTGCCGACTCAATCGGTGTGCCTAGACAAACTGCAAAAAGCTGTTCAAGCTGTTCGACAGAGTAGTAACTGGCATAGTACTTCTCTTCCTTTGGGAGCAGGATTCGATCGGCTGGGTTAAACGGAATCAAGTTCATTCGTACTGCGAAATCCAATGCACTCTTAATATTAGCGTGATGTCTCCGCAATGTTTTAGCGGACAATCCTTTTTTCTCTGTGGCCTGATCGACTTGTTGTTTGGTCTCATAATATTTTTGCAGATGTATCGGTTGTAGTTCTTGCAACAGTATATCGTTTCGGTTTTTGAAATAAGGGACGATGTGTTTGATTACGATCATCTCGTAGCCTTCCCATGTGGTTTCTTCGACTTTGCTTTTAATTACGTTATGAAGCCAGTCGAGTATAAAGTCGGTGAATGTAAGCTTCCGTTGCGGAAGAACGAAGCTATTATTGTCCATCTTCGTCAATGTTTCTCTCAGAAACTTCTCGGCATCCGATTTCTTCTCGCACTTGGTATTAATCCACTTCTGCTTCCGCTTCCCAGACTCGTCCTTTGTTTCAACAATGATGTACCAGAATTTATTGCGTTTTTGCAAGCTGCCTTTCATTTGACTCGACCTCCAGTACGGTTTTGGAATATGAAAAAGACAGGAGCATAGTTGCCCCTGTCCACTAGAATGGTTGGTAAATCTACTTTACATTTGATAGTACATATTCTTCGATACAACTTTTTGGAATCCGATATGCTTTGCCGATTTTGATTGATTTATTTGACCAGAATGAAGCAATTCGTATGCTTTATTCCGACCAATTGCAAGTATCTCCATCATGTCAGAAAGTGGTATCACATCGTCGTAATTTGCGAACATCTACACCACATCCTTTCAATGTATTCAAAGCAATAATATATACTTGATATTATCCTTAATACGATTTTGATTGCATGTGTAATGGTGTTTTTCCCACATTCCCACGTTCCCACATTCCCAAAGCTTTAAGTGAGGATTCGTATTATGGTAGACTGAGTATAATAATTATTTGATTTGTGCCTTATTTAGCTCACCATCCCGTTACAGTAGATTTGAATATTACACTTTTGTTTGATTCTGAATCATTTATTATTCGTTATATTGTATCTCGCAAGAATACGAAATGAAGTAATCGTAGAAAAGAAAAAGGGTGGCATAACGTGGAGAAATATCTCTCGGAGGATTTTATTGAGAAGTTTTCGGAAAGAGTGAAAGGATCAGTATTTGATCATGAGATGAATAGAATAAGAACAAAAATTAACAGGGTACTACAAAAGGAAAATCTGTACTTTGATGAAGAGTGTTATCTTGTACTTCAATCTGAAAACAAAGAAACAGAGAATAAGATCTGTAATTTCTTTGTTCTCCCTACGCATACTTTATACTATGATGACGATGAGAAATTACATGAAGCAGGGATTGCGTTAGAACTCTATTCACAGATAGAAGAAGATAAGTATAAACGCATCCTTCTTAATCTGAATGACGAGGCAATTGAAAAAGGTAATTGGTTGAACAATATATCATTTTTTGATCGTGACTACCTGGTTTACAAGTCTGATTTGTATAGATACTTAAGAATTGCAATAAAGTTGTCTACACGCATTCTAAAGGAAAACCAAAAGAAGGTATTTTATGATGATGCGTGGTTGGAAGACGATGATGCACTGGAGCATATTTCAGCATTTAAATACGATCAAAGAATGTTACAATTAAGAAAATACAATAATGAACTTGAGAATGATACGAATCGAAAAGAAGATATTGATGCCATCAATTTCTTAACAGCTCAGAGTAAGTATATATCTGAGATTACAATGCTTGCTTTTCCAGAAGATCCTTCCGTTGAAAATAGTGAATGGGGATGGGAAGATAATGAGTACTACTATCTTGTCTACTCCAAAACATGGAGTTGGATTCGTGCTTTTTTCAATCATAATGAGATAAAGTTGAAACTGAATGAAAAAGAGTTAGATGACTACCTGATTGAAGCAGGTGTTTTCGAAAGCAACGAAATTAGACCAAAAACTAAAATTAAACGTGCAGACCGTAAAACCCCTCCATTAAAACAGAGGGTATTTATGATAAATAAACTAAGGCTCCATGAATTCCTGTCACATAAAGAGAATTGATGATAATAATAAACAATGAAGTACATGAGCGTATTGGCTGCTCATGTACTTTTTTATTGTCCAGAGTACATCACTTTGACACTTAAATAATATACCCCCTCCGGCAGTTAATCTTTTTGTTCAGATCTCTGTGGTGGGGTAGCGAGTGAGGTGATGGTGCTCGTATGACAGTTGATAAGATGTATGTAGTTTATGAGATGACAGGTGCGGAGTACCATGATACGTTTGAGAAATTGTGGTCCTATTTTAAAGGTACTCGGCACGGGCTAAGGAGAGACAAGTATGATAAGTCCGTATATGTAACGAATGGACTATCTGAATATGGTATTCAAGAAATACGTTTACGTCGGTTATGGAATTATCATGCGATAGAAGTGCGAATGCGCCCGGAGCTGCTTAATGAAATCGATGGTTCAAATTATTATGGATTGACTCGCATCAGCGAATTTGGTGAGGTTAGCATGAAGTTCGACTACATTTTACGAGATAGCATTGGACTTAACGTACCAAGCTTCTTTGAGTGGATAGCAAAACGAGTCGAATACACCGTTGATTTAAATGTAGGGGAAGCATTAATTCCAAAATTGCTGTTTCTGTACAAGAGTGGTAATATCCCGCCTTATATGTTACACGATGATGTTACAAGAAGATATTTCGAGTCGGATACAAATCTGTATCTTAATTCTACAACCGTAACAGCGCATTGGTATGATAGGTACAGGACACTTCAAGAGAAGGAAAAGAAGGCGAAGAAATCATATAAGGATTACAGCGTAACTCGAGGGATTTTGAGGTATGAAGTTCAATGCAAGGATTGTAATGAGAAAGTTCGTGATGTGCTTTCTGTAGAACAGTGTAGAAAGCGATTGTGGTACTTTTATGAATTGATTGTGGGGAAAGGGGACTATTATACACTTAATAAGGCAAAAGAGATTATCAATGATAAGGTAAAGAGTGAGAAAAAAAGAATGAGTCTAAATCAGCTCCTTGATTTAATCAATGAATGCGGCAGCGTATGGTTGGCAAAATTACGGTTTGCAGAACAGCCGGAGTTTTCGAGCGGGAAACAAAACCTAAAGCAGATTATGGACCGATTTAGCAGTAGACTTAATAAATTAAGGGATCTTGGTATCAATCCGGTATGTCTACCTTCAGGATGGGGAATTAGTAGACTTTCGAATTTGGACGGTATGATGTGCGAATACTTTGAAGCACAATATCCTAGATGAACAAATAGAAGGAGGTTCTAGGCCTCCTTCCTAATTTAATGCATGATAAGACGGTATTAATAAGTGCTGTCAAATGCTACCGCAATATTTCATCCATTTCTACACCAATTTACAAAGTGTTCGCAATTTTTGAATATTAAATTGTATTCAGCTTCACCCAATCTACTGTAAGCTCTGCTTACTGCTGCATCACGGCTACGTCTCAAATTAGATTGGCGCTTTTCGATAGACTTGCCATTTTTGAATGTTTCTAATGAATCAATTTGAATTCTCCCTTTTCCACTGGGCTTGGTATAATGAATGACCATGTTATTACCAATGTAAAGTCCATGGTGCATATACCCACAGTAGACCATGATATGATCTCCTTTTTCCAAAACAGGGTCAGATCCCAAAAACGCATGGCCCGCTCTTATTGGGGCTGTTTGCACACTTTCAATCGCATTAAACGCTGTTATGGCTGTTTTTTTGATTGCTTCACTTAAGAATGATAATGGGTGTTTCATTGAAATATTCCTCCATCATTGGTGGTATGAATGCCATCAATAAACCATTTATAATTTCGAAAGAATTCCTCAATGATATTCTTCATTACAAACCCAACTTCATATCCTTGCATTTGAATGAAACTAGAGAATATTCTATATGATTATCCTTTAGTTCATCCTTTTGGTAGAATATGCTTTAATATGAAATGGACGAGATAGTAGTGTTTACATGGTGAATATTGACTTCGAAATTTATGGCTTAATATTCGATCCCCCTTTTTTGACAAATAAAAAGACGGTTACCACTAGAAGAAACAAGAATGAATCTACAGGAAATAAGGAGCATCCCTATAGGCTTCTTTCCATCTTCATTGGGTAAACGTCATGCAAACAATAATTATTTATACAGTCGAATCCAAGTGGTCAGTCACTTGGGGCTGTTGCAGATCTGAGTAACAACTCATGTTGCCAAGGAAACTTATACATTGCATCAATCTGCGTATTCTAACTACTAGCATTCTAATCATACTTCTGCGTTCCATTTATTTCAAGAATTATTTAGGAAACCTTTAAGTGATCCAATCAAACAGTTGATGCGCATATCGATTTTTTAACGTGGCTCCATATGAAATTTTCAGAACGTGGAGGACAAGGAACGGGCAGATTCCACCGTTGTAGTTAAAGCATGGCTATAGACTTTAATGAAGATGACCGTGTTCCTTCAAACTATAAAATTGATTGCCGCCAATAATTATATGATCGAGTACTTCAATGCCAATGATTTCTCCAGCCTGTACAAGTCGTTTAGTTAAATTAATGTCTTCTGTGGAAGGCGTCGAGTCACCGCTCGGGTGATTATGCGCGCATATGAGGGAAGCACTGCAACGTTTAATAGCAGATCGGAAAACTTCCCGCGGATGTACTATAGCAGCGTTCAGTGAGCCGATCGAGATGGTTTCTTTATAGATCACACGATTCTTTGTATTCAAAAATAGACAAATGAAATGCTCTTTGGGAGAATATCTTAAGTCGGGAGCGAGCAGATCGAATACGTCTTTTGGTCGATGAATTGCAACAAGGTCAAACGAGGGAATGGTCAAGGTCTTAGTCAGTTGAAGTAGAGCCAGAATTTGACGAGCCTTACCTAATCCGATTCCCCTAATCATGGTTAATTGCTGCTCGTTTGCTTCCAATAGTTCTGTTGTTGTCGGGAACTGTTGAAACAACTCTTGAATTATGTAGCTGTCCTGTTTTTCTCTCAAGGATTCTGAAATAAGGTGTTTGATTTCTGCAGATGGAAAAGTGTTCATTGGTTTTCCTCCATTGCTATATTGGAATAAAGAAGGCCTTACACTTTTGTGTAAGGCCTTTCAATGCATGTAGATCCTCTCACGAGGACTACCTATCATGCATAGGTATCGAGGATATAATATATATTCATCTTTAATAATATTACGATTGAAATAGAACGATTAGACCGCTATCTATAGTTTAGATACGTGGATATTAAAATTTGTCTAATAATTCATATTCTGTCGACGCTATTCTACATATTAGAGGAAATCCACCCCTGATTAGAGAAGTAATATAGGGCAATGGACCTAATGATAAGCCGAGGTGTAATCATGATCATCGATGATGCAATTAATTTCGTAGTAGACGAAGTTGAAGATCCAGCATTGTTGCATCCAAACCTAGAGGATGAATTTAAAAATAAAGTAACTCGTTCAAAAACGATTGTACATAGAATAAAGAAAGTTGGAGATTTGAAACGATATCTTCAACGATTCGAGGTTGTCCCTCCACCAGGAGATCAAAAGAGGGCATTATATGACCGGTTTAAGGAGCTTGGCCTAAAAACATATGAAGATTTATACCCTGAGTTTGTACAGAAATTTGCTCAATATATAGACGATGTTACAGTCATCGACGATTTTGTTCTAGGTAAAGAGTACTCCTCCTGGGATATTTCGATATTCTCTCAAACATACGATACGCAATCAGGTATCTATTTAATTGGTGACGAACCTAATTACCAAGCTATATTTGTAAAGGCTACATTTGAAGAGGGAAAGTATCCAAATAAATGGATAGAAACTAACGAGCTTCTGAAGTACTACATGTATAGTCTTAAAGGGAACTTTAATCCGTCTTATAAATATAATGCTGCTATTATTAATTCAGTAAAAACAAATACACCGATTTATGTATTTGAAAAACAAGATACCCGTCTAACACTCAAAGGTATATTTAAGTATGAAAGCGATAATTTTGATCCTTCAGATAGTTCACGTTGGTTCATCTTAAAAAAAGTAAACTCACTACAAACAAGTAAAATACTGACTGTAAGAGAGTATGACTTAGAAATTGAGAAGCAAGTACGTGTTTCAAAAAAGTATACAAATGCTGAACGGAAAAAGAGATTGCATGAAGCAGATAAAATTCCAGCAAAGTTGACAGTGACATCGAACCAATTTATTAGGAATTCGGATGTGATCGTAGAAGTATTGTTACGTGCAAAAGGAGTATGTGAGAAGTGCCGGAAACCGGCACCTTTTATTCGGGCAAGTGATTTGTCACCTTACCTTGAAGTTCATCATATTATTCCGCTTGCTGAAGGCGGAGAGGATACCGTTGAAAATGCAAAAGCGCTTTGTCCTAATTGTCATCGTGAGGTTCATCATGCAGCTGATGTGATTACGGTTACTGCAGGAATTCTAATCGAAAATGGTGAGGTGTTAATTACACAATGTAAGAGCAATGATGGAGACCTAGGGAAATGGGAATTACCTGGCGGGCAGATAAAGAATAATGAAGCCCCTGAGAGATGTTTGAGACGTGAGTTAAAAGAAAAGCTCGATATTACGGTCAGAGTACAGAAATTCTTCTGTGATAGTGTCTATAACAATGGCAAACAAATAATTAGATTAATGACATACATGATAAGGCGTGTAGAAGGTAATCCTGTTATGGTTGAACATGAATCGCTTCAGTGGGTGAAGCCTGACGATATTGATAATTTAGAGTTGCTTCCGGCTGTTGTTCCTGTGATAGAACGGTTGAGAAACATCAATAGATAAGAGAATCTGTTTTTATAGAAAGGACTATATTATGAAGCAAGTTGATGTTGTAGGAGCAGTAATATTTAATGATTGCAATGAAATTCTTGGCGCACTTCGGTCAATGGAGATGTCCTTACCTGGTTACTGGGAATTCCCTGGTGGAAAAATTGGGCAAGGTGAAGATCATCAATCAGCATTAGTAAGGGAGATAAAAGAAGAATTATTGTGTGATATAGAAGTCGGTGAGCTCATCGCTGACATTGTGCACGAGTATCCAAATGTAAAGGTCAGGTTAATAACGTATAAAGCTAAAATTGTAGCAGGTGTTCCAATAGCAGCTGAACATGAGAAACTTGAATGGATAGCACCTAACGACATTAGAAATCTTAAGTGGGCTCCAGCGGACATCCCCACAATTGATATCCTAAGCAAATAAAGTCTCTTTTAAGAGGTGGGGGCTCTGAATGAGAATTGTGGTTGGAAAGGTACAATTCAAGAGTTATTAAATCTTGATAAAGAAGAATTAGTATCTTGTTTAACTGATTTTTTAAGTAGCTTTCAGTTGACTGTGAATACATCACATGAAAACTCATGGCGAGATACATACATTTTTTTGCACGATGCCTTCCATCTTCATTTGAATAAATATAAAGACTTATATGTAGTTTTTGAATATATACTCCCCCTTGAAAAGGGGAGAAGACCAGATGTTCTTCTTATGTTAAAGGAACGTGTGATAGTTCTGGAATTTAAGAGTAAAGACAAAGTTTTAATCGAAGACGTAGAGCAAACTATTGGTTATAGAGAGGATTTATTGAAGTTTCACCATGTAACATATAAGAAGAATGTCAAAGTAGAAGGGCATTTAGTACTTACTCAAGCAGTGTTTAAACCTGAACAACTCCTAGGTATAAGCATACTTGTTAAAAGTAGATTTATAGAGGATTTACATTTGAACGGTGAATCTTTTCAAAATAATGAAGACGTAACAGAATGGATCCAATCGTCTTATCAACCGCTACCTTCCATTACAAAGGCTACATTAGACTTATTTAAATACGGGGCTCTGCCCTGTATTAAGAACATTGAAGAAGGCGCCATTAGCAAGACAGTTAGCTTTATAAAGAAAAGAATCCATTCGAATGAGACGATAGAAAAGAGAAAACAGATTATCTTTGTTTCAGGTGTACCTGGAGCGGGAAAAACCCTTGTTGCGTTAAAAACGTTGTATGACTATAACGCATATCAATTTAAGCATAATAAAAATCCGGTTGCATCCATTTATCTATCAGGTAATGGTCCGCTTGTGAATGTTCTGCAGACCCAACTTGAAGATGTTGAGTTTAATGCAGCCGATGGTAGGTCCTATATTCGAGGTGTGTATGCATACAAAAGAGAGTACTTAGATTCTAATAAGGTTCCCCCGTTTCATTGCATTTTCTTTGACGAAGCACAGCGGGCTTGGGATGCAGCGAAAATGAAAGGCCCACTAAGTGAGCCAGAGGGATTACTCCAAGTTGGAGAAAAAATATATGCAAAACATGGGCATGTAACGATTATTTGCTTTATTGGTGATGGTCAAGCTATTCATACAGGCGAAGAGAAGGGAATGTCGCTTTGGAAGCAGGCACTAACCCAATATCCAACTTGGCAGCTCCTTGTACCACCTAAATATTCAGAAACATTTAATGGACTTCGTGTCCATGAGTCCGATGACTTGTTTTTAGACACAAGTATTAGAAGCAACTTTATTGATACCAGTAAGTTGCTCGAGTCTTTATTAGATCTCGATCTCGATTCTGCAAAAAACGAGTTATTAAAAATGAAAAAAAAGGGCTATATTCTGAGAGTGTCACGCAACTTCGAAGCAAGTAAATATTTCATCGAACAAAAATTAGTGGATTACCCTGACATGATGTATGGGATGTTAGTCTCTTCCAAAGTCGAAGATAATCTAGTTCAATCTGTCACCAAGACGCCCACTTATAAAAGTTACATGAAAGACACTGATGCCGGCAGATGGTTTCTTCATGACAGTAAAACATGGAAGCAAGGCGCCACTGAATTCGTTTGCCAAGGCTTGGAGCTAGACTTTCCGTTAGTATGCTTTGGCGGAGATTATTATGTTAATAATGGCAGATGGGTAATAGAGGACAGAGTATCTCGGAAGTATAATAATAAGTACGAGGATTTCCCGACAATTGTTAAGAACATATATCGAGTACTCTTATCAAGGGCTAGGAAGGGCATGGTCCTATTTATACCAGTGGACCTACGAGAGACATATGAAGTGTTTCTTAAGATAGGTGCTGAGGAGGTATAAGTATGCTAGTTTCATATTCTGGTCATGCATTATTGGGAGTTTGCTGAACAGCCTGGATTTAAGTTGTTGAGAATGAAACATATATAAGGAGTAGGTACAATTGCAAGAGCCGACTGTTCGATTTCTTCCAGATGAAAGTATTGAAAATAAGAAAGTATTTGAAGTAACTGGTCCGCTCGGTATCATAATAATAAAGCTTAGACGTCAAGGGGAAGCAGTGCAGCTTTGTGAACCAGGTGTGTTCGATTCAGATGGGAGTGCAATAAAGAATTGGAAAACAGGCGGGATTAATGGACGCTACACACTAAAAGAGTTTATTTCTGACCGAGTAGGCGTGCCCTTTTCGGAAACACGAGACGTATGGTTTGGAAAGCTTATGAATCTAAGTGATACGGGAATGGACATGAAACCAGATATCAAGATGTTAGAGATTCTGGACTTTCTAAGAGACCATGGTGGAGAGTATTACAAGGACCCAGAAAAAGCAGATAATGATGTTGCGAAAAAAAAGATGATTGAGCTTAAAGACTTAGCTAAAAGTATTGGAAAGAATTTCTCGAAAATAGGTCAGTTCTTCATCTCAGATGGTTACGTTTTTGATGAACCATCTGCCAGTAAGTGGTTGGATGGTAGTGGAAACGGAATCCGCACATATTTTTGGATAGAACTTAAGTTTCCTCATAAAGAAATGCTTCCAACGAGTATTTCAATTTTTGCTGAGAAGAAAAATGATAACCTTAATTACAGAGTTTCATTAGAGATTAAAGACAGTAAAAGTGATATTGAAGGATATAAGAGGCATAATAAGTTTTTAGATATCCTAAATCCTGAATCAGTAAACTTTGAATACTTTGTAACAACTAAAGCAGGGCTTGAAATGCAATCCGTATCTGGAGAGCAAATTCTAACTACTATAGAGAAAGTGAAAAATAGAGAGTACCGAAAGCTACAGATTGGTAGAACCATTACTTACGATGAGATTCTGAGAATGGATAGCATTCAGTTTCTAAAGAGAATATCAGACGTAATAGTTGAACTGGAACCATATTATAAACGAGCTGTTGAGGATGGTAATTCAGAGCAAAACGAGAAGATAAATGGAACTTCTTTAGATGGAGGAAATGTCGTGAAAGACAAAAATATTATCTTGTATGGACCTCCGGGAACTGGGAAAACATACAATACTGTGAAATACGCTTTGGCTATCATCGAGAATAAAAGTTTTGAGCAAATTGAAGAAGAGGTCAAAGGGGCAGGATACGACCATGTCTTTTTGCGTTATAAAGCGTATAAGGAAAAGGGCCAGATCGCTTTTACCACTTTTCATCAATCCTTTGGATATGAGGAGTTTATAGAAGGTATTAAGCCAATAATTGACGATGAAAACACAGGAGAGGTTAAATATGCTTTGGAACCTGGTGTTTTTAAAGCTTTCTGTGACAATGCATCGAAATTTAAAGTTATTACCAATAATGGTGACTCTGAATTAATAGCTGGTAACTCAATGATCTGGAAAATTTCATTAGAGGGAGCAGGAGATAATCCTACAAAAAAAGCGTGTTTTAGAGATAGTTGTATTCGAATTGGTTGGGATCATCTACCTGAGCATATCGAATACGAAACTGAATGTGATTCCTCTACTGTTCGCGACATGCTTATTGACTTTCAGGATACTATGAGCATAGGAGATGTTGTTCTTTCTTTATTTAACAAGTCTACGATCGATGCAATAGGGATCGTTACAGGTGATTACATCTATGACAATGATCTAAAGGAATACAAGAGAAAAAGAACTGTGAAGTGGCTTGCAACTAACATTAGAGAAGACATCTACGCTCTTAATGGAAATACATTTTTAACTACTCGTACTTTGTATAAATTAAATAGAATTAACCCTTCTGATCTCATGAAAATTATCGAAAAATATCAAGATACTGGTTCCATCGATTCGGAACTAAGTAGTAATAACCAGTCTCAAACAAACATTAGTTTAGAGCGCGAACAGAACAATTATGTTTTCATTATAGATGAAATCAATAGAGGTAATATTTCAAAGATATTTGGTGAGTTAATTACTCTCATTGAGTCTTCGAAACGTCTAGGCAAGGATGAAGAGCTAACAGCAATCTTACCTTACTCGAAGAAAAAATTTGGTGTGCCTGATAATGTTTATATACTTGGAACCATGAATACAGCTGACAGATCCATAGCATTATTGGATACCGCGCTTCGCAGGAGATTTAAGTTTATTGAAATGATGCCGCAGTGTGAAGTGCTTGATAATGTACTAGTTCAGGATATTAATGTAAGCAAACTTCTCGAAACAATTAATAAAAGAATAGAAGTCCTTTATGACAGAGAGCATATGATAGGGCACGCCTATTTTATTGAACTAAAAAAGGACCCATCGATCGATCGGTTAGCAAGTATTTTTAATAATTCAATTATCCCGCTACTACAAGAATATTTTTATGAAGATTACAAGAAGATTCAGTTGGTTCTTGGAGACTTAAATAAGAAGGAAGAATTAAGGTTTATCAAAAATATCCAAGTTGATCAAAAGCTCTTTGGTAATATCCAAGACATGGATTTTGATGAAAATGAGGTTTTTCTGCTTAACCAAAGTGCATTATATAACATCGAAGCTTATAAACAAGTTTATAACTTTTAGTTATTGGTGATTATATTGAAAAACTATTATGTAATAAAAGAGTACGATTCATTCGTAAGGGGGGAGTTGGCAGGACTCCCATCCAATTATGTTTCAATTTCAGAAAAAACATTTGATGATCTAGAGAACTTTATTATTATGCATAAAACTGACTCAGGGACAGAAGCTCTTGAATTTATGTCTATCTCAAGTAAGAAAGGCATTGGAAAGGTTATTAGTGCCAAGAACTATGTTGGACTCATACAAATGAATGATGGTACACAAATTGAAATTCTCCCTAAGATCTATACGAAAGAAAAGATAGAGTCTGAAAGAGTGACCAGAAAGATATTTCTAAAAATGCTCAGTTCTCTAAAAGACTTCCCTTTTAAAACTTTCAATAACTCAAATCTTGGAGTATCCAGAACTAGTTTATTTGAGATTTTCATAAAGATGTTCATTGACGAGATACGAGCGTTAACAAAGAGGGGATTAAGTTCAAATTATATTCCTCACGAAGAGAATGAGAAGTTTTACAAGGGGAAACTAATCTTTAACGAACAGATAAAGAAAAATTTTATCCATAAAGAGTGTTTCTTTGTATCTTATGATGTATTTAGTGTGAATAGGCCGGAAAACAAACTAGTCAAAGCGACACTAATGAAACTTTTGAAGTTATCAAAGGATTCACGGAATATTAGAGATATTGAGCAATTGCTTGTCGCATTCGAAGTGGTGGACGTTTCTGTAAATTATTCACAGGATTTTTCGAAAATTAAAATGGATAGAAGTATGCAGGCTTATGAATTACTTCTTGCATGGTGCAAGGTTTTCTTAATGAACAAGAGTTTTACAACATTTGCGGGCTCGAGTATAGCTTATGCTCTTTTGTTTCCAATGGAAAAAGTGTTTGAAGCTTATATGGGTAATGTGATGAAAAAATACTTTGGGGCTAAGGATAAAGTTACGCTTCAAGATCAAAAATACCACTTGTTCGATCAGCCGAAGCAATTTAAACTACAGCCTGATATTGTCTTACAAATGACAGACAGCATAATCATTATGGATGCAAAATGGAAATTGCTTAATAGTTTGTATCCAAACTACGGGATTTCCCAAACTGATATGTATCAAATGTATGCTTATTCAAAGAAGTATAATGCTCGAAAAATTTATCTATTATACCCTTTGCATGAGGATGTATCTGATCAGATGCATGCGGAATTATCATTTATAAGTAATGACCAAGTTATGATAGAAGTTATTTTTATAGATTTACAAAATATCGTCAGCACAATTGAGAGAATTTCTGCAAGCATGTCATAGAAGCGATGCTCAAAGAATGTGTCAAAACCAGGCCGGCGTGACCCAGCTACATATAGGTTATCTTGGATTCTTATCAAAATTAGGTAATGATTGTGACGGATTGGCTTGTGAAGCAAAAAGACCGTTCATAGAAGGGAACTGTATAGTGTAGTTCCCTTTCTCTAGAGTAGTTCATGTATTGATTTATACTAGCTTCAGGGGAACAAGACCACCGAGAGTTACTAAGCCGTCGTTTTCTCAGGAGGCACTGAAGGGCACTTCTTATTAATTCCTTGATAAGGAACATGTGTTCGTTCTACACTTATCTACAGAGGCGAGCCGAATAGACACGTCAAAAACAAGTAAGAAACTGATGGGGAATGGCTTCTGGGAATCAAGCCGTGATGCTTCCGAAGCACAAGGCTGCACTGATCGAGATGCGTAAAGAGGCGCGTAAGCATATACGCCGAATGTCGACTTCGAAGCAGCTGAGAACATCGCAGCAGCAGTCGCCAGGTCGTTTACAGAGCAACAATAGGAGATCACGATCATGGTGTACAATCCATACTGTGATCGTGTCGAGGCGGGAATCGTTGAGCGCGATGACCAATTCGGCAAGCGGATTCGCATTGACGGCGAATGGATACTGTTCGAGGATATTATTGCTCTGGAATAAACAAAAAGAGCCGGGGATGCTTTCCCACGACTCTAATCGACCGATGCTTTCGGATTTGATTTAATAATAACATGATCAAGAAATATTTGTAAATAAGAATTAGAATTCGCTACTTCGAGTATCCGTTTGCGAAGCGCAAGGTAGACAAGGAAGCATCTTTTGTGTGATGTGTTTTTACATGCCTAGATAGAAAGTCGGTGCCTTTATGATATTTAAAGTCTACTCCACGGACTTCGAAATTCCTTTAACCCCAGTTGATGTTGTTTACTTAATCGAAGATAACTGGAACGACTGGTGGGAATACAAGACAATGTATACGTTGTATTACATCGATCGAGCTGGTGTAAAGCATCATATCGGAAGTGTTAAGATCGGCCAAGAAAAAATGAAGGAAAAACGGCCGGATCTCCCCTCGTCTTTTCAAAGTCTGAGTAATTCATTTTTTTCAGTCGGACAAGATGTTGATTATTACTCAAACCTAAATAAGCTAGCCGGGGATACACGTCACGGTATTTTGGCAGCTTTAAATGATATTGCACTGAAGCCTGATGTTTATGAAAGAGTACGTTTAAATCGAGTTGTCCGTGTTTCATTACTTAGAGACGTGCGTAAAGTTTCTATTGAGGGACAGTATCGAAGGCTAGCTAACGGCGATGCTAGATTAACTCGATACGAATTCACTTATCGCGGGCCTAAAGTCAAAGGAGTTAACGAGCGCTTGGAATTATCCTTTGATGTAAAACCAAAATCGAACCCACCATCAAATGTACATGTGGTTATTGGTAGAAACGCTGTAGGTAAGACCCATCTTCTTAATAACATGATAAAATCACTTATTGACAATAATGCTAATCGGGCAAGTGTTGGTTATTTTGTATCTACACAACAAGAGAATCCTGAGGTAGAAGAGATTTTTGCAAACGTAGTATTTGTTTCTTTTAGTGCATTTGATATTACGGAACCAGTCCATGAGCAGAAAGATAAATCTATGGGAATTCAGTTCTCATACATTGGCTTGAAGCAAGTAAAGAAAGGATTACCCCCGAAAAGCCCGGATAAATTAAAAAAGGAATTCGGAAAGAGCTTGTATGCATGTAAAAGCAGCTCAAAGATAACAAGATGGCTGCGTGCTGTTGAAATGCTTAATGCAGATCCAATATTTCAGGAAGCAAATATCTCAAGTATCTTAGAAGATCAACCTGATGAAGATACAGAGGTTCTTTATAAGGACCTTGTCCAAAGCGATGACAAAGGCTGGATATCACCGGAAGACAAAAGATTAATGCAACGCGCTGAAAGCTTCTTCCATCGTCTAAGCTCCGGACACAAGATTGTACTACTGACACTTACACGACTTGTAGAAACGGTTGAGGAGCGAACACTCGTATTATTAGATGAGCCAGAGGCACATTTACACCCACCATTACTTTCGGCGTTCACTCGAGCTCTTTCTGATCTTCTAGTTAGCCGTAATGCGGTAGGCATTATTGCGACGCACTCCCCTGTTATTGTTCAAGAAGTACCAAAAAGTTGTGTATGGAAGCTCAGAAGAAGTGGACTTGAAGTCTCCGCTAGTCGATCTGAAATAGAAACATTTGGAGAAAATTTGGGTTCTTTAACTCGCGAAATTTTTGAGCTTGAAGTTACTTATTCTGGGTTTTATAAGATGCTAGATAAAGCTGTTGAAGATCTTGATGATTACGATGAAGTTGTAGATCACTTTAATGATGAACTTGGTATGGAAGCTCGAGCTATTATACGGGGACTAATAGCTTCTAGAGATCGCGGGGGCGAATAAGTAATGAGAACACTACCTAAGCCGCCTTTTACAGCAGAAGAGGTATTCCGCCAATCGATAAGTCGAGTTAAAGATTCAGAATTAAAGCAGCGGCTGAGCAATTGTTTACCTGAAATCATTACAGATTCTGATAACTTTGATATTAAAGCTTCTTCAGCGCAACTGCATCTAATACAAGATAAGCCCTTAGTTAATAATGATGTAACCGTAGAAGAAATGGAAGCCGTTTATGTAGGGCGTATGGCAAAGATAGGCGGACCGGGGAGAGATTACTACAACAGGTTGAGAAATGCACCGGTCAACGGCAAATGCCCTCTTTGCGGCCAAAGACCGGTTGGTACACTCGATCACTATCTACCAAAAAGTAAACATCCTTCTCTTGCTGTCTCCCCTAATAATCTGGTACCTGCATGTGGGGATTGTAACTTCATAAAGAAGGCATCACAACCAACTAAAAGTGAAGAAGAACCTCTTCATCCTTATTACGATAACATTGAAACGCAAAAATGGTTGCATGCTGAGGTTGTTCGTTCCAATCCTGTGGCATTCTGGTTTTACATTAGCCCCCCACCTGGTGCCTCGGAGCTTATTACAGAACGAGTTAAACTTCATTTCTCACAGTACAAGCTTGCTGATTTATACGCCTCTGAGGCCGCCAGTGAATTGGCGGATATCGCCTTTTGGATGAGAGAGCTGCATCAATCTGGTGGCCCAGAGGTGATAAGACAACACTTGACGGATACTGCAAGAAGCTGTACTCGAAATCAGATTAACTCATGGAAAACTGCCATGTATGAAGCTTTAGCTAACGACGAATGGTATTGGAATTTTGGTGCAATACAATAATGAAGGAGTAGCGGCAACTTGAGGTCGCTGCTCTTCTTTATATTTTCGCGGTGGACTTGCAATAGAGGTGAAAATATCCTTTTTGTCGAAAGTAGTAAAGTGCTGTAGTTTGAGCTAGGGGGAGAAGATTTTGAATAAAGAAATATATCTTAAAATTGTTACCAGTGCATTGGCACAATTAGTGGCGGAAGTAGAAATAAGGAATCGTATTAGTCTCTTTGACATTAATATTTTAGCTGAAGATTTTTATAGGGATTTTCTCAAGTTAATTTTTGGATATGAACTTGTTAACTTAAATATCGGGGAAAAGAATAGCGCAGCAATAGATTTGGCGGATGATGGAAGCCGAATTGCAATTCAAGTGACGTCAGACAACTCTAGTACAAAGATTAATGAAACGATAAGAAAGTTTAATGAGAAGACTCTCCATACAAAATATGATAGATTACTTTTTATAATGCTTACCAGAAAGAAGAGCTATACAGCGAGTTTTAATACCCAAGGTTTATTTCAATTTTCTAAAGCAGACGATATTATAGACTATCTAGATTTGATTGAGCATATAAAAAGTATGGATGTTAGTAAAATCGAGGTGCTTGCAAATTTTCTGGAAACGGAAGTAACACGAAAGCTTACGGATTCTAAACGGCGGCAGGCAAGTGAAGTAGAGACAATAACAGATTTAATTGAGTTTTTGAGCAGTAATAAAAAGGTAGCGGAAACTAAAAAGAAGGATAGTGTTATTGATCCAGATAATAAAATCAACAAGCGTTTTAAAGAGTACTCAGAATTTTTAAAAGATCTTTATATAAAACTTGTTTCTATTTATAGTGAGGCTGTAAATCAGGCCACAATCACTTTAGGACTCGATGATGTTAAGACTTTGGTTATTCAATTTTACTTACAAGATATTAGTAATACTTTTTTAGATGACAATAATGGTGATCCGCGAGTTGCGTTGGAAGAACTGACGTCATACTTTGAAGAACAGCTTAGTCAGCATGGAAAGGTGTATGACAAAATGGCCATAAAATATTATTTGATTTCAGAGACCATTCAATGTAACGTATTTCCGAATGTAGTAGGTGATCCGGTTGTTAGTTGATGATACTAAAAATACTAAGACCTCATCAGTGTACATAGGCTATTTAATTCTGAAAGTGATTAAAGAAAGTGGTTCTAATAAAATCTCCATTTACAGGGTCTCTGATGCACTTAAGAAAAATGGTATTGTGCATAGTAGGCAATTAATTTTTGGTCTATTGTTCTTATACTCGCTGAATATTTTAAAATTTGAGGAGCCATATTTATGGATACAAGAATAGTCAAAAGAATAAAGCTCAAAAAACTCTATTCTGAGCCTGAAATATTTAATCCAATTGAATTTAGTGATGGAGTCAATATAATACTAGGGGAAAAGTCTGATTCAACAACGACTGCAGGAAGGAAGACAAATGGTGTTGGTAAATCAATGTGTATAGAGTTTATCAACTTTTGTTTGCTTAAAAAATATAGTGATAGTCGAATAGCTTTGATACCAAAAAATGTACTCGATGAAAGTGTTACCATAAAACTTGATTTGGAAATTGGAAGAGAACAAATCACTATATCTCGAAATAGATTGAGCCATGAACAACCAACTATTCTTAAAGACGGAAAAGATATTCACTTTGAGAGCATAGAGGAAACTCAACGTTTTTTAAAGGATTTGCTGTATGTTGATTTGAAGGATAGTTTATTACCCTCATTTAGAGAGTTGCTTTCTCCACTAATTAGGGATGAGAGATCTGAATTTAAATCAATTCTTGAAAGTTTTGATGTTTCTAAAAAAATCCCAGTTAACTATGTACCACATTTGTTTTTTTTAAGTGTCCCCCTCGATGTTTATAAGAAAACTAGAGATACAGTAAAGAAAATTGAAGATGTAAAAAATATCTCAAAAAATAGCAAACGAGAAGTAACTAATAATAATCAAAAAAAAATAAGTGATGTAAAGGCTGAACTTAACGCTTTGAATGATGACATAAAGAACATGAGTGATGCTATAGAAAGCTTTAAAAGCAATGAGTCATTTAATTCACTTGAAAAAGAGCTTATACATATTGAGGATGCTCAAGATAAATTAAGAATTCGAGCAAAAAGTATCTCTTATGAACTTCAAAAAATTAATTCTCTTCCAAAACCAGAAACCATTGAAACGGAAGAGGTTGAGTTTATTTATAATAAGTTTAGACAAGGATTAGGAGATTTTATTGTTAGATCATTGGAAGAAACATTACTTTTCAAAGAGAAAATCGAAAGTTTTCAACGTTCTTTAATTAATCAACGTGCTGCAGAACTCCGTGAAGAGTATGAGGAAATATCAATTGAATTGCGCAGATTAGATGATTTATATTCAGGGAAGTTGAGCATCATTGACCAAAGAGGGGTGCTAAAGAACCTTAAGTCGAGTTTAAGGATTTATCATCAAAAAACTATAGATTATTCAAAAAAAATAGGTTTATTCAGGGAATACGAAGCCGCTGAGAAAGAAAAGAAGGCGTTAAATCTCCAAAAAACACAAGAGGTTATCGAATTAGATAAATCTCTCGAAGATAGAAAAAAGATCATAGATAGCTTTATCGATACACTGTTAGATATTCATTATTATATTATGGGTAATAAAGAATGTTCTTTTACTATTGATACAATAAATAATACTAGTAAGCAGACTATTGAAATTGATTTGCGTATTTTTGATGATGGGAGTCACAGTGTTGATCGTACCAAGGTTTTCATATACGATATGGCTTTGCTATTCAATCAACATACAAGAAACCGGCACCCTGGTTTCTTGATCCATGATAATATTTTCGATGTGGATCAAGATACGTTAGTACAAAGTTTGAATTTATTAGCGAGAGAGGAAAATCTATCTCCCGATTTTCAGTATATCCTGACATTAAATCGCGACAAAATTGAACATGAGGAGAATCAGAAACAAATAAAGCTCAATATTGAAGGGCATAAAGTTGCTGTATTCACAAAGCAAAATAAGTTTTTGAATAAGAATTATCAAGAACTTCAACGAAGTTAGAGGGTTCGGATATAAAAGTACCGAATCTGAACAAAATAAAAGTGACCGTTTCAGGCACATGAAGTACATTGAAAACGGTCACTGGTCACATATTGGTCACGCGAATGTTTTGTCAACGAATCTGGAACTCTTGCCGATCACGGTAAATGAATTGTAGCTCGTAAAATCGAAAGGCTCGAGCATTAATCGTTACGCTCCCTCGAAATAATTCAGTTTCCTCACTCAGACTCATGAATTCGGAGGATTCGTAGTAACCGAAAGAAATGCATTTCGGGAAGTCAAATAAATAGATCTAACTAAATCCCTCCGTGTTGAAGCAGCCTTGCCCGATTATGGGGAGGGGATGCATCTAAAAAAGTCTCCTGGTAAGAGTATTAAAATGGCATTACAGATGCCAGATGAGCAAATAAAGTAATCCTAACTACAAACATCTCTGTACAAAAGGCCGCTTTGTCAGCTGCCTTTTGTTTTTGATTAGGGTCTGCGGTGTTCCATTTCAGACCTGGTTCATATACGGGCAACAGGTAAGCTTTAGCTGAGGCCATTTGCGAAAGTGTATCTATCCAAGGCCAGAAACTTTGTATGATTCCTCAAACCTTAATATAAACGTAACCTACCGATGTACGGCTTCATTGCCTCTTTGGTGTTAGGTGCAAAACCAACACAAGTTAGTGAGTTAGGGGGAACTTCCGTATGGCCATTATCTCGAATATGGTATGCACCGAGCTCAATTAATTTTAGTAAATCCTTTTCTTTACCCCTAAGTATTATCTTACGCTGATCCTTATAAAACCAATCTGAAAAAGTCTGATTCTTCTCATTCATTGCGATAATCGTGGCAACATGAGCGACTTGAGCTGCAACTTTGCCAGCTGACATATTCAATTCGTTATTGACCACAAAATATTCAATCAGTTGCTGTTCTTCCACATGCGTGCTCCCTTCATAATTAAAATACTCGATTCATTTTGGGTTACAGTTTTTTACTCATACTACTATGATTCATTAAGGATTAAACCAATATCATTACTAAAGATCAAGTTTTAAAAATAGTCATATTCCTTCAAAAAATAGGATTTTCACTCTGAGGGGAAAATTGTTTGCAATCTCCGGTTTTCTTAAACATGCTCGCTCTCTCTTTAGTTGATTTCAAAATTGATTTGTATTACATTACCACTATAACTTAACTAGTGACTGTTAGATTGAAATTATTTCCTAAAATCGTGGAAAGGATGGTTTAAGATGGGTGATGTTGTTATTAATCTTTATGTAGATGATTTAAGGGACTGCCCGGAGGATTTCATCGTAGCAAGATCGTATAACGAAGCGGTCAGAATTCTTAAGGACTACTCTATTAATATCATGTCGCTTGATCATGATTTAGGCGAAGATGAAAGTGGAAAGGAACTGCCTAATGGCTACGATTTAGTGAAGTACTTTTGTGAACATGGTTTGAAAGTAAACAAAATCTACATCCATACAGACAATCCCGTCGGACGTAAAAATATGTATGAAACGTTATTGGCAGCACAGCGAAGAGGGTTTATTGATCTGAATATTGAGATATATCATTATCCTTTTACAGAGAACAAATACTCAGGGGGTTGATCTCCGGTTAAGGTGATTAAATTGGCAAAACGTACGAAGAATTCAGAACAGAAGCGCACTTCCATTATGCCAAAACATCCAAGTCAGCGTTATTACTGGAGTTTTAAAGAAAATAGGCTTAGCGAGTTGAATCGATTTATCAATGAATATGGTAGCACGGATTATCTTCTTAAGACAGCGCACGGAAGTAAAATATACGGTCATTTTCACGATTATGATCACAGTATTGAAGATGCTTTGATTGAGCTTGGATATGATCTTGATAAGGTGCGAAGCCGCAAGACTAAAACCTATTACTATAATTATGATAACCTGAAGGCCAAGATTGAATCCTTTATAACTTTCTATGGCCGCTTCCCAACAAAAATGGAAATCGTCAAAGAACTTAAGATCGATCAGCGTTATGTGGACGCACAAGGTGGTATTGCAGCACTTAGAAGAAAAATAGGGTATAAATCGGATTCGGATTATGTAGATGATAATGGTTATGTAAACCGCTCACTTATGGAGTTTCAAATCGCTCAGTTTTTGATCCATGCTGGTGTGGATTATCAGCGGGATGAACGAATCTGTCCTAATCAAGGGTATAAGGATGACTTTTATTTACTAAAGGATGGAACACATGTGGAACTTTGGGGGTATACCGAGCGTGCTGGCTCTCGTCGACACAAGGCATATGTTGAAAGGAAGAATAAGAAACTTGCGATCTATGCTTCCCTTGATGCAAGTTTGATCGAACTGGAATACCACAAGTTGGCCCAATATTCGTACAAACGTTTGTTCACCTTTCTATGCGTTGTGTTTGAAGCATACATACCAGAGAATTATCGTTTTGACCGTGCATTGTTTATTCGACGTAATAGTATCTCTGATGATGCTATCATGACGCAGATTCGCCAATTCATGAGTGATGGCGATAATCACCTCCCCGAAGTGAAACTACTACAGAGTGTAGGGCTGGGCCATTTAGTTCGGATTATTCGTAAGCGACACGGAAACTACCATAGTTTTGGGAAGCTGTATAGCCTCGTCGATCCCAATAAGATCATAGACATGACAGATATCAATAATGACTATATCTTTAAAGCCTTTGATGAATTATCAAAAACAAAGTGCGGAATTACGACAAGGGGTCTGACAGAAGGATACAGTGTTAACACGCTTAAGTGGCTTGCGAAAAATGGGGGCTATTTTCTATGGCGAATGAAGCACTGCGAGCTTCTACTTATGAGAGGAATTCGGTTGGATGACTCTATTATACGAAAGATCTTTAACATTACAACCAATCGACATCTTAAGAGGGATATCAAGCGAAGCTACGAAGCTGAAACGATTGCACAGGCAAAGATCATTTTAAATAAGCTACGGCATGATCAATATTATGCAAAACTCATTAAGAAAATGGTCGAAGAAAAGCCGTACACGGAGGAAGAGTTAGAAGAAAACTTCTTAAGATACGCTAGTGGAGAAGCGCTCACCCCTGCAGGCTTTGCTAAAGTATCACCGATACCCGTAAAAGCGTACAGCGGATTCTTTAAGGATAGTACACCAAGCTGGTGGCAGATCTGTGATCGATATGGAAGACTGGAAGAACTGACGGCTTATATCACAACCGAGTATCGAGTGTACCTAGCAGCGGGTAACCCTGCTAGTATTCGAACTTTTGGGAAGCAGCATACCTATATAAATAAACGCACGATGGATTATAAGCCATTTCAAGAGTGGTATGCGTTGGCAGATACAACTGCGAAACAAAAGCATTTTACAGAAGATGAGCTTAATGGAAACTTCAATGCAATAAAAAATCAACTCGGTAGGCTGCCGACTTTTTCGGAATTTCGTTCACTTGGAAAGATAGGTGTTAAACCATACATTAGATTTCTTGGCTTACATCGGCAAGATTATGCAGCTATTTTGTTGCATTACGGGACGAAAGAGGAACTTGATGAACTAGATCAGTATAAGAAAGAAGCTACCCGCGCACGCGTCGCATTGGAAGACCGTACAAAGATTAGTCAAGAAGAGCTTAACCGGAATTTCCATGAAACCTTCGGACGATTCTATGAGGAGAACGGAAAATACCCTACAAAGCGGTGCTTTAATTTGATCTCGCTATATGATGAGTCTTCGTACCGTAATCGATTTAAATGCACTTGGGCGCAAGTAGTGGCACTATACGGTTATCAATAACGGGGTCCAAGCTAAATAATTTTTTATGATAACTCATATAACAAGTCGTTGCTGCGACCGGTATCAGCAAGTCGAAGCTGATTCGAGGAAGTATGTTCGTTACCGTGCTGGAGCAGAATGCTAAATGATTGATTCGAAGTCTTTCGTATTGCTTCGGCTCAGAAGAAAGGATTTGCATAAGCTGTGGTTTAAAAGGTTTTGAGTAAAGGAGCAAATGGTGAGTTCTTCGGTAGTAGTACCTATTCAAAATGTCGACAGATAGAAAAATAATATGCAAAGGGCTGTCCCAAAAAGTTATAAGCTAGGATGGAGATAACCGTCAGGCAGAACACTAAAAATACAACAAAGAGCTGCATAGTATACTGAGCAGTGGCGTGGTATCCACGAATGCCGGCGGTGCCGTTTACGGTGCTTGTTAAAAGTCAGACCGGTGGTAGCACCAGCGACCCTGGCGACATGACCATCAAACCATCCCTTTGAGCTCGGTTGGTTTAGGCTGTCGTCCGTGCTTCTCTTTCTTCTCACCTCAATTAATAATGTTTACAGATTTTAACCACCATCTATAATGGATAAGGGACCATTATTATATAAAAGGAGCTAATTGATATGTCATTTATTAATACCGCAGAAACAATTTTACAAACAGCTGACTTACATTTGGACCATCAAAATGTCGATATTCGTGGCAAAGAGAAAACTTACCGCTACTACCCAATTATCAGAGAGGATGGAACGGCCGTTGGTGTTTTAGTAATTGAAGATTATGATCAGTCAGTTTCAGTTGATATTTATCCAAACTCCACTGAACGAGAGCGTGCAGCTATGGATCTGGTCAAAGCTACTTTTGACGAGACAGACCAGCCAATGTAACCCTCCTCCTCTAGACTGGCTGCCGTCCTCGGAGCAATGATTCAATCAAAATGACCGGCTCCGGACAAGCCGGAGGCTCCATCAATTTGGAGAAGAGGATTTGCTTAAGGGCCACAAGATATGCTGGACCGGCACGGTAGAACTCAGTGGCGCTTCCGCATCCATCGGTGGATTAAAAGCGCAGTAACACCCCTTATAGGTGTTACTGCGCTTTTTTACCTGGATAGTATTGGGTCTGGTATGTGAGTCAACCGGAATATCCCCACCGGCTTTTTAAGTACTGTAATTACTCGAAGAACATCGCGGTGGCGCGCTTCAGCAGGGAGCAACTAAGAAAGTCCTAGTTATAAACATTAGAAAAGCGGGAAGTCTCAATTGATAAAATTACAAGTCTCAATCGTAGCCATTAGAAAAGGCCATTTAATCGGTTTTTAGTCCTGTTTGTAACTATTGCTCACATAGACACGGACGGTAATTGTGTTACAAATCGCAGAGCCTGGCGGATCGCCAGGCTCTTTTATTATGAAAATAGGATGTCCAAACGTCGAAGCTCTTGCTCAGATGGCGGGTTTGCCCAATACTGATACATGATTTGATCGACCGTGAGATAGGTCTGCTCATTAAAAGTGAACAAGTAGTAATAATCTTTGTAGTAGTTCTTGTCGATTTTATAGTTGAGGTCGACAGGCAAATAGAATTCATTGTAGGTGTTATTCGCAATCTTTGAGATCGTTTGCTTAATATCATTAAACATTAGACCAACTTGGTATTTATACAAAGCTGAACCGTTCTTGTTGGCCAGTGCTTGTTTGTGAGTGGTTTTTAAATGAGCCATCAGTACATTTAATCCCTTTTTATAGTTTAATTTATACAGGATTAGATATAGGTTAATGATCATTAACGAAGGGGATTTGTTCAGGGTTTTCCTTACGTTGTTTAACAAGCCGTGTTCATCCCTTACTTGAGATACAAGCTCTCCCTCTTCGTTTTTCCATACCGCAGAATTAATTGAGTAATTATGTAACAAGATGTTCAAATTTTCAGGAGCGGTCAGTTTAAGATCCTCTTTATAGATCTCCATCGCTTTAAAAATGTCACCTTTTAACAAGTACAGAATACCGTTTAGGTACGTTACAACCTCTTTTTCAACGAGATTGATTTTCGTTTTTTTGCAGAATCGTTGAATGAATTCATTGTTTAGCTGAAGATAAGCGTCAATGAGACCATTTTTATTGATTTCAATTTCATTTTTTGCGATATAGGCGTGGAGAAACGCGCGTAAGGAATCATAGTGTTGTCTTTCGCTTCGATCGCTTTCGATCCTGGCCTTTAAGTAACGGTATTTATCTCCATCAAAGGACGCCATCTCATCAAAGGATGTTGTGTACGCGACGGGGGCGGTCTCTATGGAAGGATCCAAATGGTATTCTTGAAGCAGCTTCATAAGGGCGGTGCCGTCAATCAGCTCCAAGTTCTTGCCGCTGGCGAATGCTATGGCTTTGTTGGAAAACGTGGAGTTGGTTATAAGGATCCCTTTATTCGCTTGTTCACTCAGCACAACGCCGTACAAATCGCGGACGGCGGGCTCCCCGACCGCATTATTCCAGCGTTTGCACTGAATCAGGTATTTTCCTTTAAAGATGAATGAGCTGGAGTAAGCAATAATGTCAACGCCGCCATCGCCAGATAGCGAGGTCATCTCGACTGAGAATCCCATCTTTTTTAATAATTGCGTGATAAGCCGTTCGAAATCATAGCCGTCCATGGTGTGAATGCTCAAAGATGCTGCACGCTCCTCTGTTAATCTCTTCGTGTAATATCCTCATTGTACCATTTTCTCTAGATTAAGAGGAACACTGAATCCATGTGCCTAAATGGGCGGCTATCATCGCGCCGACTGGATTAAAAACATGGGTAGATCTCTACTTCGAGGTCTGCCTTTTTTCGTTATCTATGGGTCCGGACGATCCTCGAATATGCGTAGCTGCTACGATCAACCGAAAGCGTTATTCCGAATTATGCTGATTTTGTTGCGAAAAAGTCAGTTCGAAATAGCATAGCACAAACAAAGACATACGGGATCTGTGTGACTTTTTTTTCATTGAGTCGATCGATGCCGAATGAATTCCGTCGGGTTAACTGAATAAGCACCGGAAGCTGACGAAAGAACTGGCCGACGAATACGTGACGCTCGTTATCCAATTGATAAACATGAACAGTGGAGTGCCCGTATGTGATTCGGTCGACAGAATTTCTGCGAGAGGTGACAAAATCGAAAAGGCATTACTGACGTCAGGAAAAATCAAGAAAAATATGTTGACGTTTGGCATTAACATAAAATAAACTGGATCCAATACCGAATGGAAGGTAGTGGTTTTAATGGAAAAATTATATTATACAATCCGAGATTTAATGGAATTTGCTCAGAGTAAAGGAGGAAGCTGCCTATCGTTTGAATATGTTGCTTTTCATCATCCTTATAAATGGAGGTGTGAACAGGGACACGTGTGGGAAGCTCCGTTTTCCCGAATTAGAAGCGGGTCTTGGTGTCGTGAATGTCATTTAAAGTACCAAAGGCAATATCCTAACACGCACATAACTATTGTTGATTTACATAAACTTGCTAAAAGCAAGGATGGTCAATGTCTTTCGGAAGCCTATATCAACAGCCATCATAAGTATCAGTGGAAGTGCAAAGAAGGACATACTTGGGAGGCTCCTTATTCTCGAATTAAACGTGGAGGTTGGTGTCCTGAGTGCAATGTAGTGAGCAGAGCAGAAAGGAAAAGAAAATACACCATTGAGGACATGAGGGGCTTGGCTAAAAAGCAAGGAGGAGAATGTCTCTCTGAAAAATTTATTTCTGTAAGTAAAAAATTCATATGGAAATGTGCGAAAGGGCATATTTGGGAAGCGATTGCTATTCCCATTATGAGTCGTAATGTATGGTGTCCTATTTGCGCTAGAGAAAGGGCGGGAATTAGTAGAAGATTTACCATTGAAGATGCTCAAAATATTGCGGCAATTAGAGGCGGTTACTGCTTATCTGACAGCTATATAAATTGTAAGAGTCAACTTCTTTGGAAATGTACTGAAGGTCATGAATGGGTGTCGACTTTTGATAACATTTCAAGTGGAAGTTGGTGTAAAGCATGTGCGGGTCTAGAGGGAAATACGATTGAAGATGCACAAAAATTAGCAGAACAAAGAAACGGAAAATGTCTTTCTAGTGTACTTAAAAATAGTAAAGAAAAGTTAGCATGGGTGTGCGCCGAGGGGCATAGGTGGGATGCTTCTTATGGAAACATACACAAAGGTACTTGGTGTCCTACTTGTGCGGGTACCGTTAAAAACACATTACATGATGCACAATTGATGGCTCGAAGTAGAGGAGGTAGATGCTTATCAGATACCTATGTTAACGCACACGAAAAGCTTAAATGGGAATGTGCGAACGGTCATATTTTCGAAAAGAATTATAACAATGTTCAGCAAGGAAATTGGTGTAGTCAGTGCCTAACGAGGTTGAATGAACAAAAAACAAGGTTTATATTTGAGGCGCTATTAGAGAAAAAGTTCCCTACTAACTGGGTTGTATTAGGTAATTACTGCCAATTAGACGGATACAATGAAGAGTTAAAATTGGCTTTCGAATTCCAAGGAATTCAGCACTACGAAGAATATCCGTACTACCATAGAAACAGGGGCGATTTTGAGGCACAAACCAAGAGAGATGAAGAAAAAAGACAACTGTGCAAAGAACTTGGCATTGTGCTGATAGAAATCAAATACACACTTAAAACGGACCAAGAAAAAATTAATTATATCCATAATTTTTTGAATGAAAACAATTATCAGGTGAATACGAAAGAAGATGTGCTAGAAAGGATGAAAGATTTCTATAAAGTGAATGCAGCGTATTTGGAATTAGTTCAAATTGCGGAAGAACGAAAAGGGGAATTATTATCAGAAAACTATTTAGGTGCTCATGAAAAGTTGTTATGGTCATGCGAGAAAAGTCATGAGTGGCTAGCGGCGCCTACTGCTATAAAAGGTGGAAGTTGGTGTCCTGAATGTAAGAAGCATAAAATTGGGGACACAAAGCGGATATATACAATTGATATCGTAAAAGAATTTGCGGTTTCGAAAGGAGGAGAATGTGCATCCGAGGAGTATAAAAGTGTTACTCAACGATTGGAGTGGAAATGTTCGGAAGGACATACTTGGAAAGCTAACTTTGGTGCAGTTAAAAGTGGGACATGGTGCCCCTATTGTGCAGGGAACGTTATGAAAACGATTAAAGATGCGCAAGCGTTGGCTGCAAAAAAAGAAGGGCTATGTTTATCTTTGGAATACAAAGGTGCGTTTGGGAAACTTACCTGGAAGTGTCGTTGTGGTCATGTTTGGGATACCACATATCATCAAGTGGATAGTGGGGGATGGTGCCCGGAATGCGCGAAAGAGAGCAGGGCTAAACTCTTTAGAAAGTATTCAATAGAAGATATGAGAGCTATAGCAGCAGAAAAGAATGGTGATTGTTTGTCTGAGGCATATGAGAGTTGCAACAAAAAACTTCTTTGGAAATGTCAAGAAGGACATGAGTTTGGAAAAACCCTCAGTAATCTAAAAAGAGGTCAATGGTGTCCTTTTTGTAGTAAAGAACGATAAATGTTACCGTTCAGTCAAATTTTAATTAATTTGAGGTTCCGTACTGCCACATATCACCGATATTTGTATAATTCTGAACGGAGCTAGGTTTGCCCATAACAGCACGTACTTCATCCTATGTTGAGCCTAAGTTAGTTTTAGTTGTTTTTTTGCTCCTACTTTTCTTTAGGTGTCTCAGTTACAAAATTCTCTTGTACAGGCACAGTTGAAACAGGTGTGGATTGTTTCTTCGGCGGTGAAGACGCTTTCGCTTCTTGTGGCTGCTGCGGTTCTTCTTTAACTTCTTCATTAAGCTCTTCGAGTACAATGCTTATTTTCTATCTTCTTTACTTCTTTTCCATTATAGTTCGTCTAAGTCTTCGAATGCCACGACGAACCCTACGATGAGTAAGACGCTAACTGTAGGTGATCCAGGATACAGCTAAGCTTGATCGCGATGGAGTTGCTGCATGCGACTAAACAGTATGTTCGCTGTCTAGGGACACAAAGCCACCTACAAATTGATTATCTACGGCGTGTCAGTGAGTAGGGTTAGGGACGAATTGGGGACCAATTTCGTCCCCAACAATCGTAAGGCAACCAGATCAATCATATTTTGGATGGAGAAAAGCCCATAAAATAAGAATTCTTATGACTAGATCCGACTATAACTTACCTATTATTCATCACTGGCAGCGAAGAGGTCAATCGCCATATAAAAGGGCAGAGTTGTTGTTTGTTTCTGCCCTTCATATTGCTAACATTTTTGCTAACATGGTTCCGTATGCAACTTCCCGAACGTAGAGTACATGGAACATGAAAATAGTGCCTTTAACCCGCATCGTTAAAGGATTTCTGCCCGAGATTTCTTTTGTGTAGAGATGAGGTTCAATATGCTACTTCAGGACTTAAAATCCTGCGGTGGGTGACCACCGTACGGGTTCGACCCCCGTCCTCGGCATACGAGTAGAAACCTTGAGAAATCAAGGTTTTTTCTTTTTTTATGTAACTTCTATAACATAGAGTCCAGTGTGTTGAAACAAGATACACAAGATTCATGAGATGATAAAACCTCCTTTGCAGGATCCGAGTCATAATCGGATCTTGTAATGGAGGTTTTTGTTGGTAGTGCGATTAACAAAGGTAAAAGAAGTTGCTCCAGCTACAATGGAAGAAACGTTCTAGTGTTGATTTTCATAATAAGCGAGCAGGATATGGAAATGACTTCACGAATAGCTTGGAGATAACAAAATTTTATGAAATCCACAAAAATACGATATGAAATTTGAAAATATCAAAAAAAGATAACTGAGGTGATATTAATAATGAGGAAGATATTATTTTATCTCGTGCTCTTTGGATGTTTAACTGCTTGCAGTGATAGTTCTATTTCTGAAGACAATTCAGCGAGTGTCATACATCCTACAGAACCTATAATAACACCAATAGAGAAAGAGACCGTAATAAAAGACGATAATAATCCTGCACCAACTAAAGTAGATAATGACAAATCAATAAATAAAACCGATGAGAGCAACTCAAAAACGAAGGATATTATTTCGTTAATACCAACGGGTTGGCACATTTTAGAGAGTGGACAGCCTGTAGAAGCTGAAGGTGATTTGAATAAAGATGGCATTCAAGACATAGCAATTGCAATCGAGAAAACAACGGATGTAGATGCCCGTTCCATCCTGATTGCATTTGGTACCGAAGATCATGCATACGAACTTTCAATTATTGCAGATCATGTAGTCCTGTCTGAATTGGAAGGAGGACCCTTCGGGGATCCGTTTAATGGTCTTATGATAGATAGAGGGTCTGTAGTGGTGAGTGATTACGGCGGAGGTAGCGGAAGGTGGTTTCACAAATATAGGTTTAGATATCAAGAAAACGATTGGTATTTAATCGGAGCAACTATGGGATCGAATCATTCGATTAAGAAAGATACAGAAATGGTATTTGATACGGAAGACTATAATTTGCTTACAGGTGACTATATTATTGACACAACAAACGAAAACGGAGAAGAAAAGATTACGAAAGGAAACAGAGGAAAGAAGAAGCTTGTTAGATTAAGTGAATTTAACATAGATGATATGTAACGAAATATCAAAAACGAACGTGTCATTCTCTGACATGACCGAACCATGATTCATTCCTCGTCTTAAAAAAGAGCCTGCTCGTTCGTACGCAGGCTCTTTGATGGACATCCGATCACCTTCTTGCTGATGACAGTCTATGCCAACTGCCAACAAGTGAGGACTGCATGGATGATTACTAGCGTCATAGTATATCTAGCAAACTAACAAAACCTCCACTTCCGCACAGCGGCTGTGGAGGTTTTACTTACAGCTCAAACTACAATCTATTCCTTCGTCTCTTCCACGATCAAATCGAGCAGCGAGCTCGGCAGGGAGAATTGCTGATTGCTTATCGTAATCCGCTTGATGAGATCGTCTTCATCGGCGGCGTTCGCTTCCTTAATCTCAGAAATTTCACGATGCAGCCGTTCCATCTGCTTATCCAGCGCATTGGCGGAGTCGGCAGCGGCTTTCAATTCCTGCAAGAGATGCTGCGGGACCGCTTCGTTGTATTTGTAGAAAATTTTGTGCTCCAGGCTCGCCCAGAAATCCATCGCGATCGTTCGAATTTGCACCTCGACACATACACTTTCCATGCCGTCGGACATGTAGACAGGTACCTCGATAAGCAGATGCAAGCTCTGATAGCCATTTGCTTTAGGATGTTTAATGTAGTCCTTGGTCTCAATAATACGCAGGTCGTGCTGGCGGCGCAGCATGTCGCTGATCTGATAGATATCCGATATGAATGAGCATGTAATGCGTATTCCGGCGATATCTTTAATGTTGCGCTTCATGCTCTCGAGCGATAGCTCGCAGCCTTTGCGGAACAACTTGTTCATCATGCTCTCCGGCGATTTCAGACGGGACTTCGTATGTTCGATCGGGTTGTAATCATGCAAAAGATGAAACTCTTCCTTCAAGATTTCGATCTTCGTCTCCATCTCGTCCAAGGCGAACTTGTACACCATTAAGAAGCGTGTGATTTTATTTTTAAAAAGTTTAAGCTGTTCAAGTTGATCATGCGAGTTCATGGAATCGCTCCTCTCTCTCCTAAGAGCATATTACACTTGGATATGGTAAATCAAATCATCTTCGGATTCATTGTCACGATATGTTGCTGTCCGATATACTTAAAGGAAGAGCAAGTGACGAGGTGGGACGAATCGATGTTGATGATCAAGCAGCCGGATTGGAAGGACAAGCTGAAGAAAGAACTGGCACAGCCCTATTACAAGCAGCTAATGGCGATGCTCGATGAGCAATATGAAGAAGAGCCGATCTATCCGGCGAGAGAACAGCTGTTTCAGGCATTGGAATATACGCCGTTCGAGCAGACGAGAGTCGTTATTCTTGGACAAGATCCATATCATGGCCCGGGCCAAGCGAATGGACTCAGCTTCTCAGTGCCAGTGGGCATTCCGATTCCGCCATCGCTGCGGAACATTTATAAAGAGCTGCAGGCTGATGTTGGTTGCGAGGTGCCGGACCATGGCTCTCTAACCACATGGGCGAAGCAGGGAGTGCTGCTGCTGAACAGCGTGCTGTCGGTGCAGGATGGCAAGCCGAATTCGCACAAGGGACTTGGGTGGGAGCGATTCACCGACGCGGTCATTGCTGCGCTTAACGAGCGTGAGACGCCGGTTGTATTCATTCTATGGGGCAGCTACGCGCAGCAGAAAGCAAGTTCCATTAATACGGACAGGCATGGCGTCATCGCATCTGTACATCCAAGTCCGTTAGCGGCTCATCGCGGCTTCTTCGGCAGCAAGCCGTTCTCGAAGACGAACGAGCTGCTGACAAGCTGGGGACAGCCGCCGATCGATTGGCGAATTCCATCATCATCAGAACTGGACTAGTTCTAAACCAATAGAGCGCATCGTCGCCTTCGCCTCATCGCTTCAGACAGCGATAAAGGAGGGCGCGATGCGCTCTTTGTCATTCCTTCAGTGTATTCGGCTCCGATAGCCGCCGCCTTGATTCCTTCAGCGTATTAAGCTCCGATAGCTGCCTTGACTGGCGGGCTGCTGACCGTATCGGAGGAGCCCGTATTCGGCTCCGAGCTTACCGATGTATCTGGCGTATCAACGATACCCGTCGATCCGTTCGTACCGCCGCTGCTGCCTGTGCTTGCAAGCACGAGCTCTGGCGTATAGGACGAGGATACATAAGTAACAGCCGTTAGGTCTGTAATGACCTGCGCATACATTCGATCAGGATCAGGCTGGACGATCTCGGCATTAATGAGCGCTTTGCTGCCATCGAACTGGATCGATGCAATGCGAAGGCCATAGCCGGGATGCGGAACGGTAGCCGTTACGGTGACTTCATTGACCGATTTGTTGACCGGGTTAACGGTCAACTTCATATCATAGGCGGCGGATGGATCGGAGCCGCCGTTGTTCTCTTGGTCGTAAGCGGCAGCGAACGCGAGCCCGTCATACAGCCAGCCTGCAGCTTCGCTGCGGGTGATGGATTGCTTTGGATGGAAATTCTGCTGGTCATCGAGCTTTACGATCTGCGAGATGATCAGCTTTTGGATACTATCCATGTAGGTAGCGTTAATGGCCTTCTCGTCGTTAATGAGCACGAATAGCTCAATAAAGGCGATGTCGCGATCATGGATGATCGATTGGAACAAATAATGAGCGAACTGTTCGCGTGTCAAGGCAGCAGCCGGATTCACGTCCTTCGGCACATCGAGACCAACAGCATGTGCAATAACGAAGGCAGGTGCATACCAAGCATTGTTAGGGATGCGTGTGTAATAATCACTCGCCTCAGGCTTCTTGATGTACACGTTCGTATCCTTCAGCTCAAACCCTTTCACCAGCAGGCTGATGCCCTCTGCATAGGTCAGTTTGTCGTTGGGACGGAATTTGCCTCCGGTGCCAGATAGGATGCCCTGCTTCTGCAGGCTGGTGATTTTGTCCGCGTTGACGTCGGTCTGCGTATCGGAGAATGCGAACACAGATTGTCCGATGAGCAGCAGCATGCTTGTCAAGATGGCGATCAGTAGAGGAAGTTTCATGGTCTTCTTCATGTTCAAGCTCCTTTCGTTGATCGTATTTGACATAAGAGACGCTCGATATGTATCAAATGTTGCACAAGTCGTGTAGGCGGATGTCACGATGATAACAAGACCGACAATCCAGACAGACATAGGGCATATCCATCTGGATTGCTGCTCCCGCTTAGGGACGTATCGTCACCCGCGTGCCGATTGGAACAAGCGAAGACAGCTCGATGACATCCTGATTGTACATCCGAATACAACCATGGGATACCACGTGACCAATAGATGAAGGATCATTCGTTCCATGTATGCCATAGTGAGGCTTCGATAAACCCATCCAGAAAGCACCGAACGGCCCGCCCGGGTTCGGCTGTTTGTTGATGATGCGAAACTCGCCGGTGGGCGTTCTCGTCACCATGCGGCCGATTCCAACCGGGAAACCACGCGTCACAACATCCCCATCGAGCAAATAAAGTCGGCGATCCGACAAATCAACGATGATCCGATAATTAGGCATAAGAAATCCCTCCGCCATATCCTATGCGAGACGGGGAGGGAGGAAACGTATTTATTCCGTTGTATGGTTGGCTCACTGTTTGTCTCTTAACAGATGCTGAGCAATGAATGAATATTATCCGTTAATCAGACGTCTAGGTCTCCGAAGCACTTTGACCCAAACGCCGCCTTTATCATCGCGATAGAAACGGATTCCTACTAACTTAAACGGCGTCCAGCGCTCTCTTAATTCATAATACGGCATCTCACGATCACTCCTATTTTGTACCAATTGCAATCATTCTATCACAACAACGTATAGTAAAAAATACCTAGGTCGTAGGATTTACCTTAATTTTATGTAAAAATGCTGAGCATGATCGTTTTATCGTAAGGAGTGCTGTCTTCGAAGGTTTACGAACCAGTGAAGCTAATTCTACATAAGTCCATTGTCGCTGCAAATTTTATATAAATTTTATGTCTGAAGCACTATTTTGGTATGAGCTTCAGTAGAAAGCTGGAAGTAGAGTAAGTATACTAGCTATTAAGGAAGAAATTCGTTATTAATCGAGGTGTGCAATGGACATTAATTATTTTGGTCAGGACCCCATCAATCATGCCAATACTCTGGACAAGGCATTCGGCAATGCTTCCGATCACGCTCAACAGCCTGTCTTTGTAGACGATTATTTCCGGCATGACGGCACGCATGTTCATGGTCATATGCGTTCGCATCCTGACGGCAATCCGTTCAACAATTATACGTATCCCGGCAACATCAATCCTTTTACAGGTGAGATTGCAACCGGCGATCCGCTCACTTATTTGGACCATCATTACCATCATTCATTCCAGCATGTGATCGAGCAGTCGAACCCGCTTGCTCACGTCCAGCAGTACTCGATGCCGCCATTGTCGTTTCAAGGGTCTTAATTGAATGGGTTGAACTTCAAGGCCGGATTCAGCTGATGAGCCGGTCTTTTGTATGAGGACATACTATCGCCTACATAAGGAGTTATTCATAGATGACAGGGATTAATTTATCCTCCTACCTGGAGCGAAGACAGCGTATCATCGACAGCTTGATGGAAGTGCAATGGATAGCCCAGGAGCTTCAGGTTGATTCGGCTATTGAAGTGCTGCAAGCAACGAAGCAGGGGCTGCTCGATGATGTATTCAGAATGGTCGTAGTCGGTGAGTTCTCCAGAGGCAAATCCGCCTTCGTGAATGGCTTGCTCGGCAAGCGGATTTTGCCTTCTTCACCGGTGCCAACAACGACTGTGCTCAGCAAAATTCATTACTCCAAAGAGCCGTACTATCGGCTTCATTACCGCGATGGGCGAAGCGAAGCGTCCATATCGGAATCGGCATTCCGAACGATCGTCGCTCCTGACGAGCCAGACCCGGACGACCAGCATGCGATAGTGGAATACAGCGCGAAGCTGGAGCAAATGACAGAGATCGCTTATGCGGAGATTGGCTATCCGACCTCGATCTGCGAAGGCGGAGTCGAGCTGATCGATACGCCAGGAACGAATGAGCTGGATGCGGCCCGGGAGGAAATTACATATACGTTCATTCCGCAGGCGGACACCGCAATCTTCGTGTTGTCTGCGCGTCACCCGCTGTCCGAAACCGAAATGAGGTTCTTCCAAGACCGCATCCTGAAGGCGGATATTCAGAAGGTCTTTTTTGTCGTTAATTTCAAGGATCGACTGGCAACAGATGAGGCTCGCAACAAAGTGATGCAATTTATTATAAGCCGCTTGTCACCGATCATTAAGGATCTGAAGATTTTCCTTGTATCCGCCAAGCAGGCGCTTGATGCTCGGAGAGCGCCTGCCGGAGAGCCAGTAGAAGGTGCTATAGCGGCTCTCGAGCAGAGCGGCTATATGGAGCTTGAATCAGCAATCGGCACTTTCTTAAGCGAAGAGCGAGGCAAGGTGAAGCTTGCCAAACCGCTTGAGCGAACGATTCGAATTGCGAAAGAGCTGCAAATGAATGCTATTCGCCTGCCTTTATCCACAGTCGGAATCAACTTAGAGCAGCTTGAACGGAAGACGAATGAAGTGCAAGGCGAATTGGATCGTGCCCAGCGAATCGCTTCCGAGACGATTCAACGGCTGCGAACAGCGTTAGACAGCGGCGGCTTGCAGATTCGATCGCAGTGGGAGACGGGGCTGCATCGCGTTGCGACACTAGCCGTAGAGGCGGTTACGAATTATACGGGCAATCTGCAGAGCGATGAAATCGCCAGTGCTGTAGAGGCAGTGGTTGCGCCGGCCCAAACGGCTCTACAAGAACAAATTCGGGCGGCTCAAGGCGCTCTGCTCCAAGAGGAGATCGATCGGGCGAACCGCAGGCTGGAGCAAGAATGGGAGTCGATCGAGCAGACGATCGTACGTACATTCGTCTTATCCGCAGACGAAGCGGGTACGGAGGACGAACAATTCCGAGCCCATTATGATCATGATGAAGTCGTGATTAAAACGGGCATTGGTTCATTAGGGCTTTTGGGAGCAGTAATTGGCTTCCATGTTGCGCTGCCGCTTGCGATTCCGGCGCTGCTGTTCGGCGGCGGGTTTATTTACTCCTATTTTGAGAATAAAGTGCGGGAGAAGACGCTTGCTGAAGTGCGTGTACAGGTAGAGCGTCGTTATCGTGACGTCATCCCGTCTATGTGCTCGGATTTCAGCAGCCAATGGACGAAGCAGGTGAATCAGATCGTGACGCAGTTCGATGAAGAAGTCCATCGCAAGATCGATTCGATTGCAAGGCAGCTGAAGCGAATGATGGAAGAGCGCAGCAAGGAAGCGGGTCATGTCGAGCAGCGTAGAAACCATTTGCTTCAATTAAATAGCAGGCTGGATATAACGGTCAGCAGACTGACGGCTTTGTCGGCCGAGCTTGAGAACGGGGGGACTGTGGCACAGTCGGTTGCAGCGGGAGGGATTGGCTCATGATTGGCTATGAAGCGGGCAAGGCAGAACTTCTAAATACAGTTATGCGAATCCACTCCTTATTGGACGAGCAGTTATCAGATTCAATCTTCATGAAAGACTTGATGGAACTAGGTGCAAGTATTCGGGAGGATCGCTGTACGATCGTCGTGCTAGGCGAATTCAAACGAGGAAAGTCAACTTTTATCAATAGTTTGCTAGGTGAAGATTTGCTGCCCGTTGATGTGACACCGACGACGGCTACAATCAATGCAATGATCTATGGAGAGCAGCGCAGCTTGATGATCAAGCTGAAGGATGGCACGGTTGAGCAGCGGCCGTTAACCAAAGCGAACATAGATGCTTATTCCGCGGAAGGTACGGAGAACCCGGATGAGGTTCGATATTTGCAGCTGTCATTGCCATCGGAGATGTTGGCATCGCGCGTTATTGTCGTCGATACGCCTGGTGTGAACGACTTGAATCAGCAGCGCGCTGAAGTGACGTATCAATTCGTCCCACGTGCGGATGCCGTGATTTTCTTGCTCGATGCAACATCGCCAGTGAAGAGGTCGGAGAAGCAGTTTCTGACGGATACGCTGCTTGAGGAAGGTCTTGAACGGATGCTGTTTATCGCGAATTTCTATGACCAATTGGACGAAGAGGTAGATCCGGACGCCCATCTTGATCATATTCGGAATCGATTGACGACTGTCATGGGAGGGAAGAAGCAGCAGGTGCTCCCCTACTCTGCGACTGCGGCGCTGGAAGCCAGATTATCGAACGATAGGGGGGCTCTTGAAGCTTCCGGCTATCCGAATGTGATGGAGGCGGTGCAGCAGCTTATTGAGCATGGAACGCAAGGAGAAGCGCGTCTCGATCGCTATCGATTCCGTATGCGTACAATTACAAATTCCATTATCCGGGAGCTGGATGGGAGAATCGCATTGCTGGACGAGTCCGAGGATGAGATTTCCCGCAAGCTGAAGAGTGTGGAAGACCTTATGAAGCGGCACGGTGCAATCCAGCGAGAGATGGATGATTATACGCACGACCGCGAGACCGAGATGCTGGCGATTACTCGCAAATCTTTGCATTATTTTGAAGAGCAGCTGAAGGAAGATATGCAGTATATGATGATGCAGTTAACGGGTCCGCAGTTGAAAGATTTCGTAGAAGTTCAGCTTCCGATTCAAGTGAAACGACGGCTGAAGCAGTGGATCGAGCAGTATACCCCGTCTATGGTCAAAATGCTGCAGATGCTTGAGCAGGAGCTGGCAACCGCATTGGCAACCGAGTTCAATACAGCATTGCTCCCTCTGCTCGATAAAGGCAAGCTGGAGACGCTGCATACTGCAGATAACAACTTCCATATAACAGGCGCTGATTTGAGCAATACGCCGATTATGGCAGGGCTTATTGCCGGAGGCGCAGGCATGCTTGCCATGCTGCTGGGCGGACCGCTGCTGCTGCCGCTTGTGGGCATGGCAGGGTTTCCGTTTATTCAGAAATATATGATGCAGGAGCAATTGAAGAAAGCACGAGAGAAGCTGCAGCCTGAATTGGATGCTGTACTGGATCAGGTTGTCGATGCGTTCAGCGTGCAAGTGGAGAGCTGGCTGTTGAACAACGCTGGATTGATACGTAAAGCAGCGGAGGCGCGTTATGTCGATATTGTTCGCGCCAACAAGCTGAGACTGGAATCCGAGATTGGACGAATGAAACATTCCATTAACGACAAGGTGCAGGAGAAGCTGAGACTGCGCACAGCACAGGAGGAAATCAGTCAATGGCAGTACAGCCTTCAATAATCCTAGCAGTGCTCGTCCTTATTGCTATTGTAATCCTAGGTGCATGGTTGATAAGCAGAAGGACGCGACGCAAAGAGAACGCCGGCACGAAGCCAGTACAGCGAAGTGGAACATCCAATATGGAGATTGGGGTTCAACGAAGAAAACAAGAAGAACTAGTACGACTCCTGCCGAATCCACGTCAGGAGCATTCGCTCCCGGACTATTTGCCTCAGCTTTCGGCAGATCGAGTCATTCAAAGTTCGATGGAAAGAATGGCGAATATGTTGCAGCCATATGAGTCGCTTCAAGAGCATGCGGTCAAGCTGCAGCAGATCGCAGAGGATGCGGCGAAGCCGCTCCTGCTTGTTGTTATGGGATTATTTAATTCAGGCAAATCGAGTTTTATCAATGAGTTAATCGGAATGAAGGGCTTTCTCCGAACGGATGACATACCGGCTACAGCTGTCATTACGATGCTGAGCTATGGTAAGGATCGGGAAGTCGTCGCCCATCTTCTGGACGGTACACAGCAAGCGTACCCCTATGACAAGCTTCATGCTCTGTCGTCTGAAGGAGATGATGAAGTACGCAAGCTGCGGGATGCCATCGATTATTTGGAAGTCAAGCTGCCGGTCGAACTACTCAAGAAGGTAACAGTCGTTGATACACCGGGGTTGAATTCGGACAACGAGCATCATACGAAGGCGGCAGAACGATTCATGGAGCGAGCCGATCAAGTGATCTGGTTGTTCTCCTATGAGCAGGCAGCCTCAAGAGTCGAGTTGTCGAAGCTAAGCCAACTGGCGGCTCAATGGAAGCCGATCGGTGTTGTTAACTTTATCGATGAGCATGATCCAGAAGAAGGAACTTTGGATTCCTTCCTGACACAGGTGAAACGCAGGCTGGGCGGCAGCATTAGCAGACTGGAGGCCATCTCGACACTGCAGGCTTCTCAAGCAAGAATGAGTGGAGATGCCGCACTGCGATCGCGAAGCGGGTGGACCGCGCTCGAGCGGGCTTTGCAGGAAGAGCTGCATGATAAGGCTGCAATGAAGAAAGGCGTTCGTCAGCTATCGCGTATTCACGAAGCCATTACGAACCTACAATCGCATATCAACACGGAGCAGGCTGCGTATGTTAAAGCTTACGAACTCATCCACGATCAGAAGAAAGCGATTGAAACGTTGGAGAACAACCGATCCAAGGTTCAGCAAATTCATTACAACTGGCTGGAGATGAAGGAAGACACCGCTCTCCACGCGCTGGAGTCCAACTATCCGTTACCTGGGCTCGTGAACGATCATTTGAAGCTGAATAAGCAGATCGAGATGCTCATTGATGTATTGAAAGTATTGGATCAGGAGTATACGGAAATCCAGCGTCACTCCAAGAACAATCAACAGAACATTGATAGGCATAATAGCGCCTCGGAGGTACTGTCGAAGGATTTCGCAGAATATAACAAGTCGGGCATGTTCGGCGGACGTCCATTGCTGGACTGGGACGGCAAGCTGAAGGCGCTTAATAAACGCTCAGCGGAGCTGGACGAGAAAGCGAATCAATTGAATGCGCGGGCAGAGGAGCTTCATACGAAGCACCAGCTGTTTCTTACGAGGCTGCGGCGGAATGAACAAGAGGGCTATGAATTGTCCCGTCTAGTCATGGCGAAGGCAGAAGAATCATTGGCTGAGTTCAATAAGCTGCTCGATAATCAAGAAGCGATGCAGGCAGAAGCGATTGAACAGGAGAATCAATTGTATTGGATCAATAGCGCGCATTCGATGCTGCAGAGCTTGATGAGCTGGGAGTTAGGCGCTTTATCGGCCATGCTCAAGCAGTCTGCCATTGGTTCGACGGATACTTCGATTACCATGATGGCGGAGCGCGGTTTATCGGGCCTTCATCAAATAGAACAACAGCTGCTTCATCATGAGGTTATAACGCAGCAGCGTGAGGCCGCACCAGCGGTGCAGCTTGTTGATGACCAATCCGAGGCAGTTGGTGTGGATTTGAAGTCGCTGCTCGCATCCTTATCCGAACAAGAGGAACTGCTGCTGGAGGATAAGGTTTATACCATTAACGAGACGATACTGCTGGACAGATCGATAAAGCTGCGTGGTTCTGCCAATGGGACAATCATTCTAGCTGGCGGCCAGTTGGACGCCCTCATTCGGGTTAGGGGCGAGAATGAACTGACTGTGGAGTCCATTCGTTTTGACTTGCGTGGTTCAAGGGCTGCAGTTGTTTTGGAAGGCGGCAAAGCTGTATTCCGCCATTGTACGTTTGGAGGGGCCGACCGTTCAACGGGAGAACAAGACGCGCAGGGAGGCAGCGGTGCAGCCTTGCTTTTCCAAGGCTTTTCGAACGGCCTTGTCGAGGGCTGTTATTTTGTAAACAATCATATAGGGACAGCCTGGGAGGATCAATCGAAGGGTACGATCAAGGGCAGTAGGTTCTGGTTGAATGGCGATGGCGTCTATGCTGTAGGCAAAATCGAATTGACGTTAGAAGGCAATGAGATTGTGCGCAGCGAACGTAATGGTGTAGTGGGTAAAGGAGAGTCGCGTATCTCAATTCTCGGGAATAGATGCGAGGCGAATCGGACAGGCATTTATGTGGAAGAGGGAGCTGGCGGGTATATTGCTGCTAATGATTGCAGTCTCAACTACGTCGCCGGTATCCATTATGATACGACAGGTCAGTTGATCGTTGAACATAATCGCTGCACCTATAATGGATTGGGCGGCATCGCTCATGATGCTGCTTCCTATGCGGAGATTGCATCGAACGAGTGCTCGAATCAGATGAGAGATGGCATCTATGTGGGCGGAACCGGCTCGGTGATGTTGACGGCCAATCGTTGTGATCATAATACGGGCTGCGGTATTGGTGTCGACGAATCCATTAAGGTTGATGTGCGGGAGAATCGCTGCGATCACAATAACTACGGAATTTTCGTGAATGAAGGGTCGCAAGCTGATATCGTCAGCAGCCAGTTCAGCAACAATCGGAAAGCAGGGATTTTTGCTTCTGGACAATCCAAGGTATCGGCTGTCGGCTGCATTTGCTTAGAGAACCAAGTCGGAATCGGATTCGAAGGCCAGTCCAACGGCATTGTGAAACAATGTACAACGGATCAGAATCGAACAACGGGAATCGGATTCACCGGGCGTTCTACGGGCAAAGCGGACACCAACTTTGCAAGGCATAACGGAGACAGCGGTCTATCCCTCATAGGTGAAGCTGCGGTCGAGCTATTATCGAATGAATGCAGACACAATGCATTTGCCGGTATTTATACGACGGATGAGTCGAAGGGGACATTAACATCTAATCACTGCAGCCTGAACCTCGTAGGGATAAGCGTAGCAGGTAAAGCGTCGCCGTCCATTAAACATAATGAATGCTACAGCAATAGCTATCATGGGATTTTCTACAGTGAAGAAGCAAACGGAACAGTTGCAGACAACAAGTGTTACGATAACGAGATGAATGGAATATACGTTTCAGGGCGCAGTAACCCTACGCTCAAGAAGAATGAACTGAGGAACAACAAGAATAGCGGGATTGCAGCCGATTCGGAGTCCAAGCCGATCATCAGCTACAACGTAATGATGAACAATGTTGGCTACGGCATACAGATTGACGACCAGGCTGTCCCTGAGATTCATAGCAATAAGTATGACGGCAATAAATGCGGCGATGTCTCGCGATAGAGGATTGACCATTATCATGTGGTTGAATGAAGCAAAGAGCTTCTTGCTGTCACTTGAAGTGACGCGGAAGCTCTTTGTGCTTGTAACGACTCGTATGCAGTCGTCACTGCGATTAGACATGGCTAATCTCCCTCATTTTCTTAAAGAACCACAGATAGTAACCGTATGAAATTAATAATGTGATCAGTATTGTGATAAAGCTCCAATACCATGACCAATGAATGTACTTAATCAGCTCCGTGTTTTTCTCAAGCAGAACCTCCACAATCGTCATCAGTGCCGGGAAAGATAGGATATATACAGCCTTGATGAACCAGTTCTTACGGGTAGGGAAGTTCGTATTAAATATTGCACTTATGGACGGGAAAACGAAGAACTCGAACGTAAAGCTGGCCTTGTACACATTGTTGAGGAAACCAACAGGATATTCGATTAGCTTACCTTCAGCGACGAGCGTGCCAAATAATCAGCAAGGAACCTGCATGAACAGGATGCTTAGCTGTGCATTCATGAAGTTTCGTCGTTTTATGCAAGCAAGCAGGAGAATAGCTGTAATGACCCATACGGACCAAAGTATTAGTTTATCCATGATTCAGATTATTAGCATGAATGAGGTAAATTAATCAGGAGCGGTCTGAACAGTAATCTTGAGTTGAAAAGAAGTTAAAGAGCGCCGCATAGCTGCGGCTTTTTAAGTTGCCAATAAACAAAGAACCTAACTATTTGACAAACCTTGCATAATCAGAATCGGAAGGAATCGCATCGATAACTGTGGTCAAGCCATCCGATAGCTTTTGAAGAATATCACGACATCTCCAGTTCACAGGAAGCAGCTCCGGCGGAAGCATGGGGTCAATGAGATATAGTTCATTGATGGCTTCTCCCAATGTAAGGAATAGGACAAACAGTTCCAAAGCATACACCTCGAACGCCGCTGATGAACGATTGTTCAAAGTATCTTGCAAGAGAGGTTCAAAATGTTCATCGTACCAATGCAGTTTTTCCTCATAGACTCTATTAACCTCCTTTAGAGACCATATTTCCTCTGCCTCTTGAGAGGTGATTTCCCCGTGATCCAACTTCCCAGTAAATATAGTTACATATTGTCCGGCACTGTGCTTGTGAATTAATTCTGACAGCTCTTCCTTGTATGGCCATGGAGATACATACACTCCGCTGTACAGCAGCCCTAGCCCTGTTTGGAGCAAATCGGCGCGTAATTGATCTCGGCGTTTGCGTTCCGATTCCGGGAAAGAAAGGAGAACCAGATGCCAGGTTCCCTCCCAAGTGGTGGAATAAAGCATTGGTTTACGATTGATGGAGCGAATATACGACCGTCCAGATTCCGTAATGCTGTAGGTGGAACGAGTAGGGTTATCGACATACTGCTCTTTCTTCAGCTTAGATAGTCCATTGCGTATATAAGGAGCAGAGTACCCTCGCTTCTCATAGATCCGGATGAGGTCTTGAGATTGCAATTGATCTGCTTTGGACAATAAGAATAGCATTTGTTTCTCCACGGATAGCATGATTCTTTTCTTCACCTCGTATTGACAAATTCTCATAAACGAATATAACATAAAAAGCGTCGACAACACAAATCAATGTTACAAAGCGGCGCCGCATCGTAAACCCAAATCGAAGGAGATTTGATTTCATATGAAAAAAACGACCTTGAAGGCTGGCAAAATCGCCCTGAGTCTCGGGCTTCTGTTGACCTTATCCATACCGCAAGTTTATGCAGCTGAGGATGTTACCAACGATGTGTCAACGATTCGCAAAGATGTCGCCAGCAATGTAGCAAGCTATCTCCAGTGGAATACGGAATTTGCCCTGACGGTTAACGGCAAGAAAATCGGAACGAAGGGCGAGATGGTGAATACGCGAATGCTTATTCCTTTACGTGCCGTATTCGAAGCAGCTGGAGCGGTTGTGAAGTGGCATAATGATACGCAGTCGTGGTCAGCGGAAGGTGAAGGATTCACAGCCATGCAGAAGCTCGGGGAAACTAAAGTTATCGTTAATGGGGTCGTATATGAGCTGGATCATGAGGCTGTCCTCGATCACGGCAATATGATGGTATCCTCTAGAATTATTGAGGCTGCCTTAGGCCTGGAGCTGCGCTGGGATTCGGCAAACCGCATATTGACGGCTTCAACTGTAACTTCAACATCGGGCTTCAAGGCTTGGTCAGATGCATTCACGGCATACAATAGCATCCCTGACAAATATGCGCATGGCTACGGGCAAAATATCAGCCTGCCCGTCAGTTGGAAAGACGCGCCGGAGGGGACTAAATCATTTGCTGTGGTGATGTATGATGTTCACCCGATTGCTGATAACTTTATTCATTGGAGCGTTCTTAACATTCCGGTATCGGAAGGGGGAATTGCAGAAGGTGCATCAGGCAAACTCCCGGACGGTGCAGTGGAATTAAACGGCTATTACGGTGCTGAACCTCCTCGTTATTCGGGTGATCATCTCTATCGTCTGGCCGTATACGCTCTTGACACCGATAAGCTCGACCTGCCAGATACAGCGCCTGTATTCTTCGAACAGTTAGAACCGCTGCTTGTGGCGCATTCGTTGGGCTATTCCAAACAGGACGGATTTGTTCATCAGAATTAATATAGTGTACGGGGGAGCAAGGACATGAACAATTATATCTCATTATTCGGAACAGTGAGCGTGCCGATCTTATTAGCTTGCTTCCTCGGATATGTTTATCAGAAGTATAAGTCACCTGACACGAAGGTTTTAGCGGATTTAAGCTTGTTCGTGCTATCGCCTTGCCTCATTGTGAGCGCTGTATCGGGAAGTGACTTGAACGACTCCGCTTTTGCCCACATTGCCTTATTCACTGTGATACAGACTGTACTTTGCTGGGTGGCCTCCGTAGGTGTAGGGAAATTATTTCGATTCGATACACCTTCTTCACGTGCAATGGAGCTTACAACGATATTTGCTAATTCGAACAACTACGGATTGCCGTTACTGCTTCTTGCATTCGGTAATGCTGGCTTCGCCATTGGCGTAACGAATGTGGTCCTTCATATCGTTCTAGTGAATACACTTGGTTTATATATTGCCTCACGCAGTTCATTCAGTCCTAAGCAAGCTGCTGCCAAAATGGTGCGTAATCCGTTGATCTATGCTGCAGCCGCAGGTCTGATCCTATATTTGTTCCAAATTCCGCTGCCAACAAGCATAAATTCAGGTCTTGAGCTTATTGGCGGAGCGTATGCTGCAATCGTGCTGCTCATGTTAGGTATGCAGCTTAAGAAAACAAACTGGCGTGCAAGCATGCGCCGCAAGCTATGGATATCAATCGTGATGCGAATTGTTGGCGTGCCTGCTTTGTCTTTTCTAACCATTAAACTGCTTGGACTTCACGGTCTTGAAGCTTCTGTATTATTCGTATAATCTTCTATGCCTTCCGCTATTAATTCTGTTGTGCTTATGGAGAAGTATGGGGGAGACAAGGAACTGGTATCGGTCAATGTTGCGATGACCACAGCAGCAAGCTTTCTTTATCTTCCTATTCTTATTTATTGGGCAGACTGGTTCTAAGAGACAGCTTAATTGATAAGTATACCGAATGAAGCTGCCGATAGGAGATCGGCAGCTTCATCTTGTAATCTATGGCCAGAAAGTCGGAGGACTGTCTGCTCTATCCGGTATGTAGAAATTGATTTTCCCTGGCAAAGCAGTAATGAGGCTGAATTGCAAAAGAAAAACCCCTGCATCACGCAGGGGTTGGAAGTTTAATTATGGTGATCTGTAGTGGGCTCGAACCACTGACCCCCACCCTGTCAAGATGGTGCTCTCCCAGCTGAGCTAACAGATCATGTTGGGTATTTAACTGGATTAAAAAGAGATGGTGATCTGTAGTGGGCTCGAACCACTGACCCCTACCCTGTCAAGATAGTGCTCTCCCAGCTGAGCTAACAGATCACGATGCAATTGAAGCGACATGAAATAATATACCACGCGGGAAAAACGTTTGTCTACTCTTTTGCGAGAAAAATATCCAAAAAAATAAACTAACGACGTGAATGGTTTATGTCATCAATAAAAGAAGCCGCTCAACGAGCGGCTTCACCTTACCTAAGTATTGCTTACGACTGCTCATGCGGAATGTCGCATTTGTTGCGAATGAACCGGATCTGATTCTCCAGTCGGTTAGCTTCTTGCTGCTGTTCGTCGGACAGCGGGTGCTGTGCTTGAAGCTGCTGCAGCTCGCTGATGAGTTCAGGCAAATCGGAAGATGCGCTTGCGCAATCGTAATTGGATTCCAGGTTGTGAGTCATGACGGGAGGCACTCCTTTCGTATCGTGAAGTCAATTCGCATGCATGGATGGAACAGCCATAGTATGACTCGAAGTGAAGACACTATTCGCAACAAGCGCCATATTGTCGTTCTACAGACACACCTTTTATGCATATCGTTATAGAAAGCGCATAGGAGGCGGAACTGTCAATGGCGGAGGAATACGCCCATTTGATCGTCTGGTTGATTGGTTTGTTCGGAATTGTTGGCGTTGTCATTGTGAGCGTGGCGCAGTTTGTCGTGAAAGATTCATTGGCCTATGATGAGGCATTCGTATGGCAAAGAAAGCTTCCGAAGGATAAAGGTAGAGACTGAGGAGGTTATTATCGGGATATACTAGCGAACATCACGAGCGACATAATTGGAGGAATGACGTTGAGATTTATGCATTCGGCATGGTTCGGCGCAGCCCTAGGTAGCGTGGCTGCGCTGCTTTTGTGTGTAATGGCAACAAGAGCGGCACAAGAATATGGCTGGTTCGAGACTCGCCAGACAGGTGCAGCGCATACCATTCAGACGGTACGTAATGATGTGTATGGAAGTGGGGTCAGAGAGGATGTCTATAGTGAACCGAAGATTGAGCAAGGCGGCATTAACGCACCGTCCAATCGGGTGGACAGGCTGTATTCGCCGACGATAACAGAAGAGGAGAAGGAGCTGGGATCCGATAGCGCCCAGCGCCGCTGAATGACGTTAAATATCGTAAGGCTTTCCTTGTTCGACGAAAGACATGAGGCCCGTCCGTCCTATAAACGCTGGCATCGTGTCGCCATAGTGCATCAACCGGGTGATCGATTGGATCGATTCCGGCAGGGTGAGCAGCTCGTCCAGACAAGCGTGCACAACCCCGGGAGAAGTGAGCTGGCAATCGTGAAAAATAGAGCGCACTCCGCGTTCGTCCACCAACTGCTGCAATAGCTGACGATTAAAAATCATATCCGCGCTGTAAAAGAACCGCTCGTTAATGAGGAACGAATAGCTGAGGCGCCCCTCGATATGCTCGGTTCGAATCGGTTCAACAACCAGGCCGGGCGCAAGCTCGGCCGGCTCACCTACAGCAAGCTCGCGTACTTCGAAGAAGTCGTCCAGCGATTGCAGCGAGTCTTGGTCACGCCCACCCTTGAGCGTATGCTCCCGCAGCTGCTCGCGAAGAGGAGCGGGGATATACAACACGGCCTTACGATGATGAACGATCATCATTTGGGACGCCAATTGTTCAAGCCCTCCGACATGATCGGCATGCGTATGACTAATCAGAACGGCATTCAAACTGCCGAATGAGACGTCCATCTTATGTAAGGCTCCCGGTGCTGTAACTCCACAGTCGACGAGCAGCCGAAATCCATCCGCCTCAATGATGGCGTTGTTGTTATCGTACACTTTGGCAAACGCGCTGCCCGTCCCGATCATCGTAATCGTTGCTGCCACTTCAATTCCTCCTAATGGATATCACCATAACCAACCCATTCCTATATCCTACCATGCAGAGCTGTCGATATACATTCTATACGATTGCCTACGGGATAGAAGCCTATCGACAGCTAAGCCCATTCTGGGTACGCGTCCGCACCCACTTTCATATGATGGTCATAGATCCGCCATGACTATGAGAACGAAGGTGTTGGACATCTATGAGCAAGGGCAAAGCGAAAGCATCGAAGAAGAAGAAAAAGTCAGCATCCGACCGTAAACAGGCCTTTCTGAAGCTGGTCCTGTCAGACACCTGTGCCGTATGCAAAACGCCTTGCGCACGCGGCATGCAGTATTGGGAACGGATGCAGGAGCCCGGCTCGATCGGCAAGGGCGTTCCATGTCCGCTTACGAAGACTTACCATTAATATTGGGTAATAAAACGCGATAGTCATTTCCCGGGGAAGCGCGAGATTCTACAGGTTACGACAGCTATTATAGCGATTATGAAATTTTATTCATAATCTGTTTTTACTGGCGCAACTTTACCGGGAAAGGAGAGTATAACCTTTCATCAGACATCCGATGGAGGGTTTACATCTATGAGGTTGAGGAAAGTGCTCATTGCACTGATGCTGCTGTCCGTGTGGGGAGGAAGCATGATATTCGCTGATGCTGCCGTACAGAAGGTGCGCGTCATTGTGAATGGCAGTGAACTAGACGATACGGGGCTTCTAGAGGACAACAAGACATACTTGCCGCTTCGTCAAATTGCTAATACGCTGCAAGCGCTTATCTCTTGGGATGAGAGTGCAAAGAAAGTAACGGTCTATAAACCGAATGTGCATATGTTCTTGTTCAAAGCGTCCGATAAGGAAGTAACCTTCGGCAACGTGGATAAAAATAACCGAGTTTCGTTCATGGTGTTCGCTCAAATCGATAATCTGCTGACGAGCGTTTCCGCCGTTAAGGTATCGATCTTTGATCCATACGGCAGCGAGAAGATCATTCAGCAGCAATCGGTTAATGTGACGAAGGATAACTTCTGGTTCCGTACGAGTGACATCAAATATTTCTTCGACTCCGCGGGCAAATATTCCGTTCGCTTCTATATGAAGGCTAACGATAACGATGAGTGGCGGCAAGTTTCGGAGAAAATAATTACGGCTCAATAAAGGTGCACCGGCTGAATGCAATCAGCCGGTGTTTTGCGTTTGACCACATGGGTCGAACATGATACGATACGAGGGTATATGCGCCTATAGGCGTATTAATGATCGAAATGGGGTAAAGACACATGAGCGAACATGAACATGTACATGGCGATGATTGCGGCTGCGGCCACGATCATGAGCATGAAGAGCATGTATTTGTAATGACGGATGAAGACGGTACAGAGCGTGAGATGGTAATGGTCTACACGTTCGAGTCGGAAGAGCAAGTATACGCTGTTCTGATCGACCGCAACAATCCAGAAGAAGACGGTCTCATCTTCCGCATCGAAGAAGAGAACGAAGAAGCGTTCCTCGTAGGCATCGACGATGATGCTGAATGGGATCGCGTGACGAAAGTATACGAAGAAATCGCTGCTGCAGAGAACAGCAAGTAATCGTATATATGCAAGAAACCCGCCTGTGGCTTAAGCCGCAGGCGGGTTTTTACATTATGGGTAGAAAACCTACTTACGTGGATTAAAATACATAACCCGCCCATTGAACAACGTTAGCTCGGCCTTCAGCCGCTGCGCGATGAAACGACATAGCTCATTGGCTTTGCCTTTGTCGCCGTGGGTGGCGCCGTCGGGGAGTACGATCTGGACCGTAGGACAGCTTTCTTCGGTTTGTTCGTTCACTGGTGCCGTGCTTAGTGCAATGTGTCGGTAACGGGAAGCGTTGCCTCGTAAGTACAACCATGTCGGCTCGCTGCTTGAAGGTTCGGTCACCTTCTCGATCGTGTAAGGAAATGCAGCTTCTTCATACTCCCAATTCAGCTGATGGCCGGTTCGCTTCAGCGCATCCTGATACTGCTCTAGTGATTGCTCGAGCTCTTCCAATGTGATGCCTGACGGAGCGGCCGAGCCTTGAACCAACCGAATGTAAGCGTGATTCCCCATCTTCGCACACCTCCTATACGCATCATAGCATGGCCAGGGAAAAGCTGACAATGACCGCTTCGGGAAGCGCAAACAAGCCGCTCCGCACAGCGCTGACAGCGGCTGATGCGAGGCGGCTTGTTATTGTTAAACAGCTTATCGTCGTCTAGAAAATCGCTTCTTCGTCTGCGATTACTTTCACGAATTGAATCGTACGGTCTTCCGGACCTTTGACCGGCAATCCGACTTCTACATGATCAACGATGTAATCGATGTTCTCTTGCGAGATGACTTCGCCCGGCAGAAGAATCGGAATGCCTGGCGGGTAGACGTAGATGAATTCTGCAATGATGCGTCCTGCCGACTCTTTGAACGGAATAATTTCCGTATCTTCGTAGAACGCGTCGCGCGGCGTGAGAGCCAGATGCGGAATCTCTGGAATTTTGACTACGAGCTCTTTCACTTCGCCCTTCGAATGGAACACGTCGGACATCGTGCGGAGCGCATGAATGAGCTTATGTGCGGTTTCCTCTGTATCACCAGTCGTAATCAGGCACAAAATGTTATACATATCGCTCATCTCAACTTCAAGATTGAAGTTGTCGCGCAGCCAATTCTCTGCTTCGTAGCCAGTGATGCCAAGATGGCGGACATGAATCGTCACTTTGGTCGGATCGTAATCGTACGTCGCTTCTCCGCCGAGAATGTCTTCGCCGAAGCTGTACAAGTCTTTAATGGTGTTCACTTCGGAGCGAACGTATTGTGCCAGTTCAATTGCGCGCTCTGCCATTTCGTGACCATTAAGCGCCAGGTGACGGCGAGATGTATCCAGCGAAGCGAGCAGAATATAAGAAGTCGACGTTGTCGTCAGCATACTGATAATCGTCTGAACACGAGTTGGGTTCACACGTCCAGCGCGTACATTGAGCACGGAGCTCTGCGTCATGGAACCGCCGAGTTTATGCACGCTCGTTGCCGCCATATCGGCACCCGCCTGCATCGCGGACATCGGCAGCTTCTCGTGGAAGTGGATGAGTACGCCATGCGCTTCGTCAACGAGTACAGGTACATCGTAGCTATGAACAAGATCAACGATTTCCTTCAGGTTGGCACAGATTCCGTAGTACGTCGGATTGATGACGAGCACGGCTTTTGCATCCGGGTGTTTGTCCAGCGCGCGGCGGACGGAACGGGTCGTGATGCCGTGGTCAATCCCGAGATTGCCGTCACGGGCAGGCGAGATGAATACAGGGCGGGCGCCGGATAAAATGATCGCGGACATAACCGATTTATGTACGTTGCGCGGCACGATTACTTTCTCGCCGGGTCCGCACACCGACATAATCATCGTCATAATGGCATTGCTTGTACCTTGGACGGAAAAAAAGGTATAATCGGCTCCGAAGGCATCTGCTGCCAATTTCTGTGATTGTTCGATAACGCCTGTCGGTTGATGTAAATCGTCCAGTGGTGCGATATTAATTAAGTCGATCGATAATGCATTATCACCGATAAATTCCCGGAATTCAGGGTCGCTGCCCATGCCTTTCTTATGTCCGGGAATGTGGAATTGTAAAGGATTTTGCTCCGCATGGCGGCGAAGCGCGCTGAAGAGCGGAGTCTGGTTATGATCCATCGCTTCATCCCAGCCTTTCATCTAGCCTCGTAGTTACAAACAAAGTTGAGTATAGCAAAAACAGGGGGGAATGCAAGCAAGTTTTTGGCCGCCGGCGGATGGCCGTCCGTCTTGCATCTTGAACCGTGTTTGTCGAAAGGAGCAGCACATGTCAATTAGTACCGCTATAACTGGAAGAAGAGTACTCACTTCTCCATTTGTTATCCAACTGCTTATTATTATGTTCTTTGTCGAGTTTGTAAAAGGCGCGTTGATGGTGTCGATCCTCCCGGTCTATATGGGCACGGTGCTCGGATTGTCGGCCTATGCTATAGGATGGGCACTTGCCCTTCAATATATAGGAGACAACGCGTTTCGCAGTCCGCTTGGTTGGATTATCGATCGCGTCGGCTATCGAACCGTCATGCTGACTGGAGTGCTGTTAACGTTCGCAGCTGTCGTTATCGTCGCGGTTACCGACGATATGCCCTGGATCATTTGCGCTTGTCTGCTCATCGGCGTCGGCACCTCGCCTCTATGGCCATGCGTCATCACAGGGGCTACGGCGGTCGCGGGTTCCGAGGCCAGCGGCACGATAATGAGTGTCGTCTATATGGCTTGGCTCACGGGCGTTGGCGCGGGACCGATCGTGATTAATTTCTTCATCTCTCACACGTATGAGTCGGCTTTCAAAATTTTGATTGTGCTCATGGTTATCTCCACGCTTGTGACCATTTTTCTGCCAGGACGTAAGCAATCTAGAGCGATCGAGGGAAAGGTAGAGCCGTCAGCGAAACGGCAAGGTCAACATGACCGGCCCATGTTGGAACGAATTCGTACCTATTTAGCCAAGGTCAGCAGTTCGATGCATGCGAGCAAGCTGTTATATCCGGCGATGTTCATGCAGAATTTCTCCCTTGGACTTCTTGTGCCGGTATTGACGCTGTATGCGCGTACGGTGCTGCATCTGAAGCCGGAGCAGTACAGCATGTACATGTTGGCTGGCGGCGCTTTTACCGTGCTCGGCTTAATTCCTGTCGGCAAAGCGGTCGATAAATTCGGAACGCGTTGGTTCCTGCACTTCGGCTTTCCGGCTGCCGCGATCTCGCTCACGCTGCTCGGCTATACGCGCGACCTGCTGCTTGTGCTGCCGATCGTCGCGTTGGTTGGGTTAAGCTACGCGCTTATTATTCCATCGTGGAATGCGCTTATCGCAGAAGCGATTCCGAAGGAAGAGCGTGGCGCCGTATGGGGCTTCTTCCTAACGATCGAAGGGGCAGGCATGGTGCTTGGATCCATCTTGTCCGGCAAAATGTGGGATACATACGGTCCGCATTCGCCGTTTCTCTTCAGCGGCGTCGTGCTCATCACGCTATTCGTTCTTCATTTGTTCATTACACGCAAGTCAGCGGTTATGGTACGATAGGCAGATGGAGGGATTGACCAAATGAAAGACAAACGTCTGCTAATCGTGATGGCAACGCTTATGATCACGTTCGTCGGCTTCGGCATCATTATTCCGGTTATGCCGGAGCTCATTCTGGCGACCAATACAGGCTCCGCCGAGCTGCATACCGGTCTGATGCTCGCGATTTATTCCGCTGTTTCGTTCGTGCTGTCCCCTTTGTGGGGCGGTCTGTCCGATCGAATCGGACGGCGTCCGGTTATTCTAACGGGGGTGCTCGGTTTCGCAGCCAGCTTCCTATTGTTCGGACTTGCGGCAGGCAATTTGCCGCTTATGTACGCCTCCCGCGTACTTGGCGGATTGTTCTCGGGCGCTGTTACATCTGTGATCGTCGCCTATGTCGCTGACATTACGCCACCCGAGCAGCGGACCAAAGGCATGGGGCTTGTCGGCATGTCGATCGGGCTTGGATTTACGATCGGGCCTGGCTTCGGAGGGCTGCTCAGTCAAGTGTCGCTGGAGACGCCGTTCTACGTCGCTGCTGGATTGTCCACGGTAACGTTCCTGCTCGCATGGATGAAGCTCGGAGAATCGCTTGCGCCGGAGCGGCGCCGATCATCAACGGAGCGCAAGCCGTCCCGTTGGACCGCTTTTACCGGACCGCTCAAATATTTGTACATACTCGCGTATGTCGTGTCGTTCTCGCTTGCAGGCATGGAGGCGACGCTGCAGTTCTTCGGCATCGAACGGTTTGATGTAACGCCGGGACAGGTCGGCTTCATGTTCTTCGTGTGCGGCATTGTCGGCGCGCTCATTCAGGGCGGCGTCGTCCGCAGACGGATCAAGAAAGGCGAAGAGCCCAAGTATATTATGCTGGGCCTTATCATCTCGGCGGTTGGTTTCTTCTTGCTCATGTTCTCGCATTCGCTCGTATGGGCAACGATATCGCTGGCTGTATTCGGCGTAGGCAATGCGCTCATTCGTCCTTGCGTCACCTCGCTTATTACGCAGAAGACGACCGTAGGACAAGGCGTCGCATCCGGCCTAAGCTCGTCTATGGATAGCTTGGGACGAATAACAGGCCCGCTGCTTGGCGCATTCTTATTCGGTCTCAATCTGCAGCTGCCTTATGTTGTCGGCGGTGTTCTATCGATTGCAGCGCTTGCGCTGCTCGCGCAGTTCAGACGATTGGATCGTCAGCCTGCGCATGACTCGCATACGAAGACGGCATAACGGCAGCATAGGCATACGTCATCAAGATCATAGCTGTGCTGACAGAAGCCGGCCCGATATGTCCCAGCGTGGACATCGGGCCGGTTTTTATATAGAAAGAGTCAAATGGGGGAGAGAGTCATAGTGGCTGTGTCTATAGTATGGGTAGAGGACGAGCAGGCGCTGCTCGAAGAGGGAATTCGTTATTTGCAGATGGAAGGTTTCGACGTCTATGGTGCTGCCAACTGCGGCGAGGCTGTACAGCTGATCGAGATGCATAGTCCGAGGCTGCTGCTTGTAGATTGGCTGCTGCCTGGCGGTGAGAGCGGCATTGATCTATGCAAGCGCAATGAGCATGAATGGCGGCTCCCGGTCATTATGCTGACAGCCAAAGGGGACGAGTTCGATAAAGTGCTCGCGCTTGAACTTGGAGCGGACGACTATATGTCGAAGCCCTACAGCCTTCGGGAGCTCACAGCTCGAATTAAGGCTGTGCTTCGTCGATCAGAACGCGGCGCGGGACAAGTGAGAGGCAGCGATCCGAATGCAGAATCAGCGATCATTCGAAGAGGGGAGCTCTCGATTGATCCGCAGCGGTATGTCGCGGAGAAGAACGGCGAGCCGCTGAAGCTGACACGAACGGAGTTCATGCTGCTCTGGCAGCTTGCCCAGCATCCGGGGCGAGTCTATACGCGCGCACATCTGATGGAGGCTGCGCTTGGCGATGACTATCTCGGCTTTGAACGGACGATCGACTCTCATATCCGTAACGTGAGACGCAAGCTGGAAGAGAACCCGGCAGAGCCTCGATATGTGCTTACCGTCTACGGCGTTGGCTACAAGTTTGGTTATGGCTCCTGAAAGAAGAGGTGTACTTGGAATGAAGAGCGGTTCGCAATCGTTTCGGGCTGCCAGGCTGACGACAGTCATATTGGGTGTTCTTATCGTTTTATTCGGCCCGCTCCTGCTCCTGGCAAGCGGTTGGTACGTGCAGCGGCAAGAGATGAAGGAACGCAGCGACGAGCTGGCGGTATATTGGAATCGATATGCGGCGAGCTTCTACGAGATGCAAGGTGGATGGGGAGGGCTCGAGGAGAGGCTCCAAGCGGATCTATTGGATTATCCGAACCGTACGTTCATCGTGCGAGTATTTGATCGGAAAGGCGAGCGAATGGCACTTGGAAGCACGTCTTCGGAGGCGCAAACATCAAGTCGCATTCGCAAACCGATAGTAGCGGATGACACCATTATCGGCTATACCGAAACATTGCTTACGCAGCAATCGAGCATCCCGGCTGTCACTTGGCTTGGAGCGATTGCGGCTTTCATAGCTGGGTGCGTGGTAGGGCTCTTGTTGTTTATGAGATGGCGAGCTGAATCGTCGCGTATGCTGCGTCAGATTCAGGATCGCGTTGCAGCGTTTATACCGGCACGTCGTTCTGATGCTCATCTTCGTCCAATGGCACAATCAGATGCATTCGAACAGATGGCTGCGACTGCTTCAATTCAGAATCGGTTGGAGCAAGACATCATACAAATTGAAGACTATGTGCGCAAGCTGGAGACGGTTCGACGGTCGATGGTTGCCGATATTGCCCATGAGCTGCGAACGCCGCTTGCCATTATGCGGTCTCAGCTCGAGAATGCGTTAATCTCCGAGACGCCTCTAACGCTTGAGAAGACGGCATTCATGCATGATGAGCTGCTATATCTGACGAAACTCGTGCATGATCTGCAGGAGCTGGCGCTAGCGGAGGCGGGCAAGCTGCCGCTGGAGAAAAGCTGGTTCTCGCTGCGAGAAGCTAGTGAAGCGGTCATTGAGGCGCTGGACGGTGAATACGAAGAACAATCGTTACGCATTGAGTTGGTTGCTCCGTCCGATGTGATGGTGTATGCAGATCGAATTCGGATCCGTCAATTGATCGTCAATTTAGTAGGAAACGCACTTCAGCATGCACGGACGCGAGTGTCGGTTTCCGTCATCCAACGAGAAGGAAGCGTAATTTGGACAGTGGAGGATGATGGGGTCGGCATCGAGGAGGAGCAGCTTGCCCATCTGTTCGAACGATTTTATCGAAATGCCTCGCACCCCAAAGGTACGAAACGCCGTGGACTTGGTTTGGGGCTGTCGATTGTGAAGCAATATGCAGAAGCGCATGGCGGTACGATCGAAGTAGCCAGCGTTTGGGGCGAAGGAACGACCTTTCGACTGCAGCTCCCGGTCATTACGGCTTAACGTCATAACGGGATTGAATTCTGATGCTATCTGCACAAGTTCTGCACATTTGCTCGATAACTGCTGCACATCAATCTGATACCTTATCGGTAGCAGCTATATCGAATGAATGAGGGGGAAGACGAATGATGATTCGAGTGGAACATTTGACGAAGACATACGGGCAGGGTAATGCGGCAGCTTATGCGCTTCGGGATATTAGCTTGGAGATTGCGGAAGGCGAGTCTGTCGCCGTAACGGGACCATCGGGCTGCGGCAAGACGACGCTGTTGCATGTGTTGGCAGGCATTGAAACGTTGGACGAGGGCAAGGTGTGGATCGGTGATGCCGCGCTTCATGAGCTGAAGGAGCAGGAGCTGGCACAGCTGCGTCTGGAACGGATGGGATTCGTATTCCAGGCGTATCATCTTATTCCTGTATTGACGGCCTGGGAGAATGTCTCGCTTCCGCTGACGGCCAGGGGATTCAAGGCCTCCGACGCGAAGAAACAGGCGATGGAGGCGCTCCATCGCGTTGGTCTTGCGGACAAGGCTGGGCGATATCCGTCCGAGCTGTCCGGCGGACAAAATCAGCGGGTAGCGATTGCGCGTGCGATCGTCGGTCGGCCAGCGATCATCTGGGCGGACGAGCCGACAGGCGCGCTGGATTCGGAATCAGCCGAGCAGGTTGTGGGGCTGCTCGATATGCTTCATAAGCATGATGGGACGACGGTCGTGACCGTTACGCATGACAGCAGTATTGCACAGAAGGCGAATCGAATCATTCGAATGCATAATGGCCGCGTGCTTGATCATGGATTGGTGACGCAATGATAGGGCGGCGTATTGTATGGAAGATGGCGCTGGCGAATGCGAAGCTTAGCTGGAAGCAGACGGTGCTGACGATCATAGCAGGTGCCATCGGCACGATGCTCATTGTCATGGCGTACGTCCAATATGCATCCGTCGATAAGAGCGTAGATGACTGGGTGAATCGGCATTTTGGCGTGGTGAACTGGGAGCTGATCCCTAACGAAAACGATGTTGACAGCAGGTTCTCGGGTGAGGAAGCGGAACAAATTATTAGCAGCTATAACAATGACTTAATGCCGAGTGAAATTAAGCTGCTTCCGGTTGTAAGTACCGAAGCCTACATGGTGAGGCTTCAGCCAGATGGACAAGCGGCAGGGGCATTGCCTGGAGTGCGCGTAATGGGCTTCAATTCGAGTGCCGCAGCGTCCTATGATATTAGTAATAGCGGATTATGGTCTGTTAATATGGATGATGTTTCAGCGATAATCGATGAGCAGACGGCATCAATTAGTCATTTGAAGGTGGGCGATGCGGTCCGTTTGGAAGCGACGAGCGGAAGCAGTCTGCTGGTCCAAGTGAAGCAGATCGTGCCGACCGAAGGGCTGCCTGGTTATCGCGGAGGGACTGGGAGCAGTCTCGGGACGGTTATCTTGTCGGAATCAGCGGCTCGCCTGCTTACTGGCATGCGAGAAGGATACGACCGGCTGCTGGCAAGGAATGGAGCGGGACAGTCAGCGATGAACGGTTTTTCAACGCCAGGGGATACCGCTTCGATGTTCCAATCCCAATTCGTCAAGTGGGAAGCGATGAATCGGGCCGATCAGATGAAGAAGCAGTATATTACCGTATTCTTGATCTGTATGGTCGCGGTAGCTTCTTGCTTGATGCTGCTTCGTCAAGTGCTGGCGATGATCGCTGATGCAAGACGCGAGATGTTCGGCGTGCTACGTGCGCTAGGGTTGTCGCGTGGTCATATTCGCAGCATGTTTGCCGCCGAAGCGCTTGTATTGTCTTTGTTGTGCGCTGTTCTCGGGACATTGCTGGGCACAGGCTGCGGGGTGCTGTTAGTTCGGTTGTTCTACGGTACGTATGCGGATGAACTAGCACGTTCTTCTGGGATAAACATTACGATCGTTCCTTATATACCGGTCGGCGGTCTGTTCCTCGTCATGGCTGTTATAGTCTTATTCATGTCATTCATTGCGCTGCTCGTAGCGCGTAAAGCGGGTAAAGTACGTATTATCGATGCGCTTAGAGGAGGCTTCGAATCCGTTAGTCAGACAGATTCCATGAAGAAGCGGCGTAAGAAATCGGTGCTTATTCTTGTCCTTGCTGCTTGTGCGATCATTCTGCATATCTGTCAGCTTCTAGCGGAGCCGCCTGAAGCAACGGGAGGAACATTAGTATATCTCATGCTTACATGGCTCGCCGCTTGTCTAGGTGCACTCTATATTGTACTTCTATTGGCTGGTCGTGCCGCAGGTCCGATTAACGGACTGACTAGAATGCTTCGATTCCCGCACGTATCGGTCCTGCTAGCCAGCCGATTCTCAAGACAGCATCCGACAAGGACGTATACGATTGCGTTATTGTTTGCTCTCATGATGATGATGCTGACATTGACGGCATCGCTTTACACCGTCATTTATGACAATCAGGACGTAGACAAAACAAACCAGACAGTGCTCGGCTACAACGGATACGTAGGATATGATACGGAGGAACAGAAGCAGCGAATTGTGGACGTTGTGACGAACAATGATGCGGTCCAATCGATTGTACAACGGAGTACAACACTAGAGCCTTATATGCTTACTGTAATAGAGCAAGGGATCGGGCAGGCATTCGTTCCTGTAACCGAGGATCTAATTATGGGTGGAGGGCTTCAACTGCGGCAACGGGCTGCGCAATTCTCAAGTGATGAGGAAGCGTGGTCGGCTGTAATGAATGATCCGCGCTATATTATTTTGCCCATGTGGTATCTGTATTCTGATCCTGATCGGGCGGCGTTTGACCTTCAGGTACTTGTGAAGGCTGGCGATACGATCGAGCTGCCGATTTATAAGTCTAAGCTGCGTATGATGAATGAGAAGTGGAAGGCGGACGACACGCGATCATTCATTGTGGCAGGTTTTGCAGAGGATAACTCGGAGTCGAATATGCAGACGTATCTCTTCCGAACAACCTACGTGAACCCCGATGTACACGAGGAGCTTCGGAAATATGGGTCCAAGTGGCCGGATCAGTTCAAGCAAGGCCTTGTTCTGCTACAATACAATGATCGGGACCTGAAGTCGACGCAGCGGCTTGAAGAGACACTGCTCATGAACGGCATTACGAGCTTCCACTCGCCGTATGCGGATAATCGGGCGCAGCAGCTAATTAACAAGCAGTTGATGCGAGGATTCATCGGCTTTACGATGGTGGCGGCGTTGATCGGCTTATTCGGACTTGTCATCGTACAGCTGCGTGCTGTAAGCGAGCGATCGCGAACCATTGCTATGCTGCGATGTGTCGGACTATCTCGTAAACATATTAGCCGGATGTTCTTGTTGGAAGGGAGTCTGATCAGTCTTACAGGGCTTGTTGTCGGCTGGATGATCGGCTCGACGGGGGCACAGGTATTCATCCATGCGCTTCAAGGGGACACACGTCCTGGCGAACAACAGTGGTTGTTCCATTATCCTTTCGATATCATTGTCCCACTCCTGCTGGCGCTGCTTGTCGCGGCACTGGTCATGAATATGGCCCCGGCAAGCGGAGCGTTGAAGCTCGCACCAGCCGAGGCCTTGCGTGAAGCCCAGCAATAGATAATTTTTAAGGCGATGGAACGGCAAGCCCTCTCATAATAAAATCAATCGTCGCTTGCCGTTCCTGCTCATCGTCCCAATCTGCCCCTTCCTTCTCGCCGTACAACGCACGAACGATCACATAGCCGATCATCGTGGAGACGGCTAGCCGAATAATCGTTGTGGATGGCAGATCGATGAGCATGCCGTCCTCTCGGAATCGATCGACGATCACGGTCATTCGAGCAAGCACCTGTTTCAAGACGACCTTCTGGAATTGCTCCTGCAGGTCGGGGTGGAACGGGACCTCCTGCACGAAGATTTTTAAGATGGACATATTCTTCTTCAGGAATAGAATCCGATTGTCAATGACTGCACGAAGGAATTGATCGAAGCTGTCATATCGGTCCTCGAATACACGGCCGAAATCCCGCATGACGAATGGGGCGACGATTCGCGACATGACAGGGGCGACGATGGACAGCAGCAGATCCTTCTTCGTGCGGTAATGACGGAATATCGTACCTTCGGCCACGCCTGCTCGCTGTGCAATCTCGCTGGTGGATGCGGCTGCGAACCCTTTGCTTGCGAATATCTCGGCAGCTGCAGCGACGATTCGGGCTTGTTTGTCCGTCATTCGAAGCTGCGGATCGTCCTGCTGCATCAGCTCCTTGAGCCATTCATCGAGGGGCTGTTTGTCGTTCATGTTGAGTCACTCCTTACAGAGGTAGTTCAAAAAGTCGACTTTTGATCACGAAGTAAGTCAGGAAGCCTATTCGACGTCGAAGCTTGCGTTCATCTTCGGAGTCCGGTATTCATGTAGGTACTGCCTACACTCCGTTCCTCCTGAAGTTATTTGCGATACTTCAAGTATTACAGTCTGCGAGCAAATAACAGCATCGTAAGCAAACGCTATTCAGGTTCTCGCAATCTTCTCGGTGCTGAAAATTCGACTTTTTGAACATGAATTTATAACCGGCGATGCTTGCGAAGCGCTACAATGTTGAGCAGCGCGAATAGAGCGGAGAAACCGAGCAGCACATAAGCATCAACTCCGATATCTCCCCAGCCTTCTCCGCGGATCATAATGCCTCGCATCGCATCGGCACCATAATACAGCGGCATTATGTTGCTTAGCTTCTGCAGCCAAGGATTCATGGCATCGAGATTGAACAGCCCGCTGAAGAACGCTTGCGGAACGACGACGATCGGGATGAATTGAATAATTTGAAATTCGGTGCTCGCGAACGAGGAGAGCAGCGTTCCCAGCGTTAGAGCGGTCAGCGCAAGCAGCAGATTGATCAACAGCATATAGCCGATCGATCCTACCATATACATCCCTAATACTTTGACAGAATAAGTCGCAATCAGCGTCGCTTGCAGCAGCGCGAACACACCGAAGCCTGCGAGATAGCCGGTCACAATCTCATGCCTGCGGATAGGCGTTGCAAGCAATCGCTCGAGCGTGCCGCTTGTTCGTTCGCGCAGGAACGAGACGCCCGCGAGCAGGAAGACGAAGAAGAATGAGAAGAAGCCGATCAATACGGGACCGAATGAATCGAATGACGCCATGTCGGCTGTACCGTGCAAATAGCTGACTAGAGGCGATGAATCCATATTTACTTGATTACGCAGCGTATTCTGGAGCAGCAGCATCACGGCTTTATTCATCGAGGGGTCGCTCCCCTCAAGCGTGACGGATGGCCGTCCATCGTGGACGGTAACGACGGCATCGAGCTTGCCTTCCCGTAGATCATCCATCGCTTCGTCGAGATTCGTATAGCTGCTGATATCCGCATCCGCCGCAGCAAGCTGGTCCGTCAAGGCGGCAGGCATCTCTGCGACGCCGATATCAGGAGAAACAGACTGCCCGTCAAATACGAGCTTCATCAGCGTTAACACGAACAGCGGGGCAATGAACAGAAGGGCGAGCGTGCGTCGATCCCGAACAAACTGTTGAATAATCCGCAGAGCCAGCGCGCCTACTCTCATGAGACAGCCCCCTCTTCCATGCGTGAACCTAAGGTGATGAATGCCTCTTCGATGCTGCTGCACCCCGTTTGCGCAAGCAGATTCGCAGGGGTATCTACTGCAATGAATCGTCCGTCTCGTATAAGACCGAGACGATCGCATTTCTCCGCTTCATCCATAACGTGGGTCGTTACGATGATCGTCGTACCCTGCTCAGCCAGCGACTTCAGCTCCTGCCAGATGGAGCGGCGGAGCACAGGGTCAATCCCGACCGTCGGCTCATCCAGCACGAGCAGAGAGGGGCGATGCATGAGCGCAATGGCTAGTGACAGCCTGCGCTTCATACCTCCTGAATAGGCTGCAACCTGCTTGCCTAGATGATCGGTCAGATCGACGAGACTTGCCGCTTCTTCGATGCGCTGGTTCAATAATGCTCGTTTAAGACCGTACAGCTTGCCGAAGAACGCCATGTTCTGACGACCGGACAGCTCCATATACAGAGCATCTGACTGTGCCATATAGCCGAATCGATGGAGCATCTCCAGCTTCGGCAGCGGGACGCCGAGCATATGTGCCGTACCGCTGTCTGCCCGGTCGATGCCCGCCATCAACTTGATGAGCGTTGTTTTGCCTGCGCCAGAAGGACCAAGAAGCCCGAATAGCTCTCCTTGCGGAATCGTAAGCGATACCCGGTTAATAATCGTGCGATGATTGAAGGAACGTGTTACGTTGTCCAGCACAATAGCTGGCGGTAGATCATTTGCCAATGGTACGCTCATCATCGTTTCACTCCGATCGAGTTGAATGAGTGTTTACTCACTATCCAGTATATTCCTATTTGCGCTCCTTGAATAGTGAGTAATCACTCATTTTTTCCTCGGTCTCGAGACGGAGTGGAAGCTCCAACCATAGACGAGTCGGAAAACCGACCTCGGACGTTTTCGAGCCATCTATGCTCTCCTGTATGATTGCTAATGGATATGAGAGAGAAGGAAAATTAAAGGAGATGGAAAGAGATGAGTAAGTTGACGGAGTGGGCGTTTCGCAATCGCTCGGCTGTAGTCCTGCTGATCATTATGGCACTGGGCTTAGGCGCGATCAGCTATGCAAGACTGCCAATGGAATTTTTACCCAAAATCGATAATCCCGAAGTAGCTGTAACGGTGCTCGCACCAGGCTATGATGCGAAAACGGTAGAGAAGCAAATTACAGGACCGATCGAAGAAGCGGTTCAATTCACGAAGGGCAAATCCGATATGTTCTCGACGTCAGGCGACGGGTACGCGAGCATTCAGATCGCCTTCGGTTCGAAGACGAATATGAAGGAAGCGAAGGCGGAGATCGAGCGCAGCGTGGCGAACGTGCAGCTGCCGGAGCGGGTAATGAAGCCTTTCGTCGTCCAATTCGATACATCGATGATTCCGATCTCCTGGGTTGCCGTGACGTTCGATGAATCCATGACGGATGCAGAGAAAGAAGCGCGCATCAAAGAAATCGAGACGGAAATCAAGAAAGCGGACGGTGCAGGCCAAGTGTCGGTATCCGGCCGTGTAGCGCCTCAGATCAGCATCACTCCAGATCCAGAGAGGCTTGCGAGCAAAGGTTTATCGGTTCAAGCCATTATGGGCTTGCTGCAAAGCCGCGGCGTATCGGCATCGATCGGTCAGCAAAATATCGACGGCACAGCAGGCAACGTGAATGTTGTGGCATCGATCAATGATATCGAGACGCTTCGCAAGCTGCCGCTTGCACAAGGCGTGGCTCTCAGCGATGTAGCGACGGTCGAGTTGGCGAAAGAGCAGGAGAGCATCGGCCGGATGAACGGCAAAGATACGATCATGCTCACGGTATCCAAGGCTGCGGATGCAAATGCCGTAACGGTCGGCAAATCGGTTAAAGATATTGTCGATCAGCTCAACTCGACGCATAAGGATATTGAAGCCTCGATCATTATCAGCACATCCGATATGGTTGTCGATTCGGTAAACAGCATGATGCAAGAGGTGCTGATGGGTGCGTTGTTCGCAACGGTTGTCATTCTCGTGTTCATGCGCAACTTCCGCGCAACGCTGATTACGATTATTTCGATTCCGTTGTCGCTTGGCATCACGTTGTATTTGCTGCAAATTTCCGGCGTATCGCTTAACGTCATTACGCTCGGCGGTGTTGCAGTAGCCGTTGGACGTCTCGTGGACGACAGTATCGTCGTTATTGAGAACATCTACCGCAGGCTGCAAAAAGAGTCGTTCTCGTTCAAGCTCGTTGCCGACGCAACAAGGGAAGTATCGACTGCAATCACGTCGTCGACGCTCGTTACAGTGGCGGTATTCCTGCCAATGGCACTGCTTCGCGGTTCGCTTCAAGCGCTGCTGCTGCCATTCGCATTGACAGTCGGTTACTCGCTGCTCGCTTCGCTGCTCGTTGCATTGACGGTAGTGCCTGTACTTAGCGCCGTGCTGCTCCGCAACACGAAGGCTGTTGAACATAAAGGCTCGCCGCGCTTCGCTGCGTTCCTCGGTTGGAACCTGAAGCACAAATGGGTGCCGCTTCTTATCGCTGTATTATTGTTCGTTGGATCGATCGGTGCTTATGTAGCGATGCCTAAGGGTGCAATTGATTCCTCCAACGCCGATATGCTGAACGTGACGCTGGAATATCCAAGCGGAACAACGGTTGATCAAGTGCTCGATAACGGTAAGAAGCTGGAGCAATATTTGATCGACAATCAATCGGTTGACAAAGTATTCATGCAATACGGCAACAGCTCCGATGGCGCGCAATACGGCGAGGTATCGTCGCCTACGGTTGTAACGTACATGGTTGATGTGAAGGACGGTTCGGATGCAGAGAAGCTGATGTCCGATATTAAAGCGCAGAAGTCCACCCTTGGGGATGGCGACATTCAAGCAAGCGCATCAAGCCTGATGACTGGCGGCAGCGGTTCTTCCGTATTCGTTGACGTTGTTGGCGATAATCTGGATGATCTGAGTGCAGCTGCAGCAAGCTTGACGAATGAAATCAAAACCGTCGATAACGTCTTGAAGGTTTCGACCAACCAAGAGCAGAAGAAGACGGTCTATACGTTCGATATCGACCCGCTCAAAGCGCGCGGTCAAGATGTTGCCTTGCAGCTGCAAGCGATGTTGAACCCGATGCCGATCGGTTCGCTCAATATTGACGGTCATGACTCCTCGGTTGTTCTGCAGCCGACGATCAAGCCGGAAACGGAACAAAACCTGAAGGACCTGACGGTCATGACGGATAACGGTCCTACGCCGATTGCTCAAGTGGGTAAACTTGTGAAGTCGGAAGAGCCGAGCATGTACTATCACAAAGACGGTAAACCGTATGTGCGTATTACAGCAGTTGCCGATCCGAAGCAGCTCTCTGTTGTAGGTGCAGACATTCAGAAGAAGGCGGATGCGCTTAAGATTCCTGATGGCGTGAAGCTCATCGTTGGCGGCGCTTCGGTCGACCAATCGGGCGACTTCGCTGACCTTGCGGTAACGGCGTTGATCTCGATCCTGATTGTGTACTTGATTATGGTGCTGACGTTCAAAACGCTTCGCGCTCCGCTCGCGATTCTGTTCTCCCTGCCGCTTGCTGCGATCGGCGCCGTTCTCGGTCTGATCATCGGCAATGTTACGCCGGACTTCACAGCCGCATTCGGTGGCCTCATGCTGGTCGGCATCGTCGTCACGAACGCGATCGTATTGATCGACCGCGTGAAGCAGAACGAGAAGACGATGTCGATCCGCGAATCGCTGATCGAGGCAGCAACGACACGTATGCGTCCGATCGTCATGACGGCTATCGCAACGATCTGCGCAATGCTGCCGCTGATCTTCGGTTCGCATGAGAGCGGAAGCATCGTATCGCAAAGCCTTGCAATCGTCGTAATCGGCGGCCTGACGGCAGCGACGCTGCTCACGCTCGTCATCGTGCCGTGCATCTACGAGTTGTTCTTCTTCCTTAAGTCGCGCAAGCAGCGCCGCAGCGCGACGCAAGAAGCTAAACAACAAGCAGCTAACGTTGCTGTACAGAGCTAAGATGTTTCGCTAGTTAGATAGAGGGAGCGCCCGCGAGCTGCGGGCGCTCCCTTTTGTGTCATAGGCGAGTCATCTTCCTACCGAACCACTTAAAGAGCTGCTGAAAACCAACAAACGGGATAACCGACAGCGCCGATATCCATAGGCTGCCGCGGATCATCCCCGGCTTCAAATCCATTGGGGAGAAGGCAATGAAGAGCAGAACTAACACGCTGAATGCCGCACAGTATGCGGCAAGAGTGACCCAGAGACGCACCGACGGGCGTGTACGGAAGCTAGCTGCAATCATGCTGTCAATGAGCATCGTTAGCGGAATTGCAATCAGAATATAGAGGGCTAATAGAATAAGCAGGCCGATTACAAACAAATGAATGAAGGAATCGTAGTACACGTTTTCCAAGCGCTCAATCGCTGGTGTGTAACTGTTTATCGTGGCGATGAGAGAAATGAGTAATGCGGTACATACAGCAGATAAAAACTTGGCCATATGGGTTGACCTCCTGTTGGCAACAAGGAATGTGGTTATGCAGCGTTGAAATGTAACGTGATGGGTTGATTCTTACTAATTCTGATACGACGAAGAAGAGGGTGTTTCCTTTGAACAATATGATCCAGGCTTCCGTCATACAGCTTGCCGAACGTTTTCAACTGCCGGAACGAGTCGTGAACATCGAGGAATTGCCGTGGGTTCCGTTCACCGACAATCATTCTTGCCATTTCAAGCCGCTGCGATTCGATCTTAGCACGGGGACTTGGATTTATTTGTTCCGAATGCAAAGCAATCAGGCGCTGGGCAGACATCGTCATACAGGCGGAGCTGTGATCGGTTATAACATACAAGGGACATGGCGGTATGAGGGACGCACATGGGCGGCGACGCCGGGGACGTTCGTTTTTGAACCGCCAGGGGATATTCATACGCTGATTACGGAAGACGAAGAAGTCGTGAGCCTGTTTATTCTGAGCGGCACGCTTCAGTACTTCGATGACAATGACCAGATCACGAGCCAAGACGATATCTACACCGTGTTGAACAAATATCGGAATCATTGTCTGGCCAATGATATTCCATTCCGAGAGGATCTTATTTACTAGCCGATCGGCATATTGGATGGCTTGCGTTTAGAAAAGGGGGAGAGATTCAATGCTTTATATTTTTGGCGGTCTGCCAGGCACAGGGAAGTCTACGTTATCCTCGGCATTGGCTCGCGAGCTTCGTGCCGTACACTTAAGGGTGGATGTCGTGGAACAAGCGATGCGTGATGCGGGTATAAAGTTGGAGGGGCCTGAGGGTTATATGATCTGTTACGGACTAGCGTCCCACAATCTCCAACTGGGGCTTGATGTCATCGCGGACATGGTCAATCCGATTGAACTGACCCGCCAAGCTTGGCGGGATGTGGCCGAGTCTCTTCGTATTCCATACGTCGAGATCGAAGTGATCTGTACGGACAAGGAGGAGCACAAGCGCCGGGTCACTACCCGAGTGTCCGATATTCCCGGTCTTCAGCAGCCATCATGGGAGGCTGTAGAGTCCCGTCATTACGAACCCTGGGACCGCGACCACATCATCATCGACACCGCCCGCCACAACATCGCCCAAAGCATGCAGCTCCTGCGAGAGCTGATAGATAAGTGACGAGTACATATAAATCGCCAACGTACCAAACCGATAAACGTAGGTGCAGTTTTGCACCAACAAACCGCCAATCGCGTCAAACCAGCCAACATTGGTGCACAAATGCACCTACAACCGAGGATCGCGCCAAAACGGTAAACGTAGGTGTAGTTTTGCACCAACAAACCGCGGATCGCGCCAAAACGGTAAACGTAGGTGCAGTTTTGCACCAACAAACCGCCAATCGCGCCAAACTAGTCAACGTAGGTGCGTATATGCACCTACGTCGATCCGAAACAAGAGTAACATCAAAAACAAAGCGCTGCCGGCGAATTGCCAGCAGCGCTTTTCATTTTTTCTCCCATAAAACGATGATGCAGGCGGGCTTCAGTGAAGGAACACACGGAGTGGGCAAATGTTGTGAAGCGAGCAGCAGTTAGGGAACACGTAGCAGATAAATGATTCTGTAGAAACGTTAGTGCTCGCCTTTGTCACTCGGATTGTTACAACTTCTGAATTTATTTAATCAGAACAATCCGAGGACAACAGTTATTATGAACGAAACAGACTCCCCGAATTGCAACACC
>NZ_BTCK01000027.1:0-88742 GCF_033239625.1 Paenibacillus sp. CCS19
GTATTACATCGGCATAAACACCAGGGTGTTTTTCCAATGTCCACTATAAGGGGTGCACTTCAAAGGGAATCGGGGCTTTTTTTTATAGCAAGAGAGGTTGGCGGGACCCCTGGGGCTCAGTCCGCATGCAGGGAGCTAAACCCGAAACCGGAAAACTGCTTGTTCTGTTCATGGAAACTCGGCGAAATCCGATAAAGAAGGAAGAACAATTGGACTATTGCCACTTATTGATGATAAAGGAGCTTCTATGTATGGAATGGCTTATCTTACTTTTCTCGATCCTTTTCTACGGTGCAACATTATGGAGCTATGATGCGAGTCAGGCGGATTTTATTTTCCAGCTGGTTACGGGAACAGTCTTATTGGGCTTCTTCTTATACCTGCTCAGAGACCGTCGTGAACAGGAGGAGTTTGTCCTTTGGCTCCATTCCAATCGGACGGAGATTCTAACGGGTCGAGCTTTCTTTCACCATTTGGAGATTACACCGGAGACCAAGTTCATCCGTTATGAAGCTGTCATATCTTTTGCTCTCTTCAGTTCATATCGTAAAAGCCGATATCTTATTGAAGGGGGCCATTTTACACTCATACATAAAACGATGTTCATCCTAATTACGCTGCTGTTCGGGTGGTGGAGCGTGCCGTTTGGCCCGTTTACGACGATCGTCGTGCTGTGGCGCAATCTAAGAGGCGGACACCGTCATACCCTCTCAACTATTCATGAGTAACGAGTTATTACATTTATTTGTTTGAAGGGTGGCAAACAACTATGGGCAGTACGGTAGGCACGATCATGGGCATTATTATTGTGGGAGGATTATTTGTATTAGCGCTCCTGACTCCTTTCCTGCTGGGCAGACTGCTGAAGAAGCTTAAGAAGAGATATCTTCCTGTTAAGCAGCGAATAACACCGGAATCACAGCAGGTCATGAACGCAATGGATCCGGAGGCGCTTGCGATGTTGACCAACCATTTGAAGCATTTTAATCAGAAAATGAGCGTTACACGCGGATGGGTCACCCCCTCCTTCCTGATGGAAGCCTACTTCCCAGAGACGCATACGTTTGATCCGGATGTCAGCGTGGATGAAATGCTGCGCTATTTTGATAACGATTATGCTCGACGGTCGGCGCTCCGCTCTTACGTTCTAGATAGCTATGAGCTTCTGAAGGATGGGGGCGTTGCGGTTGGTATCTCTCGACTTTATGAGGATGGCGGAACAACCCATGTCCGGTTTATTCTGACGAAGGATAAGGCAACTGGCCGCTGGTATATGGACCATATCTCCAGACAATTTGCAGGTGAAATTGTGGAGCAGCTTACGACCTCGCGGAATACAACGATGTACGAGCTGCAACTTGAAGAAGGCGGCGGGCTTGCGTATGAGTCCGAGAAGCCAGTGCCTGGCATCTCGGTTGGCGACAAGGTGATGGCTGACGGTTACCTGGTAACACATGAAACGCTTGAAGGTAATATTTATTATCGTCTGCTTCGGATGGACAAATTGCAGTAGCAGCTAAACCCACGTTCATCGAGCGTGGGTTTCTGTTATTAGATCAGGAACAGGGCGAACTTCAACCTGTGATGGGGTCAGTCCGCAAGAATAGCACGGAGGGCGGATCCTCAGCTTTCTTATTAAGTAACTAAATTAATTAATTTCAAAGTCTACCGTGCATAAAACTATGTTATACTTTTCTTTGACTTTTACCATATATTTTCATCATGTTCACGCATAGGTATGTTGAAATATAAATAGAAAAGGAGATTATTCATGTCGCAATTATTGAAACGTTCGAAATGGATTTACGCTGCACTGGCAACAACGTTGCTGTTGGCAACCTATGCTCCGGGTAGTGTGGCAGCCGATTCCATCAAGGCGAAGGCGAACGAAACGGCATCAACGGTGTCGAATACAGCCATTGCTGATCCAACAAACACGAAGCGCTATTCTGATGTCCTAGAGCATGCGTGGTATGCGGAAGCGGTTACCGAGTGGATCGCGCGGGGGATTCTGAGTCCGAATCCGGGCGACGAATTTAAGCCTCAGTTCATAACGACGCGAGGCGATTTTGCTTTCTTACTCGCGTATTCGCTTGGGCTCGCTCCTTCCGAGAAGTCCGAGTCGTTTACAGATCTGCCAGACGGCGATCTGGCTGGATACGTTGCGGCCCTAGAGAAAGCGGGGCTTGCACATGGTTATCCCGACGGCACATTCCGTCCGAACGCGCCGGTTACGCGGGCTGAAGCTGCCAGCTGGCTCGCTGCAGCAAAGAAGCTTCAACTGGAGCCGCAGACGGACAGCCTATTCACCGATGTTAAGCCGACAAGCTGGTACTCTAATGCCGTTAACGCTCTTGCTAGTACGGGAATCATTACAGGTAAAACAAAGGATCGTTTCGCGCCGGGCGATGTTATTGTGCGTGCCGAAACAATTACTTTGTTGTACCGCACTTTCTATAAAGCGTCGATCATTCAGGACATTCGGGATGACGGCACGATACTCATCGACGGCACAGCTTATCGCGCTGATGATTCAGTTGCAGGTATTTTTCAATCGTCGAACAAGGCAGTACTGAGGAACGCAGCCATTCAGTTTATCCGTAAAGGCGATACGATCGTGTCGGTTGATAACTTGATTATCGGTTATCATGAAGCTTTGGCCGGAGGCGACGATGGATCGCAGGTCTTTAATGCTGGCGGGGCCGCGATTAACGGCATAGTAACCGTGGATGCAGATCAGATTACGCTGACTAACTTGAAAGTGAAAGGCGATTTGGTATTGACGAAGGCATTCCAGACGAATTTTGCAGCTAATAACGTAATTGTCAGCGGCAAGACGATTTATGTTGAAGATACCGATCGTCCGGAGTCTCAGATCGCGAATCTGGAATTTCAGAACAGCGACTTGGGGACACTGGTTCTTGGCAATAGTACAAGCTTGAATCAAGTTGAGGCCATTCCTGACCAAGATCAAGCGCTTAAGTCTAGGAGCAATATCCGCGCCGATGTTCGTGTACATGCGAGTAACTATGCAACTGCTGGTGCGCCAGTCGTCCCTAGTGGTCTAGCGCCAGGGCTTTACGTTCAAGTCATTGATGGAACCATCGTACTCACGAACTCGGGCGGCAGTCAGACGACTTTCTCGTCAGGTCAGTTTGGATTTACGCCTAGTGTTACGGTGCCGCCAATCGTGGTGCCGACCAATCCCGGCATTCAATTCACGCCGCCGCCGATATTCAATTCGACTCCGCCAACTAAACAGCCGGATCCGACTGCACCTGTTGTGCCTATTGCACCAACAAATCCGCCTGCACCTAAAAAAATCGTGTGTGCCAACGTGAACTGTAACATCGATGCATTCGCTAGATCGCTGCTGGACACGGGAACGACCGGTTCAATCAATACGGTTACCGTACATTCCGGGGCTGAAGTGCAATATATCGGAAGCGATCCGATTGATCAGCTGACGCTTGGCGATGCCGGTGCGACCGAAGGGGCGACCTTTATCGGTTCGGCGAACATTGAACGTGTTACGGTGAACGGCAAGGGCGGCGCTCCATTCGTTCTAAATGTAAAGGGAACAATCGGGACGCTCGAAGTAACGGGCACATCGCAGCTCGTACTGACAGGTACGGCAACGATTAACAATCTGATTGTCCCAGCAGGTATAGATCCGAAGAGCTTGTTCGCGAATCCAAGCGATCTGTCCAAAGTATCGGCGATCAACGGTCAATCGACGGCGCCAGTCATGACGCCTACGCCGATAATTACGCCTCCGGCAACGGACACGACGCCTCCCAATGGCATGAGCGAGCCTGCGACAGCTGTACAGAAAGTAGGAGGCACGACGGTTGTCACTGTAACGTTAATCGACGAGGATGCGGCAGCGGAAGGCGTTGATCATTATCGCGTGTTTGTATCGTTAACCGGGGATGCAGCAAGTTCGGATTCCTATCAACAAATTAGCGGTACTGGTGCGAAAGATATCGATTTGACCACATTAGCAGGCGGGGGCTTAACGCCAGTCGATGGTCAGACGATCCATCTCACTGTCATTGCTTACGATGCCGCGGGCAATGCTTCGATTCCGACTGCGAGCGACAAGACAACCGTGATCTGGGATAAATCCGGTCCATCGCGAGAAGGGATGTCGGTAACGTTCACCGACACGGATGTGCGGGCGAATAGTATCGGAGGGGAAATTCAAGTAACCCGACCGATCGATCTCTCGTCAAGCGATCCATACGATGCGCAAGCCGTTGTCGTTACCGTCACGAACGGCAGCGATATCGAATTGTTTAGACAAGAGCAAGTGCTGGGCGAATCCACTACTGTATCCGTATCTGTGCCAAGCTTGAATGTTTCCGAATTAACGAATCTTCGAGTCACGGCGGCGCCTGTTGACCGTTTCGGCAACATTGGGACTGCCGTAAGCTCCGCGGTTACCGATTGGGCAGTCGCGGCGCCAACGCATCCGGCTCGAGACGCAGCGTTCATCGATATGGACTATGGAGACACGATTGGCGGAGCTGTCACTTGGACGGGGGCAGAAGATGAAACGGATATCGATAGCTATACCGTCTATTTCTTGGATGCTTCGGGCGCTAAGGTGGGGGATGCGATTGCAACGGTCCAAGCGGATAACAGTATCCTTTATTACATCGATATTCCGGATCAAACGCCAATTCCGACCGGGGTTACTCAATTTGGCGTGTACTCGACTAACGCTGGTGGAGAGAGCTTATCAGCGGCGACAGCGCAGATCGTCAATGATATCAATGTGGCTCCAAATGGTGTAAACGAAGTGAGCGCTGTACAGAGCGGTAGTGACCCAAACCTTGCTATTGTGAAGTTTACGGATACCGATGCCGGGATACAAATGGTTTCCTATTACAAGGTGTATATCACGATAGACTCCGAAACAATGCCGTTCTTCAGTGAAATAAGTAGAGAAGCTCCTGGAACTGAAGTGCCTATTGATTTAAGTCCATATATAGTGAACGATACACTTAAGAACGGGTCCTTGGTAACCTTCACCGTCGTAGCGGTTCACAATGGTCTCGAATCGACACCGACGGATAATGACAAAGCAACAGTTGTGTGGGTTTTACAACCTTAAGCAAGATTTAAGCAAAGTAAACCACGTCCATAGGGCGTGGTTTACTTTTTATTGTGAAATGTCGTAATCCATTGATTTTAACTTTTTATTTGTGAAAGGATTACATCCTTATCTTTCATGTGGTACTTTATTCCTACCAGGCTTAACTCGGGAGGATCATATGCCGTTTGTTCAAGTGAAGGATATCAACATGCACTATCAAATATACCAATCTCACACTTCATCAGATACAATGGTTCTTCTGCATGGAGTAGGGCTGAATATGGAATTATGGGAGCCCATCGTTCCATATCTTCTGGAAAAATATCGGATCGTCACTTTCGATATTAGAGGGCATGGCGAAACAGAGAGAGGAACATCGACTTTCAGTTGGGAACTGTTTGTTGAGGACATGCACATCTTAATGAAACAGTTGCAGATAGACTCATTTCATCTTGCTGGTCATGGCTTCGGCGCCAATGTGGCAGTAAAGTATGGGCAACGACATAAAGAGCAGGTTAAAAGTATTATTTTGTTTGCGGTTCCCGCATTTTTTCCAAGAAAATCGATTGATTCATTGATTGACAGTCGTAAAGCATTAACACAAAGTGGTTCTATGCTGCCGCTGGCGCAAAGCATGGCAAAAGGCATTACGATGGCGCCATCCGAGAGCAGCATGTATCAAAAAATTGTGAATGCGTATTCGAAAGTGACGCCGGATACGTATTTTCGAATTTTTGATTTATATTTGGATACACCGCCGAATGGGGATTTTGGGCGTATCACTCACCCTACATTATCTTTAGTAGGGGTACATGACCCTATTTATTTGAACTCCTATACGTTATCGTCCAAGTTGTTATTTCAGACTAGATTATTAGTGGTCCCCCATTCTTCTAATGCGGTATTTATAGACCAGCCCCAACTAACGTCCGAATGGATTCATGATTTTATACGAACACCGATTCTTAATCGAAGCAATTACGGTTCATTCGAGAGCATTGGAGCCGAAAGTGTGATGGATCAATTTCATGAAGTGTATGAGATTGGAATCAATAAATTAGAACTGCAAGAGGTTCTGCACATTGATTTTTTGTCGAACTTTCGCGTGTCGATCAATGGGGAGGACATATGGGATGGATGGAATCAGCGGTATGCGAAGAGCTTACTGTTGTATCTGACTTTTAACCAGACCACAACTCGGGAGCAGGTGTGTGATGCTTTATTCCCGGCTATACCTTTGCGTAAGGCGATGAACAATCTAAAGGTCTATCTGAATTATTTGAAGAAGCTTATTGATACGCATAGTTCCAGTCGATCCGTTCTGATAATGGATAAAGAACATATTAGTCTGCGAGGCAGTGTACGCTCGGATGTGCTTAAACTCAAGAATGATCTGCGGAAAGCCCAAAGCGAACAAAATAGCGAGCTTAAGATAAAATGGATGAAAGAGATCTTCAGTACATTACCGGAAACCTTGATGCCAGGGTTGTATGATGATTGGATTACTCGTTACAGGGAAAAGCTCGAGAAGCAGATTGTTGAGTTGGCCAAAGAAGCAGCGGATATTGAACAAAAGAGAGGCAATCTACAGAGCAGCATTAACTTTTTGAATACCGCGCAAGTATACCATCCAGACGATGAATGGTTATTGGATGAGACCATGTCCTTATATGATCAATTGAAAAGCAGAGTTAAACAACAAAAAGGAAATCGAGTTTCGAGGAAACGATCGGGAGGGTCTTAATAGACTCTTCTTTTTTTGCCCAAATTTCTGTAACCCTAGTGTAACGGTCTGTTTAGTACAATAAAGCGACGGTTCACGCGGCAATCACTTCATAAACTAAGGGAGAGCGGTATACATGACCAAGTTAAAAAGAATGAAAGACGTCACTGTTGGAGTAGTCCTCGGAGGAGTGCTGTTCTCGGGCGTATCCTATGCAGCGTCGACGAGCATTAATGTCAATTTTCTACCCTTAAAATATTTCTTCGACGGAATTGAGAAGAAGGCGCCAGAAGACCAACAAGGATTCGTTTATAAAGGAACGACTTATGTACCGCTGCGCTTCGTGTCGGAGGCGTTTGGCAAAAAAGTCGGATACGACGGCAAGACTTCTTCTGTTTATGTGGGCAAGCAAAAGGAAGGTGCCTTCACCTATATGGAACAAATGAAGGCTTACTCAAACCAATCTGAAATCGGTGAAAGAAAAATCGAAACATTCATCTCGAATACGGGCGACCAGTATGTTCATGGTTATGAATTGCCGTTCTTTAATGGTGAAACAGGCGGTAGTTCCGATGAAGATACCGGTTGGGGATTTACGAAAGAGTATCTGTTGAACGGTCAGTACAAGTCTTTCGAAGCGCTGCTGGTACCAGGAGAGCAATGGAGCACGGCGCCATCGCAAACTGAATTCAGTGGTAGTCTAGAAGTGTTCGTTGATGATGTATCGGTTTACAAAAGTGGACATATCGCTTCTAACATTACCGAACCGATTAAAGTGAATGTTGATTTGACGGGCGCTCTCAAAGTTAAAATTGCATTTAAAGGGGACGGAACATACCATGCTGCAACTGGCGGTTTCGGGTTAGTTGAAGCGAAGTTTTACTAATTTAATATCGTTCAAATATCGGGATGAGCTGAGGAAGCTCATCCTTCTATTCATTATGAGATGAAGGAGAGTGCGATGTGAAGAAAGTATTTCTCGTTGTCTTGATATCGATCATTAGCCTAATGTCGCTATCAGCTCAATCTACATATGCTGCAGCGAGCCAAGTAACCCTTAAGGTGAAAAAAATTTATGCAGGCAGCGCAGTCAAGTTTATTACTTCGAGCAGGAGCGTATGGGAATACGATAGCATCCAGGCTCACCAAGTAAGCGGATTGAGCAACATTGTAGCTTTGTCTGAGGGAGACAGTATATATGGAACTTTCGCTCTCGACTCGGGCGGTTCAGTCTGGCATTATAATAACTATTTCAAATCAAGCAAGCTTTCAGCTTACAAGGGAATTACTGCCATAGCCCAATACTACGATAATGTGTATGCGCTCGATGGCAAAGGGAATTTACATGTCGGGAGCGCAAACAGCCATGCAAGCCCCGACAGAATTGTTCAGAAGAACGTGAAGTTCATGTCGACAAATTCAAATGCAGATCTTATTCTGGTCGTCTATTCCGATGGTTCCGTTGGCAAATCCGAGAAATATAAATGGTCCAAAATAGCTGGACTGAAAAATATCGTATCGGTATATGCAGGGTTTCTGTCTTCTTTTGCTCTGGACGATCAAGGGACCGTGTGGGCGTGGGGAAGCAATGCCGATGGCGATTTAGGCGATGGAACAACAATTGACCGTTCTTCTCCCGTAAAGGTAAAAGGTCTTCCTAAAATTGTGGCAATCAGTGGAAGTAAGGCATTGGCTCAAGATGGAACGGTATGGGCTTGGGGGAGCAATGCAAACGGGGAATTAGGCGACGGTTCTCCAGCGACTCCGCCAGTATATGAGAAAATATCAAACTCATATGACTCTTTAAACCCATGGTATTTTCCGTATAAAGAGGTAAGCAGGACTCCTCATAGCGTACCCGTTCAAGTGAAAGGTTTGACCAACATTGTCCAAATCGCAAATAGCTTTGCTCTAGATAAACAGGGCATCGTCTGGGGGTGGGGAGATAATAGAGGTCGCGTGGTGCAGAACTCAGAATGGACTGCCGTTACCGAGCCTCAACAACTGAATCTTACTGTCGATCTTACTTATCCCGGCGCGTGGACTTATAAAGATAACGGCAAATACAGCGCTGGCGTTCATAATATTGTATTATCGGATGGACGAATATTCGTGCATGGCTATAACGGCTCATTCTTATACAACCCTCGGACCGGTAAAGTCATAAGCAAGCCGGACTTTAAACTTACGGATGGCAGCAATGAGATTTATTCGCTTTCAGATGGAACGGTATTGTTTAAATATGGAAGCGATATGACAAGGAAGACATTTAAAATAATGAATCCGGATACTTGGTCATTGCAAGCGCTAGGCATCTCATTTGATGATGTACAATCCATCATCCCTCTATCCAAAGAGCGGATTCTGTTTTTGGGGACCCGAAAGTCTACAGAAAACGTCTATAATCACGCGATGATATATGATTTGAAACTAAAGAAGTGGACAGCGTTGCCCGATATGAAGGAGCATCGAATTAGACCGGTTGCGGCTGAACTGCCTGACGGCAACATAGTGGTGGCAGGCGGAGATACGCTGGCTGGTTCTTCCCTTGAAATCCTTCATGTTGAAGATCGAAAGTGGGTAAGCTACGATACAGACTTCCCAGAACCGAACGATATTAATAGAGGAACGATAGAGGTCATCCCTATTGATTCGGAGCATGTTGTTATTGTAGCCGGGCTTAGACTATATACTTTTGACGTAGCGAATAATCTAGTTAAAGAATACAGTACCCCTAGAAGAGTTAATTACTTGGTTTCGCATCTTAAGGATAGTCAGTTGCTACTGCTTGGAGAATCAGAAGCTTATACTTTTGATGCTGTTACAGGCAAGTATTCAGCCTTTAAACATCCTGGCACAATGTTGTCCATTTACGATTTATTGTTCAAGCAGCCGAATGGTACCTTGATGTATTTCGGATATGGCGGGGAATTTACTTTAAAGTCGCTTTGATGAATCATACATAGCTCTCGGTTATAAAAAGAAGCACGCCGATGAATGGGCGTACTTCTTTATTATAGCCTTATGTTTGTCTTCGCCTTACAGAGCTGAGGCGATAGCTCTCACTATGATTTCGGTTGCTTGCGCTTCCGTAATGGAAGCTTGCGGAGCGAGCTTATCCGCGGAAACGCCGAGCAGCAATTTGCGATCGACGACGAATGCGAGAGCATCAAGCGCATCGCTGGATACTGCGGATTTGTCCGAGAAGCGATTGAGCGCATCCGCGCTTACAGGATCGTCGCTCGCTTGTTTCAGCACACGATGCAGCATGATTGCGAACTCTTCGCGCGATACCGCGCCAGTCGGATTAAAGTTGCTGCCGCTTGTTAAGATGATGCCGGCATGCTTAGCGGCAGCGATATCGGCAGCGAACGGCGAATCGGCCGGCACATCGTTGAATACCGGACCGTCGACAGAATCGACAGGCGTAATGCCCAGCCCCTTCACGATCATCGATACGAGCTCTGCACGGGACAATGCCTTCGACGTGCTGAACGTACCTTTCAGCGTCGTTAGATGAGCAGTGCTGCTGAAGTTCGATACGCTCTTCAAAACGCCGTCTTGCCTGTTGATCGCAAGCACCCTCAATGTATGCGGCTGTCCAGCAGACAGGCCGTCAACAAGATAATGGGTGTTTGTCGTGGTGCCGACATAAACGCCGTCTGCATAAACCTCGTATGCAGATGCGTTTGCCGAAGGATCCCATTTCAACACCGCTTTATTCAAACTTGCTATAACGGTGCTCACATTCGTTGGTGCGGCGAGTTGGTCTGGATTCACAATACCGCTAGTCGGCAAGTCTTTCGCCAGCTGCGTCGATAACGTCCGATCACGGTCGCCGCTGATCTCCCAGCTCATAACGCCTGCCAGATTCAGGGATCTAACGAGCGAAGTCAGGTACATGATCGAATCGGCATTGTTATACGTAATGAAGATTTCGTCTTTCGCATTGTAAAGAGAAGCGACCTTGGAGGCTTCGTTCCAATGGTATTCATAATCTTGGTTCGTCAAATAATTGTTTTCGATATCCGAATAGTCGAATACGCCATTTTCCCAAGTGCCGAATGGTGTCAGTGCGCTCGTACAGGCTGCGTATTCGCCTCCGGACGTACAACCGCTCCAACCTTTGCCGTAGAACGGAATGCCCGGTTGAATTTTGTAGCCTGGTACGCCGCCATTCAGTTCCGCAAGAATGGCACCCTGTACATTGTTGCGCGCAGCGTAATCTTTGGGGTGGTTCTTGTCGTAATAGAGCGGGGAATTGTGATGAGCGAACGCTTCCCAGCTTCCGCTATAGTCGTAGGTCATGATGTTGATGTAATCAAGATATTTGGAAGAGTCGGCAAGCTTGGCATTGACGATGAAGTTGTCGCCCTGGGAAGCTGCGATCGTGAGCAAATAGTAGCTGCCGTCTTCCGAGCCTGCCGCATCGAGCGCTTCGCGTACGGTCTTGACCATCAGCAGGAAGTTATCGGCATCCTCCGGACTGCGGGAGTTATCCTCTTCTCCGCCCTCGACCGGGTATTCCCAGTCGATATCCAGTCCATCCAGGTGATAAGCTCGCAAGAATTCGACAACGGAATTGGCGAAGTGACGGCGCGTCTGCTCCGTGCTCGCCATGTTGGAGAAGTTGTTCGACCAAGACCAGCCGCCCACCGAGATCATGAGCTTCAGATTCGAGTTGGCATCACGGATCGCGGCCCATTGATCGAATAGCGTTAAGTCTGCCGATGGATCTCCGACAACCATTTCGCCGTCGAACACATAGTCATTCTGAGTCGGCACCGTCTCGTTCTGGCAAGCGCTTCCGTTCGAGCTGACGCCATGCCAGCAAACATCCGAGAAGGCCAAGTTCACGTGTGTCAGCTGCGTTGGATCGACGTCCGCAGGCAGGAAGCCCCGTCCGCTAGCGCTTGCCGACCAGAGCGGGTAGTACGAGACGATATTGTAGTCCGCGCCTGGAACGGTTACAGCCGACCCGCTTGCGTCAGACTGCCAGAGCGAGTTCTTCGCGATGACTGTTAATGCGTATCGCTTGCCTTCTTGCAAGCCTTTCGCCACGTAACGAGCTTCTTGGCTTGTGCCGATCCGCTTGCCGTTTGTATAAATATCGTATGCCGTCGCACCGTCAACTCTAGCCCATCCAAGCGATGCTGTGCTGCGATTCGTTGTGATCACCTGCAATGCTTGCGGCGCAAGGAGCTTGCCCCACGTAATGGATACAGGGTTGCTTCCTGCAGATACTTTAAGCGGCGTAACGCCTGCGTTCTGAGCGGAGACGACGAATTCATAGCTGGTACCGTTCAGATTGCCGCCCTCTGGAATCGTGTAAGTAAACGTATGGTCCGTGCCGTTCCATACGCCGCCGAACCAGCTGCCGTTCACGTAGATATCATAGCCAGTCGCATCCGGAGATGGCGTCCAATCTAACGTGATGCTCGTATCGGTAACAGCCGTCGTATGCAAATATTGAGGAGCCACGAGCGGAGGCTCAGGGTACTCGCTCGTATCCGCTAACGTTGTGAATTCGATTACATTGCTCTTGGGCATCGGATCTTTGCCGCGGTCCGTGTACCAAGTAATGTACCATTTGTAAGTTGTAGAAGGTTTGACGCCAAGGGTCATATGACTGCGGTCGCCCCAAGTCACCCAAGCGCCGGTATCCGCATCCCAGATGTCGATATCATTATTGTTCGAATCATCTCCGATCAAATCCCACGCGATCGTAACGCTTTTGTCCGTAATGAGATCTTTGCCGTCAGCATCCTTCGCAATATGCAAATTAGTCGGCGGAGAAGCAGCGTCCGCAGCTGCAGCAACTGGCGTAATCGGCATCGAGCCAATGATCAATGCGAGCATAAGGTAAAGCGGCAGAGAAAAGACGTATTGTCTAGCCATGGATATGTTCAAGCAGTTCACCTCTATCAAGTTTTAGTAGATGGACTCGACTTATGCAATCCTATGAACCAATCACTTCCCTTTAGGCAGCAGCCTTTACTTCACGAGAGCAGCGCATTAATATGGACATCGATCACCACCAGTTCGTGTAATGGCGTTAAAGATTTACAACATCTTTAATCATTTTTATAATGAGATAATCTTTGAGCGGTTGTAAGATGGACAATTCTACGATTTAGGGATAAATATCCATTTGAGGGGACTCTGTAGAAGACGAAGAGCTGTCTCCGAGAGATCGGGACAGCTCTTGCTTGGCTTATGAGGTGGTGTTTGTCGCTAAACGGAAGCCGCTTGAATGTTATACGATAACTTCGCTTCCCGCGTCGTTAGATTGAACGTATCGCCTGGCGATAGGAAGTAGAAGTTTCCCTCATGCTCGTTCAAATAATTGGCATCATAGATGGAGACATAGCTTGCGCCTACGACTTCGAAGGAGTCGCCTTGCACGATGATCGCCGTCGATTCATCGATGCCGATACCTAGCAGGTCGGGACGGGCAGCGATCACCTTCACAAGATCGAACTGGCGGTTCCGCTTGATCAGATGCTGATCAATGGCAACGTTGTTCAGGAATCCGAAACCTTCTTCATGATCGCCCATTAGAATCGTATTGTTCTTCGTATCGCCTCTTACCAAATAAGATCCTTGGATCGTTGCGCCAGCCGACGTACCGCCGATCACGCCGCCGCGTTCCAGAAGCGCATTCAATTCGCGATGCACTTCCGTATGCAGATAGGCGTCGGCAATTCTCCACTGTCTCCCGCCTGAGAACCACACGGCATGGGCGGATTGGATAGGAGCTGCGAAATCTGCCGTATTGGCTAGATCCCGATCCGTCGTATGGAGAATTGTGATATTACTCGCGCCGGCCTCTTCAAACGCGATGACATCGTGCCCCTTCTTCGTCATATCTACTTGTTCTTGTGCCGTAGGAATGACAACGATGGAACGATCGGGACCGCCTGCCAACTCGATAAACTTCTTAATAACGTCCTCCGGCAGACGACCGCCGCCTGCTATGACCAATGAACCGCTGGACAAACCGCTTATCGTCATATTTGTTTCTTCCTCTCCATTTGAATTGGCATGTGAAGCATTCGGCTCAAATTGTGCAAGGTATAGAAAAACAAAAAAACATAACTTAATCGTTATGTTTTCCAGTGGTCTGGTCAATTTCATTTCGCATCCGATTACTCGGATTATGTGCTGATGCAGTTACATTAACATAGCCCTCCTTCCTTGACAAGGGAATTTGTCCATTTTGAACCAATGGAACGACTCTCTGGCAGGCTCTGCGGAAGTAATGCAATCACAATCCTCCGCTTCTGTTGTCATTCTCGGACTTATAAGCTATAGTAAAAATAATGATTTTTTCATAGGAAACTGCGGGGGCTGGATGGAGTCTGGCTGAGATTGGGAACGTTATTTCCCTGACCGTTAATCTGACCCAGGTAATGCTGGCGTAGAGAACGTATTGAATTGTAACCATTCGTATATTCTCGGATGGTTTTTTCGTTGTTTTCGCCCGCGTTTCAAGCGAAGGAGAACAAATGATGAACTTAATTAAACAATTGCAGCAGCAAGTGGAAGAGCGGAAGGACGAGCTGTTCGCGCTGCTCGCCGAACTGATCGCATTTCCTACCGTTAGTCCACCAGCGAGGAACACGATGCTTGCGCAGCAATTTCTCAAGGAACAGCTTGAGGCGAGCGGATTCGAGACGGAGCTGTGGGAAGTGTATCCCGGTGACCCGAATGTGACGGCCGTTAGGCGCGGTACGGAGCGGGATAAGTATCGAAGCTTGCTGCTGAACGGACATATGGATGTAGCTGAAGTGGGAGACAGCCGAGAGTGGCAGATTGATCCGTTCCAACTGACGCTGAAGGACGGCAGAGCGTATGGCAGAGGAACCGCAGACATGAAAGGCGGGCTTGCCGCTCTGTTATTTGCTGTGAAGCTGTTGACCGAAGCGGGCGTCGAGCTGAAAGGCGATTTGTTGTTCCATTCCGTCATAGGCGAAGAGGCTGGCGAGGCGGGAACACGGGCTTGCATGGAGCGAGGTTATACAGCGGATTGCGCAATAGTGGCGGATACAAGTGCAATGGCTATCCAAGGACAAGGCGGGGTCATTACCGGCTGGGTGACGGTGCAGAGTCCAGTGACGCATCATGATGGCATGCGCTCTCGCATGATTCATGCAGGAGGCGGAATCGAGGGCGCTAGCGCAATCGAGAAAATGGCTAAGCTAATTACAGGGCTGCAGGAGCTTGAGCGCCATTGGGCTGTGACTAAATCGTACCCTGGATTTCCGCCTGGATCGAATACGATTAATCCAGCGGTGATCGAAGGCGGCCGCCATGCGGCTTTTATCGCGGATAAGTGCTCGTTATGGATTACCGTCCACTTTTATCCTGACGAAGATTATGAATCGGTTGCCGCGGAGATCGAAGAGCATCTGCTGCGCGTAGCTGCGGGCGATACGTGGCTTCGGCATAATCCGCCTACCTTCCGCTGGGGAGGACGGTCGATGATCGAGGAGCGAGGCGAAATCTTCCCGTCGCTAGAGCTGGATAAGGATAGTGAAGCATTCCATGCGTTGTTCGCCAGCCACCAGCAAGTGCGGGGAGTTGCGCCAGAGGCGGGCATGAGTCCTACGGTTACAGACGCAGGCTGGATAGGTCGAGCGGGAATCCCGACATTCATCTATGGCCCAGGAGAGCTGAAGCATGCCCATGCTGTTAATGAAAGCACGGACATCCAAGAGCTGCTGGATTATACGAAGGTCATGATCGGCTTCATCGCGGATTGGTGCAACCGCACACGGAACGGAATAACCAACGAATAGCCAGAGAGGATGAGATCGATATGCAACGATTTAGCAGCAGATTATATCAAGCAGCGGAACCAATATGGAACCGATGTCACGAGCATCCGTTCCTGACGGAATTAAGAGACGGAACGCTTGATCCCGAACGATTCATTTATTATCTCAAGCAGGATTATGTGTATTTGATCGATTATGCGAAGCTGTTCGCTTTCGCCAGCATGAAGTCCCGCGATCTCGAGACGATGACCAAATTCGCGGAGCTGCTTCACTCCACCTTGCACGTGGAGATGTCGCTTCACCGGGAATATGCAGCGCGATTCGGCGTTACGCGGGAAGAGCTGGAGAATACAGTGCCTGCTCCAACGACGATCGCTTATACGAAGTTTTTGTTGGACACGGCTTCGCAAGGATCGCTGGCAGAGGTAGCTGCGGCTCTGCTGCCATGCATGTGGAGCTATCGGGAGATCGGGGTCGCTTATGCGAAGATTCCTGGCGCGCTCGACCACCCGCTGTATCGCGAATGGATCTTGATGTACAGCTCGGAGGAATTCGGGGTGCTGACCGATTGGACGATCGACTTCATGGATCGAGTGGCGGAAGGCTTGCCTGAACAGGAGCTGGCACGCTTGGAAGAACGTTTCCTTGTGGCATCCAAGCTTGAATATATGTTCTGGGACATGGCTTACCGGAAAGAAGAGTGGCCGATTTGAACCTTGTGGGACAAGAAGAGCAGCAGCTCGCGTTATCCGTTCGCGGGCTAAGCTTTGCCTTCCCCGGACATCCGCTCTTATTCGATAAGTTAGATTTTGACATACGACAAGGCGAATTCGTCAGCATTCTTGCAGCGAGCGGCATCGGCAAGACGACGTTGTTCCGAATGATGGCGGGTCTGCTCGCACCTCAAGCAGGATCGATCGTTATAGGGGCGCAAGCGAGCTCGACGGCCGAAGCTTCCAAGCAGGGCAAGATCGGATATATGCCGCAGAAGGATTGCCTGATGCCATGGAGAACCGTGCTTGATAATGCAGCATTAGGTCTTGAACTCGGTGGGACATCGAAGCGGGAAGCAAGACGCCGGGTGATGGAGCTGCTGCCAGGGCTCGGATTGGAAGGAACGGAGAACAAATATCCGCACGAGTTGTCCGGCGGGATGCGACAGCGTGTATCGTTCCTAAGGTCGCTCCTAGGCGGAGGCGAGCTGCTGCTGCTGGACGAACCTTTCAGCGCTTTGGATGCGATGACACGCGTCGGCATGCAGGAATGGCTGTTGCAAGTATGGGAGCTGCATCGTAAGACGATTTTGTTCATCACGCACGATGTGGATGAAGCGCTGCTGCTGTCCGATCGCGTGCTGGTTGCGGCGGAATCTCCTATTACAACGCTAAGCGAACTGCGTGTCAGCCTTCCTCGCCCTCGCAGCTATGAAGCGGCACTCGACCACAGCTTCATTGACTTGAAACGGCAGCTGATCGGACAGCTTGGACGCACCGTTGGCAGCCATGCAGGAGGACGCATATGAGAAAGAAAATAACGGCGTATGTGCCCGTCCTCGTCTTCGTGCTGCTGTTGGCTGTGGTATGGGAAGTGGGGACGAGAAGCTTTGACATTCCGCACTATATCATCCCTCAGCTGTCCGATGTGTTCGTCTCGTTGTGGGACAACCGACAGTTGCTTGGCAAACATAGTGTTATTACGCTGGGGGAGGCCTTGCTTGGACTCGGTATTTCAACGGTTGTCGGAACGATGGCAGCGGTATGGATCGATCGTTCCGGCCTAGCGAAGAAGACCTTGTATCCACTCATTGTGGGCTCCCAGACGATTCCGATCATCGTGTTATCGCCCATCATGGTGATGTGGTTCGGCTATGAAATCTGGAGTAAGGTTGCCGTTGTCATCCTGTTCACGTTCTTCTCGATTGCCGTGAATACGGCGGATGGATTCCGCTCGGCTGATCCTGATATCGGTGCGTTGATGAAAACGATGGGTGCCAATAAGCGGGATCTGCTGTTCAAGTGGAAAATTCCGTCTGCGCTGCCCGGTTTCTTCACCGGATTGAAGATGGCAGCGGCATTCAGCGTTGGCGGCGCCACGCTGGGCGAATGGCTAGGAGGCGAAAGCGGTCTCGGCGTGTATACGAAGCGGGCATCGAACATGCTGCGGGCCGATGATGTATTCGCTGGCGTGCTGCTGCTGTCCGCTATGGGGATTCTATTGTTCCTCCTGGTGATGTGGCTGGAGAAGGCAGTTCTAGCGTACCGTCGAACATCAAATGGTTAAAAAAGGAGAGTAAGACTTTGAAATTCAAGATATGGAACAGTAAATCATGGTTGTCTATTGCGCTTGTCGCGGTACTGCTAGGTACCGCAGGGTGTTCGTCCGATAAGAAATCCGAGTCGGGCGAGACCAAGCCTACGGAGCTTACGGTGTTGTTGGACTGGTATCCGAATGCCGTACATACTTTCATGTACGCGGCTGAGGAGCAAGGATTTTATGAAAAAGCAGGCTTGAAAGTAAAATTGGTGACGCCAGCCGACACGAACGATGCGCTTAAGCTCGTCGCGACGGGCAAAGCCGATCTGGCTCTGAGCTATCAGATGCAAGTAGCGATCGCGCGCGCCGAGGAAATCCCGGTCGTGTCTGTAGGCGCGATCGTACGCCATCCGCTCAATCAGTTGATGGTGCTGGATTCGGCTGAGGTTAAGAGTCCTAAGGATCTGATCGGCAGCAAAATCGGCTACCCGTCGATTCCGCTTGATCAAGCGATCGTCAATACGATGGTGAAAGCAGACGGCGGGGACCCGTCCAAGCTTAATTATACCGATGTTTCTTGGGACCTGATTCCGGCTATGACGACCAAGCGGGTCGATGCGATCATTGGCGGTTACATCAACCATGAGAAGCTGCTGATCGAGAAGGATGGCGAGAAGGTGACAGCATTCGATCCAGCGAAGTACGGCGTGCCGGATTATTATGAGCTCGTTCTGACTGCTAGCGAAGATGGACTTAAAGACAAAGGCGATGCCATCAAGAAGTTCATCGAAGCATCTGCCGAAGGTCAGGCCTATACGAAGAGCCATCCGGAAGAGGCGCTGAAGCTGCTCTTGGACAAGCAAAACAGCGAATTCCCGCTTGATGCGGAAATCGAGAAGAACAGCCTGAATATTCTGCTTCCGTTGATGGATGCGGGAAATGAAGCTTTCGGCAGCCAGTCCGAGTCGACCTGGAGCACAGTCATCGATTGGCTGAAGGAGCATGGACAGTTAACGAAGGACGTTAAACCGGAAGAGGCTTTCCGCAATTTATAATTCGGGAGCTGTCGAGATCTTCTCGGACAGTTCTGAAGTACGCCATTCATTGGCGTGCTTTTTTTATAAATAGGCGAGCAGCTGATGTGGGTTTTTGGCGAAAATTGTTGTACGATAGGCTAGGAGAATCATTTTCTACTACCCTATAGTTCTATTATCCTTATGGAGAGGATTCACACCATGAAACTAGATGGCAATACGACACTTATTACGGGCGGGAGCTCGGGCATCGGCTTCGAGTTGGCGAATCGGTTGATTCAGCTAGGCAGCACGGTCATCATCACCGGACGAGACCAGTCCAAGCTGGACGCAGCCAAGAAAAAACTGCCGCAGGTACATACGATTCAAAGTGACGTTAGCGATCCACAGGCTATAACTGCCTTGCATAACCAGGTGGTCGGTCAGTTCCCTCAACTGAATGTATTGATCAACAATGCAGGCATTATGCGCAGAATCAACCTGCATGACAGCGGAAGCGATCTGATGGATATTACGCAAGAGACGGAGACGAACCTCAATGGTCCGATCCGCATGGTGAAGCAGTTCCTGCCGCATCTGAAGAAACAGTCATCGGCCGCAATTATGAATGTGACATCCGGCCTTGCTTTCGTTCCGCTGCCGCTGTCGCCGATCTACTGCGCGGCCAAAGCAGGTCTGCACTCTTACACGCAGTCGCTGCGCGTACAGCTTCGGAATACGAACGTAAAGGTGTTCGAATTGGCGCCGCCATTAACGCAGACGACTTTGCTCGATTCGTTCGAAGCGGAAGATATGAAAGGCTCGAAAGCGATGGACGTCGTAGAGATGGTCGGACAAGCGATCAAGGGGCTTCAGCAGGATCGGTATGAAATTCGCCCGGGCCAGAGCAATACGCTCCATATGATGAGTCGAGTCGCGCCGCAATTTATTTTGAACCAGCTAAGCAAATCGACCGATTCGATGATTAACGCGAAGTAGACTTCTATCGGCGGGAGGGCTGTCCGGCTAATGTCGGGCAGCTCTTTTTTATCATTGAAACAGGTAATGTTTGACAAGAGGAAGATAACGATGTAAATTAATTATATACCAATCGGTACAGAAAGAGTGGGCATAATGGCAAGACCACGCGAGTTTGATGAGCAGCAAGCTTTAATCAAAGCGATGGAGCTGTTCTGGCACAAGGGTTATGAAGCAACCTCGATCAGCGATCTGACAGAAGCGATGGGCATACAGAGGCCGAGCCTGTATGGCACATTCGGCGGTAAGGAGGAGCTATTCCAAGCGGCCATTCGCAAGTACGCCGAGTTGAGTCTTGCCTATATCAGAGGAAAGCTGGGCCAACCAACCTCTGCAAGAGAAGCTATTCGACGCTATCTGATCGGCATTACTAGCGCAGAGGGTGGCAGACGACCTGAATGGGGCTGCTTATGCGTGAATGCGATGACGGAACTGGCGCCGCATCACTCGAATCTGGCTTCCTTTACAGCCGAGTTTCAGCGTAACATTACCGCTATTCTTAAAGAAACGATTGAAGCCGGTATTCGCCAAGGCGAGCTATCCTCTAAGTTGAATGCGGCAAGCATCGCTGCAGCTTTATCTATTGCAGCCGTCGGCTTAGCTGTGACGATGAAGGGACGGCCAGATCATGCCGAGATAGGTCAGGCGATCGATCAAATGGTTCATCTTTTGGATTGAGCCATTTTTTTTACTCATTATGTACTCATCAGTACAAAATTAATGGAAAGTGGTGGATGAAACGATGTCCGAGAAAAAGGTTGCTTTGATAACAGGGGCTTACAAAGGAATAGGCGTTGAAATTGCGAGGCAATTAGGCAGACAAGGGGTCACCGTACTGCTGGGAGCACGATCTGCTGCGAAGGCAGAGGAAGCGGCAGCCGGATTGCGTGAGGAACAAATCGAAGCAAGAGGGTTAGAGCTGGACGTGACTGACAGCGGGCAGATCAACGCAGCGGCGGAGTTGATTCAGCGAGAATACGGCAGACTGGACATACTCGTGAATAATGCCGGCGTTTACCTGGATCATCTTGGGAACAATCTCGATGTAATGAGAGGATCGTTCGAGGTTAACGTTTTTGGTCCTCAGGCATTATCCGAGGCGCTTCTTCCGTTATTAAAGGCAAGTCCCGCGGGGAGAATTGTGAATCAATCAAGCATCCTTGGTTCGCTGGGCACGCTGCTCTCCAACGATATGTTCGGCAGCCGCTCCGTTCCGGCATATACAACCTCGAAAGCGGCGATGAATGCTTGGACCGTGCAGCTGTCAATCGCTTTGCGCGATAGCAACGTGAAGGTGAATGCCTGCCATCCTGGTTGGGTGAAGACGGACATGGGCGGGGAGTCGGCACCGATGGAGGTGAGCGAAGGCGCCGAGACAGCCGTATGGCTGGCGACATTGCCGAGCGATGGACCGACGGGCGGGTTCTTCCATAAACAAGCAGCACTGCCTTGGTGATTTGTAACAAAAGAAGCACGTCATCGATTGGCGTGCTTTCATCAATACTTCAATCATTTACTCGAACAACGCTCGCAGCTCATCAGGAACCGTACGGCTCTTCCTTGTCTCGATGTCCATCGTAACGCTCGTTACGAGTGCGTCTGCACACAGCTCGCCGCGATCGTTCACGATCTCTTGCCGCAGCACGTAGCTGCTTCGTCCGATCGACTGCGGTTCGGTCGTTACGGTGAGGCGGTCACCTTGCTTGCATTCCTTGCGATAATTGATAGTAATGTTGACCGTTACGGTCTGGACGCCAAGCCCCATTAAAGTCTCATAATGCAGCTTGTTCGCCTCGTACCATTCCTCGCGTCCCCATTCCAGATACTCCAAGTATTTGGCATTGTTCACATGCCCGTTCACATCGATCTCGGTAGAACGAACAATGAGGTCAAGACTAATTTTCATAGCAGCGTTTCCTCCCATCCATGCACTTCCAACTGTTCTTCTCACTATAGCATGAATGAGGACGTTATTCGAAGAATCAGAACTTGGTTGACGGCTTCACACAACAAACATGCCGAGACACGGCGTGTTTGTTGTGTGAACTATTTGGTAAACATCCCATAATCCTTAATTCGAAAATTCACATGGCATTTGACCTCTAAGTTGGGATAAGTGTCTCGCCAGTTTAGCTTATGCCACTGCGCATAGTTGAGCGTACTTCGTATATATTTTCCTAGTCCTAGACTGTCGACACGATTTCTCTGCATGGCAGCAATCAATTTCTCGGCATTCGCCTGCACATGTTCAGAGACTAACCTCTCGATTGTCGATCGGTCTTGTTCTTTCTCCAGATCAAGAACGCCTATATACTCTAGAACCGAGCCAGTAACTTTGACGTTTATGTCGACACGGAAATTGCCTTTGGCAGGCGTTACTTTAACAGAACGATGACTGACCAATGAGCTGAGCGTAACATGTTCATTGCTCCGATTCTCATCGGTAAGATCGACGGTAATTTCTCCTTGCTTAATATCTTTCCGCATGAAAGCAAAAATCAACGTCTGTTTAGGCTCGATCTTCATGATATAGCGATCCTTCTGAAAAAGCGCAATTCCATCAATTTTGATCGACCCATCCACTTCCTTGATGATCGGTGCTATAGGATCTATGCCATCATCGAAGTAATCCTTCGTGAATTGGTACAGACTCGTACTTGGTATGACTTGGGAATGGGATTCCTTCTCCAGCATGCGATCGATGTATTGCCCCGTTCTAGGATGACTAGGATAATTTTTGGCCAATAAATCATGAGCATTACCGTTCACTACCGTAATCTTTACTCTAGGAGAAATGGAAGGATCTCGAACTAACGTGTCAATATGCTTCCATATTCCTTGTCTCGCTAAGCTTATTCCAAACAGCGTGTTCCGCAATTGGCCGCTTACAAGCTGCAGCTCCGTCTGACTCGAGAGATTCATTCTTCCCCCTTTGCTGGTCGACGCGATTGCGGTTAAGAACTCTCTGCTCACACCGCCATTGCCAGATCCAGAATCAGGTCTTGGTATCGTAACGCTGATCAATAACTTTTGTTCGGATTCATCATCCTTGTCAGGTGCTAAGTCGTAACTAGTTGTTTGGATGAAACCAAGCTTCTCCAATATGCGTTGGTCACCGCAGCCCGCAATAAACACAAGTAATGCAACGGTAAGGAACAGACGAAGTAGGTTAGGCAAGTTTTTTTCCCCCGTTATTGATTGCCAATATTACGATTAACAAGAGCGGTAAACCGAATGCGATCCCTGTCGCCATGTATCCAAGGTATTTCAGCCATAGCTCGACCTCGCTCAGCACATCGGGGATCCATGATACGCCGAATGCAAGGCATACGAGGATTCCTGTTATCCAACGTTTGTTAGCCCGTGGAATAAGGCTTTGGGTAGTCTCGACAGCAGCCCAGATATATATGGTGATGGTAATCAAGCTTGAAACGAGGTACAAGGCGATGAAAATATTCTCGATACGTTCGAGAAATGGAAGCCTAATGTACGCTAATAAGTCGATAAGCGGAAATTTCATCTTCGTTAATTGTTTAAAGCTGTAGAAGCCAAAGCAGGTCAAACTTACCGCTAAATAGGTGAAAGTAGTAAGGAAGTTCCCGATATACACAGCCTTCATGAAGCCCTTCTTCTTCGAGTCCACATAGGGGAAGAGCAGCAACACAAGCTCATACCCTAGGAAAGCGGAGAAGATCGATAGGCCTCCCGCAATTACATCAGTGGATTCTTGAAAGAAGAACGGAGTTAGATTTACCCATTCAAAGCCCCTTATAAAGAAAAGAAGCAGGATAAGTGTCCAAATGACCATCCAGAAAAACACGGTTGCAGCTTTTGAAATATTGTAAATGCCTTTAATAATAAGGCTGTAAGCAACGATATCGAACAGAAGCTTCATGTACATGGGGGGAGTCGTCGGAAAGACGAACACTTGAAAAAGCATAATGTACTGCTTGGCAACCATGCACCCCAGTAATGTCCACACTGCGATTAACAAGGAATACAGCGGGAACACCACAAGCTTAGGCAAGCTTTGTTCAATGATCTTGAAGACGGACCTGCCCTTGCCAAGCCGATACACGACGGATATCAGAAAGATGTTACAGCATGCGATTGCAGAAAATAACAGGAGGGTAATCCAACCGTTATACCCCATATACTGCGCCAGCATCCTCGGGAGGAAGAAGGTGACCACTCCAGCTTGATTCATGAATACAAGCAAACAGACATGAAACGGATGCAGTTTCTCTTTCATGGTTACCTCCAGCGTTACTTCCTCATTCTGTTTCTCACAACGTTTGAACTCTTGGACTGTGTAGGTCTTCTTGTTAGTGCCCAGAAGGGAGCGCGGATGAATACATCACGCCAATCCTTGAAGTTGTTGGGAGAGACAGGTGTCAAATAGGATGAATTCAAGCTTGTTAATCCTGATAAATGAACGACGAGATAGGCGATTCCGAGTGCTATGCCAAAGTCACCAAGAATGCCCGCCATAATAATCAACCCAAATCGGACTAATCGGATAGAGGCGCTCATCACATAGCTTGGGATAACGAACGATGCAATCGCAGAAGATGCAACTGCAATAATGAGGATGTTGCTTGTGAATCCGGCTTGTACGGCAGCTTGTCCAATGACGATACCGCCGACGATGCCGATGGTCTGGCCGATCTTCGTTGGAAGCCGTGCTCCTGCTTCCCGAAGGAGTTCAATCGTTACCTCCATCAGCAACGCTTCATAGAGCGGAGGGAACGGCACCTTGCTTCTTGATTCCGTTATCGTTAACAGCAGTGCTTCAGGTATCATTTCGTAGTGGTAAGTCGTCACCGCTACATATAAGGCAGTGAACGACAAGGTTATTATTAATGCGATAAATCGCAAAATTCGAAGTGCCGTTCCGACCGCCCACCGCTGATAATAGTCGTCAGGGGACGCCATAAACTCGAAGAAGGATGATGGAGCTGAGAATACGGAAGGGCTGCCATCCAGAATGCCTACGATTCTGCCAGCCACTAATTTCGAGACTGCCGTATCGGTTCTTTCCGTTGTCGAGAATAACGGGAAGACGGAATTCGGACAATCGTCGATGTATTGAATCAGCATGTTACCGTCATGCACAGCATCGATTTCAATTAAGTTAATCCGGTCGACCAATTCCTGAAGGTAGTCCATGTTGGCAATACCGTCAATGTACAGCAGATACACCGTACTCTTGGTTACTTCTCCGACTTCGAGCTTTATCACCTTGAGATGGGAGCTTTTGACCCTGCGTCTAATGAGCGATAGATTAGCTGTGGCCATCTCGATGAAGGAATCGTGCGGCCCCGTGATTACCGTTTCGGTTTCGGATTGTTGAATCGAGCGGCCTTCGGGTTTGTAGACATCAATCAGATAGGTATTATCGTTATGAAAAATAGCCGCTTCGCCATTTAATATGCCTTTGATCAGAGATTTGGAATCGTTTGTCCGCTTAAATTGATTTCTACCTAGCAGCGCCTGTACTTCATTCTCGCGAATGTTAGACAGAGGAATTGTAACATCTCGAGAAAGCTCCTCTGATCCGACTAAGTGCCCGAAATATACAAGGTTAACATTGATCTCAGGGAACGTGTGATGCGTCAGATCAAGGCAATCCTTGAAATTATCCAGTGTAAGCTGCAAGCTAGGCAGGACAATCGCATCATCGATTTGTTTATTGTCCTCCCGCTGTATGTCTTGATCGGGAAGGCGATGCGTTCCTCTAAACCATTTCATTCTGGCAGCCCCTTCCCGTCACATTCATTGGGTGTGTCTCCACCACAACCCTTAAGCTGCAAGTTATTCCAGTTCATATTGTGCTGCAAAAGCTTGTCTTCATTCATGGCCGGAAACGAAAAAAACCATCAATCCATGCCCTGGTGGACAGAGATTGATGGTTTACTTGAAAGCTTCGTCGGATCGACGGGGTTATAAGAAAATTATTAATGAGTGCGTTTCAGATCGTAACGGTCTGCGTTCATCACTTTGACCCAAGCTGCGATGAAGTCGCGTACGAATTTCTCTTGGTTGTCATTCTGTGCATAGACCTCGGCGATCGCACGAAGGATGGAGTTCGAACCGAACACAAGATCAACGCGCGTGCCGGTACGCATTACTTTACCCGTTGTACGGTGGTGTGCGGCATATTCATTCGCACCCATTGGACACCATGCTACGCTCATGTCGAGCAGGTTCACGAAGAAGTCATTCGTCAGCGTACCTACGCGATCCGTGAATACGCCATGCTGCGAGCCGCCATGGTTCGCGCCGAGTACGCGCAGACCACCAACGAGAACCGTGAGTTCTGGTGCGGTCAGGCCAAGCAGCTGTGCTTTGTCAACGAGAAGCTCTTCCGGGCTTACGCTGTATTGCTTCTTCAGGTAGTTGCGGAAACCGTCTGCAACCGGCTCGAGCACGGCGAAGCTTTCTTCGTCCGTTTGCTCTTGCGTTGCATCGCCGCGTCCAGCCGTGAATGGAACCGTAACGTCAAAGCCTGCATTCTGTGCTGCCTTCTCAACCGCAGCGCTGCCGCCGAGTACGATCAGGTCTGCGAGGCTTACTTTCGTCGTCAGCTCTTCTTGAATGCCTTCCAGAATCGTCAGCACCTTCGTCAACTGCTGCGGTTGGTTGACTTCCCAATCGCGCTGCGGCGACAATGCGATGCGAGCGCCGTTAGCGCCGCCGCGCATATCGGAGCCGCGGAACGTGCTTGCCGATGCCCAAGCCGTCGTGACCAATTCGCTGATCGTAAGTCCGGAGTCGAGAATTTTTGCTTTGATATCTGCGATTTCTTCATCGCTTAGCGTATAGTCAACCGCAGGCACTACGTCCTGCCAGATCAGCTCTTCTGCCGGAACTTCTGGTCCGAGATAACGTGCGCGTGGACCCATATCGCGGTGCGTCAGCTTGAACCAAGCGCGAGCGAACGCATCTGCGAATTCTTCCGGGTTCTCGTGGAAGCGGCGCGAGATTTTCTCGTACACAGGGTCAACGCGAAGTGCCATATCGGCTGTCGTCATCATCGTCGGAACGCGAACCGAAGCATCTTCCGCATCTGGCGCCATATGGTCTTCCGATTGATCAATAGCATGCCAAATATGTGCGCCTGCCGGGCTCTTCGTCAGCTCCCACTCATAGCCGAACAGCGTATCGAAGAAGCCGTTGTCCCATTGCGTTGGATTAGCAGTCCAAGCGCCTTCCACGCCGCTCGTGATCGTATCGCGGCCTTTGCCGGAACCTTGCGAACTCAGCCAGCCCAGGCCTTGCGCTTCGATTGGAGCAGCTTCTGGGTCTGGACCGACCTTAGCGGCATCGCCTGCACCGTGCGCTTTACCGAATGTATGGCCGCCAGCAACAAGTGCGACGGTTTCTTCGTCGTTCATACCCATGCGTGCGAACGTTTCGCGAATGTCGCGGCCGCTTGCCAGTGGATCCGGATTGCCGTTAGGACCTTCTGGATTCACGTAGATCAGACCCATCTGAACCGCTGCCAGCGGATTCTCAAGCTCGCGATCTCCCGAGTAGCGGTTGTCGCCGAGCCATTCCTTCTCATTGCCCCAGTAAATATCTTCTTCCGGATGCCAGACGTCAGCACGTCCGCCGCCGAAGCCGAAAGTTTTGCCGCCCATGGATTCGATCGCGACGTTGCCTGTCAGAATCATGAGGTCGGCCCACGAGATTTTGTTGCCGTACTTTTGTTTAATTGGCCACAGCAGCCGGCGCGCTTTATCCAGGTTGCCGTTGTCCGGCCAGCTATTCAGCGGTGCAAAACGCTGCGTGCCATTGCCGGCGCCGCCGCGGCCGTCGCCTGTACGATACGTACCGGCCGAGTGCCAAGCCATACGAATGAAGAATGGGCCATAGTGTCCGTAATCAGCCGGCCACCAATCTTGGCTATCAGTCATCAGATCGCGAAGATCTTGTTTAAGAGCGTTGTAGTCTAGCTTTTGGAATTCTTCCGCATAATCAAAGTCTTCACCCATAGGATTCGATTTACGATCATGTTGATGAAGAATGCTCAGGTTTAACTGGTTAGGCCACCAGTCTCTATTTGAAGTACCGCTAGATTTATAACTCGTAGCACTGCCATGCATAACCGGGCATTTTCCTGCGTTAGTAGAAGCTGTAGCGTCCATCGAATCATCTCCTATTTGATTTAGTGAAGTAGCAAATATAAGTGCTCTTATTCCCTGTTATAAAGCTATTTCTGACTGAAATCAACGCCGGAATGGAAAGTTTCATCCAATCTTCATGCAGGTTTAATCAATGAAAGACGTTAATGAATGTTCGATGTTGGAAGGGCTATAACGGTTTGGATTGTGCCGATGAAAAGCGGGATACGATGCGGTACAAATTGTCCTCCTGGTATGTACAGAGGGCCGAGCAGTTGTCCACGAAGCAGGTTGGTTATTCTGATATGTTCGTTTTCATCAGCCACCTCCTGTGCAGGAAACTTCCCCTTATTACTTCGGAGAGTAACCTTTATTACCCTTCTTTTGCCCAGATGAAAAAGAGAGGTAATAACATTCAGTATGTCTCGCCTATATCGAGAATGCTATTTCAGAAATTCTGAAACAATAGTATTGTGATAGGATAGAATGCATAGCAGCTGAACTGCTGCGATTCGGTTATGGTTTGATGGCTATATAGAAAGGATTACAGCAATGAAGACGGTTATCGTTATTGGAGCGGGTATATTAGGTGCGTCAACAGCCTATCAGTTGGCGCGATCAGGCGCGAAGGTTCTGCTTATTGATCGGCAGGATCCAGGGCAGGCGACCGCTGCGGCGGCAGGCATTATTTGTCCATGGCTGTCCCAGCGGCGCAATCAAGTGTGGTACAGGCTGGCGAAGGCGGGAGCACGGTATTATCCTTCCCTTATTGAACAACTGCACAGCGATGGGGAGACGGATTCCGGCTACGCGCAAGTAGGTGCGCTCAGCATTCATGAAGAGGCAGCGAAGGTCGACCGAATGGAGGAGCGGGCGCGACTACGCAGAGAGGATGCGCCTGAGATTGGTGAAATTACGCGGCACGATGAGCAAGAGATTCGCGAGCAGTTCCCGCTGCTGGCGGAGGGCTATCATGCCGTGCGCATCAGCGGCGCAGCGCGCGTGGACGGGCGTGCGCTCCGCGATGCGATGATTCGCGCTGCGGCGCGTCATGGGGCAGAGCTGTTGTATGGGGATGCAGAGCTTCTATTCGATGCCGATGCGAAGCGTGTAACAGGAGTGACGATGGGCGGTCGCACTTACTCGGCGGACGCGACGGTCGTATGTGCGGGCGCTTGGGCGAGGCAGCTGCTCAAGCCGCTCGCAATCGAGTTCAATGTCAGTTATCAGAAGGCGCAGATTATTCATCTGCAGACACAAGAGCAACATGACACGGACGCCTGGCCGGTCATCATGCCGCCAACGGATCAATATTTGCTTGGCTTCCAACAACGGCGAATCGTGATCGGGGCTACGCATGAGAATGATGTGGAAGGCTACGATGCGAGAGTGACGGCAGGCGGTATGCAAGAGGTGCTCAATAAGGGGCTGACGCTCGCGCCTTCCCTTGCGGATAGTACGATCATCGAGACGCGAGTAGGCTTCCGCCCATTCACGCCTGGCTTCCTGCCGGTAATCGGCGCAGTCCCAGGCTGGGATGGCGCTTATGCGGCCAACGGCCTCGGCGCATCCGGCTTAACGGTGGGACCTTATATGGGAAGCCAGCTCGCGAAGCTGGTCCTTGGCGAGGCGCTTGAGATCGAGCTGAGCGATTACGATATCGCGAAGGCGATGGAGTAGATTAATCGCGACGTATGATAAGCCGTAGGGTTGATGATAGGCCGTCTTCAGGTGGAAGACGGTCTATTCATGTTGTGGGAGTTTGAACTCCAAATTCCGCATATTCCGCATATTCCGCTTATTAAGCATGATGGCAAACGATAGATATTGTTAATTGACTTTTCTGAATGTTTCGATATACTGTTATCCAATACATGAAATTCGAGGATTGGGAGAGTAACTGTACATGCAAGTCCAAGAGAGCCGGGAGTGGTGAGAACCGGTACTGCATGAACGGCGAAACGGACCCATGAGATGACTTCTGAAGGATGCAGTAGGAGGTCACGGCGAAGACCGTTATCTTAGAGTGGTTAGGCGTATTACGTCTAGCAACAAGAGTGGTACCGCGAATGCAGAAGCTTTCGTCTCTTTTATAGAGGCGGGGGCTTTTTTTATTGCAGACAAAGGGGGATTTCAAATGATTCGTCCATTCATCGTAAGCAGTATCGAGAAGTCCGTGCAGGCGCTGTTGGTTGAGCTAGGGGTTGAAGCAGGCGACTTGAACGTACGTGTTCAGATCGAACAGCCGGCGCACCTTGACCATGGCGATTACGCGACGAATGTTGCAATGCAGCTAGCTAAAGCACTTAGAAAAGCTCCGATTCAAATCGCTTCCATGTTGAAAGCGAAGCTGGAGCAGGATGGAAGCGTCGAGCAGCTAATCGGCATAATCGAGGTTGCTCCGCCAGGATTCATCAACCTGTACATCGATTGGCAGCAGTGGGCGCAGAGGGAATTCGTGCTGCCTGTCGGCCATGGCGAGAAGGTCGTCATCGAACATACGTCAATCAACCCGAACAAATCCGCTCATGTGGGACATCTTCGAAATGCTTGCATTGGTGACGCCCTCGTGCGGTTGATGAGAAGAACCGGTTATGAGGTCGAGGTGCATAATTACATCGATGATCTGGGCAATCAGCTGGCGGATACGGTTGTAGGTATGCTGCACATTCCGCACAAGAAGGAGCATGTTCGGTTTGGCGATTATTGTTGGGACATCTATTCAAGCGTGAATCGGGAATACCAGCGTAACCCGCTATTGCTGGAGCATAGAACGAATACGCTGCATTCATTGGAAGAAGGGGACGAGAACTTATCGTGGGTCGGCTTGCTCGTGGCGGAGCGGATCGTACGAGAGCATCTGGATGAAATGCAGGCTTTCGGCATCGATTACGATCTTCTCGTGTGGGAGAGCAGCATCGTTAGGGAAGGCTTCTGGTCATCCGCATTCGAGTTATTGAAGGAAACGACGCAATTCGAGTTAGAGACGACTGGAAAGCTGGAAGGCTGCTGGGTGTTAAAACAAGCTTCATGCAACGAGGAGCAGGAACCGTCAGATTCTGAGCATCAAGCGGATAAGGTACTCGTTCGCTCCAACGGGATTCTGACGTATACGGCCAAAGACATCGCCTATCATCTATGGAAATTCGGATTGCTGGAGAAGGACTTCAGCTATAAACGGTTCAGAGAAGGGATATGGTCAACGAGCGGGAGCGGAGTGAGCGCCTCGTTCGGCAAGGCGGATATCGTCATCAACGTCATTGATCATCGGCAGGAATATCCGCAGGCGATGGTGAAGCAGGCGCTGGAACTACTGGGATATACCAAGCAGGCCGAGAAGCTTCGCCATGTCAGCTACGGCGTCGTTTCGTTAAGCCCGCGGGCGGCGAGAGAGCTCGGAATCGATACGTCAGATGGCAAGCCGTCCTATGCGATGTCAGGCAGACAAGGCATCGGGATCAAAATCGCTGATTTGCTGGATCGGATGGAGACGATCATCGATACCAAACGGTCGGATAAACGCGGCCTGTCGAGCAGAATGATTGCGGCAGCTGCGATCCGTTATTATCTGCTTCGTTATAATTTAGCGACTGAGGTGGTATTCGACATTGAGCAGGCTACGGAGGTAACGGGCAATACAGGTGTTTATTTGATGTATGCCTATGCGCGTGCCGTCAACATTCTTAGCAAAGCAGAGTCGGAATTGGGTGTGAGGCCAAGTGTGCCGATTGCGATAGAACAGCTTGAGAAAGCCGAATACGCGCTGCTCAGACATATTGCGGCTTGGCAGGATACGCTGCACACTGCGGGTCGGGAGTTGTCACCGAACCTCATATGCAATTACGCGCATGAGCTGGCGACTTTGTTCAGCAACTTTTATGCCGCCTGCCCGATTCTTAAGGCAGATGAGCGTTCCATGCAGCTCAGGTTGTGGCTCACCTTGAAATTCCAAGAGACGCTCGGCGACGCGCTGACCGTACTTGGATTGCCGACTCCGAGTCGGATGTAGCATCGATCTCGTTCTCGATCGAAGCTTGGCACGGTGAAAGCCCGATCGCAACAACGGTTGCAATCGGGCTTATTTTAACGAACGAGTATGTTTTTACCTGCTAGGGGTTGCCATAGCGCTTAAGTGGTCATTTTTGCCCAAGAATGCACCGATCGGTTCGAATTAATCGCGATCACAACCGTTACTGTTCCGGAAATTTCAATATCGGTATGATAGCCGCTATACAAACCGTTAACGCTGAGGGACCAGCCCGAGCCCAGTGTTGCTAGGTAGACGATAGGTGCGATAACGAATCGTTCCACTTGCTACCTCAAGCAGCTTCTTATCGAGCAGCCTTCGCAGAATAACGCGAGTACGATTATCAGTGAGCAGCAAGTGTCGGGATAGCTCATTAGTTGTAAACGGCCGAAGCACCCGACGAGCGAGTCGCAGCGTCTCGGCTTCCGCCCAATGAAGATTCGGGGATACAGCATTCGCTAGAAACTTCGTCAGTATCGGCAGTCTTAGCCTAAATCGTAACGGTTGCTATCGTGGCTATTCTGCGGAAATGTTCATCTTTCCTTATGGCTAAGGGATGCAGATGAGCTTATTAATGCGATATTGTCCCATTTGAACGGGTAAACAGAGAACTAAGCGCAGTAGGAACCGTTAGAGATGGAAACACGCCAATTTGAACGAAATAAGTGCAACAGCAGCCGTTAGCAGACAACGCATCTTCTCGATCTTCATCATCCGCCCGTCATCTAGGCCAAGCCAGTGGCCGTCTAATCCAATATTGAGGTGCCATAACCCCAATCGGACGTGATCGGCGGCGCATACAATGACGGTTAGACGAGCCGTAACGTTGCCCTTCCTTGTAATTTGAGCTATGCTTTTGTAAGTAGTGTTGTTTATGTACATGTGTTCACTGTTAAGTTTAGGAGGCGCTGTGATGGAGCTTATTAATAAATCAGACGTTCAAGCAAGAATTGATGCCTTGAAGGATCAGGACCTATACATTCATCTAGAGATGACGACTGGAGCCTATGCAGCACATTTCGATAGCAATAAGCATCCTGCATCGATCTTCATTACGAATACGAAGGTCCGCTTCGGCCATGGTGCGATCTCTGGCGAAGGACCATTCCGGATCGGGCTCAAAATGGAGCAGGGATGGGTCTATACCGAAGGGCTTACGCACTATGAGCAGCTGGAGACGGAGCGATTGATCATGGCGGGCCATGATGGTCAAGGGAAGCTTGTCGTAGCCATTCAGCTGAGCAAGCAGCCGTTCTAAGGGAAGAGGAGGAGACATAAATGACGCACAAACAAATTCTCGTCGTACTGCCGCACCCGGATGATGAGGCGTTCGGAGCATCCGGCACGCTGGCGATCCATGTTTTTAATGGCGCCAAGGTCACTTACGCTTGTCTGACATTAGGCGAGATGGGCCGCAATATGGGCGTTCCGCCTTTTGCCAATCGCGTTACATTGCCATCTATTCGTCTGGAGGAGCTGAAAGCATCCTGCAAGGCGATTGGTATAGAAGATTTGAGACTGCTGGGCTTCCATGACAAAATGATTGAATTCGAAGAGCCGCAGCTGCTGGATGGGAAGATCCGCGAGCTCATGGAGGAGCTTAAGCCGACCTTGGTCATTACGTTCTATCCCGGATACAGCGTACATCCAGACCACGATGCCACTGGCGCAGCGGTTGTTCGCGTGGTCGCGGCGATGCCGAAGGAAGAGCGGCCGATCGTCCAATGTATGGCCTTCGCCAAAAATACGGTGGAAGACATCGGGCGGCCAGACAGCATCGTGGACGTCAGAGGCTTCTTGAAGAACAAGATTGCTTCGATTCAAGCGCACCGCTCCCAATTCCAAGCACCGGAATTGATGGGGAAGAACAAGCTGTCGGATAAAGAGCTGGAAGACCGCTTCGGCATGGAGCGCTTCTGGACGTATAAGTTCAACGACTAACACAAGGGTGCTTCGCCACTCGCTCATTAGGCTAACGGTTGCGTCAACGCTTATGCAGCGATAATAGTCTCGTTTCACACGCTAACGGTTGCATTGAAGCTAAATTGGTGAATTTTCATCCGGAAACGATCGTTTCCACACCGATAGCCTCAACTGCAACCGTTCGTTTTTTGTTCGCTCCTATTTAGCATTAATAGCCGCTGTGATAACCGTTACCTGCATCAATCATCACAGCGCCTATGAGAGTTCTCCGTTACTTTCTATTCCAGCTATCCTTCAGCGGCACGATGCGGTTAAACGTCAACCGTTCGCCTGTCGTAAGCTTCGGATCTACATTGAAGTAGCCATGCCTCATGAACTGGAGCTTATCTTCCGGGCGAGCGTCGGCAACCGATGGCTCGATAAGCACATCGTGAAGGACTGCCTTGGAGTCTGGATTAATAAGAGAAGCCCAATCGCCGCTCTCATCCTTCGAAATATCTTGTTCCAGCAGCAGCTTCTCGAACAATCGGACATCCGCCTTCAATGCATGGTCAGCGGATACCCAATGAATCGTTCCTTTCACTTTGCGCCCGGTGAAGCCAGTGCCGCTCTTCGTAAGCGGATCGTATGTGCAGTGAAGCTCTCTGACTTCTCCGGTATTCGGATCCTTGATGACGTCTTCGCAGCGGATGAAATAAGCGCCTTTGAGTCTCACTTCCCCGCCAGGTACTAACCGATGGAAACCTGCAACAGGATGCTCCATGAAATCATCGCGTTCGATATAAATCGTTCGGCTCCAAGGTACATCCCTCGCACCCAGCGCCTTATTGTCGCTGTTGTTCTCGATCGACAACATCTCCGTCTTATCTTCAGGATAGTTAGTGATGACGACTTTCAATGGTCGCAGGACCGCCATCACGCTAACGGTTGCTTCCTTCAAATCTTGACGCAGACTGTGATCCAGCAGCGATATATCGACGGTGCTTTCCGTGCGGATTCCGCCAATCGCTTCAACGAAGCTGCGGATACTGGATGGGGTGAAGCCTCTTCTGCGAAGTCCTTGCAGCGTCGGAAGCCGAGGATCATCCCAGCCGTCGACATGGCCATCCCGCACTAACGTCCGCAGGAACCGCTTGCTTGTGACGACTCCCGTTAAGTTCAAGCGGCCGAACTCCCTTTGTCGCGGCGGACTCTCAATGCCCAGCTCATTCAACACCCATTCATAAAGCGGACGATGATCCTTGAACTCAACCGAGCAGAGGGAGTAGGTGATGCCTTCAACTGCGTCTTGAATGGGGTGGGCAAAATCATACATCGGATAGATGCACCAATCATTCCCCGTACGATAATGTTCGGCATGTATGATCCGATACAATACGGGATCTCGCAGATTCATATTCGGTGAACGCATATCGATGCGTGCACGAACCGTCTTCGCCCCATTCGGAAACTCGCCGCTGCGCATCCGAGCCAGCAGATCGAGATTGTCCGCAATGGACCGGTCTCGATAAGGGCTGTTTCGCCCGGGCTCTGTCAATGTCCCGCGATAGGCCGTCATCTCTTCCGCTGTAAGGTCGCAGACGTATGCTTTGCCACGCTTAATTAGTGTTACTGCAGCACTATAGATGGTTTCCGAATAATCCGAACCATAGTAGATATGCTCGCCCGGGTCGTAGCCTAGCCACTTGATGTCCGCGATAATCGCGTTCACATATTCAAGATCTTCCTTAAGCGGGTTCGTATCGTCGAATCGCAGGTGGAAGGCACCTTCGTGCATGTGTGCAATCGTATAACTCGTGTGAATCGCGTATGCACTGCCGATGTGCAGATAACCGTTCGGCTCGGGCGGGAATCGGGTGCGCATGCCGCGGTCGAATGGGCTGTGTTCAAGCTCTTCGTGAATCAGTCTTGCTAGAAAATGCTCCGTCAATGGTTCCTTCTCCGTGCTCATGGCTGGCGCCTCCTCATGAATCTGAAGTAGTTGTAATCCGACAAAAAAAGCTCACCCCCAAGACATCTAGTCTTGGGGGCGAACTCGTCGCGGTGCCACCCCAGGTTCATTAATATGTCGCCATATTAATCTCTTCAAGTACGGCATGGCCGCGTGCGGCTATGCTTATACTCTAGCTCTGTAACGGGAGCTCCCGTCATGCCATCCCCGCGAACGGTTCCGACCTGCTGCTCGGAGGCTTGGTTCGGTGAAACGTTCTTCGCTCCTTCGCAGCTTCCCGGAGCTCTCTGTGGAAGAACGGCTTTCCCTACTCTTCTCGTCATCGCTTGTGATTCATATTGGACTTATGATAACAAATCGTTTCCTTTTCTGTAAACAGATATTCATGGAAGCGCAAGTCTGCCGCTGCGGATATGCCTATTCCTGCGGTGGCGATCATGCAGATGGATAGTATTGACATATATAATATGTGTACATATAATACGGGTAAATACTAAATTGAGGTGATGGGAAATGTTGAGATTCGAACATGAGGTAATAACGGCAGCGAAGGTAGAGACGATCTGGAAGCTGTACAGTACGATTGAATCGTGGATGAAGTGGGATGCAGGCATTGCATCGGTGTCATTGGATGGCCCGTTCGAGGTAGGAACGCGAGGGTTTCTTGAGCCGAAGGGACAAGGGAAGCTGCCATTCGTCTTGACTGAGGTGAATGCACCTTATGGTTTCTCGGATATTACGGAGATTGCAGTGGCTGGAATCGAGGTTCACTTCTCGCATAGGTTGGAGCGAACAGAGAACGGAACGCGAATTACGCATTCTGTTCGCATTGATGGACCAAACGCGGAACGTGTGGGAGCGCGGATGATTGAACATTTTGCTCAGGGCATCCCACAGACAGTAGCAAGTCTTGCAGCAGCAGCTCTAGAGCTGGAGGTGTGAGAAGATGAAGGAACAGGTGCAGGCGCGACAGCCGCGATATTGGATCGGTGTCGTATCGGCTTCGCATGTTGAGCGTGGTGTAGCTGGCGGTTTCGCGCAGGTATGCCATGGCAAAGCCGCTCCGCTGCGGCGCATGAAGCCAGGAGATTGGCTCATCTACTACTCGCCGCGTACGGACATGGACCAAGGAGAGCCGCTGCAAGCTTTTACCGCGATTGGGCAAGTAGAGGACGGACGCGTGTATGAGTACCGCATGTCGGAATCGTTTGTACCGTTTCGCTGCGATATTCGTTATACTCGATGTAAGCAGACTTCCATTCACGGCTTGCTAGGGCATTTATCGTTCACTCGAGACAATCGGAATTGGGGGTATCGGTTTCGTACCGGTCATTTTGAAATTACGGAAGCGGATTTTCTGACGATCGCACAGGCGATGACGGGAGGGCAACATGGGCTCGGCGTATCGGGATTCGAATGAAAGTTCAGGGTTCTTGTTATGGCAGGTAACGAATTTGTGGCAAAAGGAGATCAGAAGGGCGCTTGAGCCGCTGGAGCTGACCCATCCACAGTTCGTACTATTGTTTTCCTGCAAATGGCTCAATGAGAAACAGCCGGATGGTGTAACACAGATTCAACTGGCGCAGCATGCGAAGGTGGATGTGAACGTGACCTCGCAGGTGCTTCGGTCACTGGAGAAGAGAGGTTTGATCGCGCGAACCCCTCATCCGTCGGATACAAGGGCAAATGCGATAACGGTCACCAAGGCGGGTGACGAGCTGGCCGTAAGTGCAGTAAAAATAGTAGAGGCGGTTGACCGGTCATTCTTCGCCAGCCTTGGCGACGATAGAAGCCAGTGGAATGCGATGATGCTGCAGTTAATGGATAGAACCATCGAGGAATAAGAGAAGCATGACGGAAGAAGCAAGAAGCACGCCGGAATCCGGCGTGCTTCTTGCTGTTTCACAATGTGCATCTTCAGCAATTGCTATCCTTGCGTCAGCAATGCTTGAACCTGAGCAAGTGTCTCCTCGTTCGAAGGCATGTTGATCGTGATCGTGAGATGAGGTGCATCCGTCACGAGAAACGAAAGCTGGTCGAATTCCAGCCTTCCTGCTGACGGGTGGTAGTTGATTTTCTTTCCTTCCGGTCCAACGATAACGTCATGCTCCTGCCACCAATCGCGGAATGGCTCGCTGATCTCGCTCAATTCATTGATTAGCGCGATCCACTGCGGATCGCCTGTGAATTTACCGTAATTGGCGCGAAATTGTGCGATCCGATGACGAGCATGAAGCTCCCACTTCTCTTGCAGCAATTGTTTAATGTAGGGAGAAGTGAATGTTCGCCAGAGCGCGTTGCGATCGCGGAGAGACATCCTCTCATAGTCACCGTAGATGAGAGCGGAGGCTTTGTTCCATGCAACAATGTTCAACTGCTGATCGATTACAAGGGCGGGACTCGTTCCTTGTTGTTCGAGAAATTGCTGAAGAAGCGGACTAATCGTGTCGACAGACTGTGTGAAGTCAGCAGGCAGCTGTTGCAGTGCAAGCACATATAAATGCTGGCGTTCTGTTGCATTGAGCTGCAGGGCGCTCGAGATATGGTCGAGCACTTGCGAGGAAACTTGAATGTCACGTCCTTGTTCAAGTCTCGTATACCAGTCGACGCTGATCCATGCCAATTGAGCGACTTCCGAACGTCGAAGCCCCGGCGTGCGTCTGCGCCCCGTATTGGGCAAACCGACCTGCTCGGGAGAAAGGCGGGCTCTGCGCGACTTGAGGAAGCGGGCTAACTCCTGCTGGCGTTCCTGTTCGGATTGTTCCATTCCCATAAAGCCATTTCCCCTCTTTTAGATGTAGTTCAAAAAATCCGATTTTGATCACGAAGCATCGCAAGAAGTGTATCCGGCATCGAATCTTGGATGAAGCTGTGACTTCCGGTTCTCACGTAGCAAACCGCAACGCTCCGATCCTCATTCCCAGCTTGATCCAACCTTCTCGGTGCTGAGAACCGAACTTTTGGAACATTCATTTAAACGTATGATTATTACTCCTAGGATAAACGGGCATCTCGTTTAAGTATACGATCTGCTATACGCTTAGCAAGCACGAGATACACGGAATCTGGAAGGGAGTTAATCGATTGCAAGAAGCAATGGTACAGACAAGAAGCGTAACGCGTTCGTCCAAGCTTGTTCTGCTGCTCGGCATTTCGCTAGGTTACTTTATGGTGCTGCTGGATATGACCGTCGTTAGCGTGGCGCTGCCTGCTATTCATTCCGATCTAGGCGGAGGAATGTCGGATTTACAATGGGTCGTGAATGCCTACACGATTGTATTCGCAGGACTGATGCTGTCCATGGGAACGTTGACGGACAAGTTCGGGGCAAGAAGCGTGTTTATCTGCGGTCTTATTCTCATTCTAATCACATCGGGAATTGCAGCGGCTGCTACCTCCATAGGTGCGCTTATTACGATGCGAGCGGTGCTTGGCGTTGGCGGAGCGGCGCTGCTTCCGGCTTCGCTTGCGCTCATTGCGCATGCTTATCCCGATCCGGGCGAGCGCGCCAGGGCACTCGGCATTTGGGCGGCTGTTACAGGGATCGCGCTAGCTGCCGGGCCAGTTGTTGGGGGAATGCTCGTTGATTCGCTCGGATGGCGCAGCATTTTTCTACTGAATATGCCGATTGCGCTCGTAAGTCTTGTCATTACTTGGTTCAGCATTCATAAGACAGTTCGCAATCCGCATCGCAATCTTGATGGGACGGGACAGTTTCTCGCGATCGTGACGATTGTGGCGCTGTGTTACGCTCTTATGGAAGGGGAGTCCCAAGGCTGGAACTCGGCCCTTATCTTAGTGGCATTCGGGCTGGCGCTGGCGAGTGCAATCGTATTGATTGTCGTCGAAGCCCGGAGCAAGGCGCCGCTCATTCCGCTTCAGCTGTTCCGAAGTCGATCGCTGTCTGCGGGTATGACTGCAGGCATGCTTATTAACATAGGGATGTCTGGCATTCTGTTCATTATTCCGATGTTCTTCCAACAAGAGCGCGGACTGGCTGCCCATACCGCGGGTCTTGCGCTGCTGCCGATGATGATTCCGATGGCCATAAATCCGATTTTCACTGGGCGCATTGTTAGTCGGCGGGGTCCGCGATTGCCAATGACATTCGGTTTTGCTGCTGCGGCATTAGGAACATTGCTTCTTGCCCTGCTCAATGCTGCAACAAGCTATTGGCTTACCTTGGCAGGGCTGTTCCTGCTTGGGTATGGCATATCCCTTACGATTCCAGCGCTTATGGCTGCGGTTATCTCATCCGTACCGAAGGATCAAGTAGGCATCGCGTCTGGAATGATTAATTCAAGCCGGCAGCTCGGAGCGACGTTAGGCGTTGCAATGACGGGAATAATCGTTAGCGGCAGCCAATCCTTCCTTACAGGCATGCATACTTCATTCACGATTACGGCCATTGTGCTAGTGGGGGGCAGTCTGCTCTCTTATCTAATGGTTGGGCGGCGCGAGAGAAAGTCGTAATGCATTAGCTGTTATGAAAAAAGACCAATCCGCCTTCTCAGGGGATTGGTCTTTCCGTTCATCCTTATAGCAGGCTTCCATTCTGCAAATCGCGCCATACTTTCTTGTTGCTGTATTGGCGCTCGGAGCTGATATCCTTGCCGAACCAAGCCGGAGGAACGAATGTAAGGGCGGCGTCCTCGGAATCGAATTCGACCTCAAGCACGGTCAGTTGAATCTGATCATAAATATCGATCTCTATAACACGTTCGCCCCACTGCGCGGTAATCCGATTCTTGGTCAACGGAACCAGCTTGCGTCCGCTCATCAACTGCTCGTAGATGCTTGCGGTAATCGAGTACTCAATCTCTTCACGCATCAAGCCATTGCCCGACTTAAAGGTATGCGTGTAATTCACCTCATCGGTCGCGAGGTCGACCAGTCGGCGTACGCGAACCTCCTGTTGCTCATCCAAGGCAAGGTAGGTCTGCTCGATTCGCTGCTCGGACAGGAAGATGATCGTTCCCTCTTCCACGAGCTGTTTGGGATCGCGGTCTAACAGAAATTTGCGTTCGATTTCTAACAATTGCGGCACGTCTCCTTTAGGCTATTGAACTTTAATCATTATATCATTTAATCGAAATCGATCTTGGGTCGGAATTGCGAAAATTCCTTTTCATTGTGTAAGGATATACATAACAATATGCTAGATTTTGACAGGTGATGAAGTGAATAATGACAGGTGGTCATAAAGTTCCAACAGATGATAAACTTCCAATGAAAGCGTATTCATATATGTTTTGTCCGATTTTTACTGCTCTTTAACCTCTGTACAACCAAGACTTAACATACAACTAATTTGTTAAAAACAAGGGAGATGAGGAATTAATGAAAGCAAGTTGGACAATCAAGATTTTGCTGCTGATGGCGTTAATCATGACGCCGATCCTGATGAATGGGGAGTCGGCGAATGCATGGTCCGGCATGCAGATGTCGAAGCTTCATGTCAGCGGCAAACAGCTCGTGAACAGCAGCGGCCAGCCCGTACTGCTGAGCGGCTGGCATCAGCCCTCAGGCGCTTACTGGACGTATCAGAACAGCAACTACTACTTAAGTCAGAACGGCAACAACCGGCATGCAGCGATTCTTGCCTATTTGAAGGATATTACAGACACCTTCACTAATACATCTGCAAAGTATGGAAGCTCGCACGGCTGGTATATGAACCAAGTACGTCTATTCATTGACCGCGATGATATGGGCGATGTAGCGGCGGGAACGTACAACTTCGCTGGCTTGCAGACCGTGACGCAGAACGTAATCATTCCGTACATTAATTATGCCAAAACAAAGGGCTTGTATGTTACGCTCGGTCTCGATTTCACCCTCCTGGACAATAAAGCGACGACGCCGTCGAACTTGGCTAAATTCAACCAAATATGGGGTTATCTTGCATCGCAGCCAGGGATCAAAAGCGCGGACAACGTCATGTTCGAGCTCGTAAACGAGCCTGTTCTCTCCGATGTGAACGGCGTATGGGGCGGCAATCCGTCGCAATCCAATTTCGTCGACTACTGGAACTCGCTGAAGAACTTCCAGAACTCGATGATCTCGACGATTCGAAACCAAGGCGCAGACAATGTCATCTGGGCAGCCGGACTCGGATGGGATCAATACTATCAGCTGTGCGCATCGAATCCGCTGACAGACCCGCTGAACAACCTCGGTTATTCCGTTCATTGGTACCCAGGATACGGCGCCAATGACAATTTCGCAACGCTGCAGAACATCTGGAATACAACGATCAAACCTTGCGCCGACAACTATCCGATCAACATTACGGAAACGACCTGGTTCAAGAAGAAGGCAGGCGATTCCGATTATTGGGACCTGTTTAACGGCTCGAATGAGGGCTTCGGCAAGAACACGAAAGCGATCTTTACCGCAGCCGGCAACGTCAGCATTGCAGCGCATATGAACGGCTTCATTCTCGACCCTGGTACGCGCAGCTCATTCGCTGATCCTACAGCAGGTTTGAAGTACGATGGCGATGCGACGCGCGACGGCATGGCGCGTTTCCTCTTCGAGTGGTATTATGAGCGCGCGCAATTCAATCCTTGGAACGGCGTTTGGAACGGACTCACGAACGGCGCGACATACAAATTCGTCAACCGCGCTTCAGGCAAGGTGATCGATGTGCCGGGCGGCCAGAACACGAATGCGCTTCAACTGCAGCAATATACGGATAACGGCGCAACGGCGCAGCAATGGGTGATTACGGATCAAGGGACCTACAATAACCTCTACAAACTGACAAGCGTAAGCTCGTCCGATGGCAAAGTGATGGATGTCCGCAATGGAACCTCCAATAACGGCGAAGCGATTCAACTGATGCAGAGCTATAATAATTTGCCTCAACAGTTCCGACTGATTAAGCTGAGCAACGGTTACTATTGCATCCTCAACGTCAATAGCAACAAGGCTGTAGAAGTCGCGAACGCCTCGACCTCGAATAACGCGTTGATCCAGCAGAACTTTTATCGAGGGGACCTGAATCAGCAATGGCAGTTGGTTAAAATCAATTAATACTTGCACGGACTCGTAATTAAGGCCGTCCTATAAGCCGTCTATCACGGCATGTGGGGCGGCTTTAAATCTATAAAGGGCCGTGATTTCATCCATGAGGATGTGCCGGATTCCCTCCACTTCATGAAATTATGAGGGGATGAAGTATAGATCGACAGGTGTTCGTTCACCGCTTGGCAGTGTTACAATTTTCATGAATTTGGCCTAATACACGATCATAACAGCTGTTAGGACAGCTTGATTGCAGCTCATATTTGCACTAAGGGAGGCGTACCCGAATGACAGAACCTAGGACGGCAGTGAACGGGGCTGTTAATGGAGGACCTGCAGCACCTCGCGACCCCGTCGATAAGCGCAGCAGCTTCTATCTGATGTATGAATCGATCGTTGAAGCGACTGCCCGCCCGGATGGGCGATTCTCGCAGGAGATCTATTTGGAGGGACGGCAGTTCATCGATAAAGCCATGTTTATTGGCGGCATAACAGACGAGTCGATTCTTCAGTTATTGATGAATTGCAGCGGGCTCAGACAGCTTGTTCACAGCATCGGCATATCGGTGAAGACCAAGGATGAGAATCATGCGCCGGTATCGTTTGTTTGGGAGAACTGGGGCCGCACACGCAAATACGAGACAGGGACGAAGCTTCGCATTCCTGTACCGGCGGATGGGACGGAAGTTATACTTGTGCTTGAAGAGCAAGCGTGGTCGCTTGATGATGATGTTCCGGGCAAAATGGCGATCGAGTTCGCCGAGCAAGGTGCGCTAGGAACGGCTACTATTGTCTTCTACTTGAACGATGGTTATCAAGTGCAGGCAATCGAGCCGGAAGCTCCTGTCGATTACGAGTCGGATGCGTATCAAGCTTTACTTGCAAAGTCTCTGCTGAACAGCGGGAATAATTACAGGCTGAAAGCGGCAATCGAGAAAGCGAAACGCGGCGAAGACGTAACGATCGCCTATATTGGCGGATCGATCACGCAAGGTGCAGGAGCAAAGCCGATCCATACCGAAAGCTACGCTTATCGCTCCTATTTGCATTTTAAACAAATGTTCGGTCAAAACGGCGGCGATCATATTCATCTGATCAAAGCAGGTGTAGGAGGCACGCCATCCGAGCTCGGAATCGTCCGTTATGACCGGGACGTGCTGCGAGACGGATCCGTGAAGCCTGACATTGTCATGATCGAATTCGCTGTGAATGACGCAGGGGACGAGACGAACGGGGTTTGCTACGAAAGCTTAGTGCTGAATGCCCTGGCAGCCGATAATGCTCCGGCTGTGATCCTTCTTTTCTCGGTGTTCATGAACGATTGGAATCTTCAGGATCGACTGGCCCCTGTCGGAATGCACTATGATCTTCCGATGGTTAGTATCAAGGACGCCGTCGTCGAACAGTTCTATCTGCAGCAGGGCGATGGCAGAGTGATATCGAAGCGTCAGTTCTTCTACGATATTTATCATCCGACGAATGCCGGGCATCGACTGATGGCGGATTGTCTTGGCCATCTGTTCGCCGAGACCGACCAAGCGACGGCAATGCCGCTGGATATCGTGATCGATAAGCCGCCGATTATCGGCAATGATTTCGTTGGCACGAGGCTGCTTGACCGCAGCAATTGCGAAGCGATCGCGACAATTGCCCCGGGCAGCTTTACGGCAATCGATGCCGATCTGCAAATGGTAGAGCTGGACGATCATCCGTATGGCACGCCGCAATTCGCGAACAACTGGATGCATGCAGGCGAAGAAGGCAGCGAGAGCTTTAGGATGACCATCCGCAGCAAACGACTGCTGCTCGTCTATAAAGATTCCGGAAGAACCGATTTCGGAAGCGCAGAGATTTGGGTGGATGGACAACATGCGAGAGATGCAGATCCGCATGAAGTGAATTGGACACACTGCTCTGCGGTCATCCTTTATAATGAGCCGGTCGCAAGGGAACATAAAGTGGAGATTCTGATGGCTTCCGGACATGGTGACCGCAAGTTTACGATCCTTGGATTCGGTTATGTAGAATAGCTGGAGGAACGCCAACAGAATGGTTGGTACTATGGATTATAAAAGGCAAAGGCCCAAGAGAAAGCTGCGAGAAGCAGCGATCTCTTGGGTTTTTCTCTTACATGCAGCTTACTGATGCTGCGCGCGCATAGCTGCAAGCATGCCCTGCGTCCGCGCTGCTGTACCGCCATCGACCCGGATGTCGGTTCCCGTAATGTAGGAGCTGTCGCTGCTGCATAGGAATGCGACGGCGCCAGCGATTTCGCTAGGTTCGCCTTCGCGGAGCAGCGGCGTATTAGCCAGCAGCCATTTCATGCTCTCGTTTGCTGCCGCTTCTTGACGTCCCATTGGGGTGTTGATCGTACCCGGCGATACGCAGCACTTCGATAGCCGCCTGCAGACGCTCTTCGCTGACGTCTGCTAGGAGCAGCGCGCCTTGCTGGCCGAGCCTGCGAGCGATCGCTTTACCCATGCCGCCTGATCCGCCTGTGATGACATAAACTTTGCTCATTCGTTTTGCCTCCATTATCGTTTGTTGTTATCATGAATGTGGTTACATCTTTAGCATAGGCTTGCAGCAAAACTAGTTTCAAACGACAATCGCAATGCAAATGTCCATTCCGACAAGGAGGCGCGGCGTAAATGACCATGCTGGATCGACAAGAGCTGTCCGCGCGTTGGCTTATAATCGAAGCGTTCACAGCCCTGCTGGCTGCAATGCCCTTCGAGAAAATATCGGTTCATGCCATCGTGCACAAAGCGGGCATCAGCCGCTCTACCTTTTATTTGCATTATCAAGATAAATTCGATCTGCTTGAGCAGATGACCGCAGAGATCACGGACCAGCTGCTAGCCGTCTACGAGGCTAGCATGACCGAAGAACAGCTGAACATCGTCAAGGCGTATGAGGACCGAGTTCCGATTCTGGCGACGATCATCATCTGCGAGCATATTCGCACATATGAACGTTTCTATCGCAATCGATTCCAGGATTCGCGATTCACAAGCTGGCTGAACGAGCAGTTGGTCGAGCGTTTCCTGCGAATCTACGAGAATGAAGCGCAAGCCGCTTTCGCCGCAGGCGGAACGGTCGGTTATATGGGGCACTGGCTGCACAATGGGCTGCCAGGTACTTCGCTTGAGAGCGCACAGCAGCTGTGCAGGCTCGCCATGTTATCGCTGTCCGATGGACAATTGTCGATGAGACCGGCACAAGAAGCCGACACGATCGGCGCTGTCCGTCTAACCACTATTGGGGGAGAATAAATTGATGAAGCGCACGACTATATTGATCGCTGATGACGAGACCGAGATTGCGGATCTCATCGCGATTCATCTAGGCAACGAAGGTTATCAGACCATTAAGGTATCCGATGGAGAAGCCGCGATTCGCGCGGTGCAGACGCAATCGATCGATCTGGCGATACTCGATATTATGATGCCGAAGCTTGACGGCCATGAGGTGACGCGCTTAATACGGGAGAAGTATGCGCTGCCGATCATTTTTCTAAGTGCCAAGACTTCGGATATGGACAAAATAACCGGACTTATTATCGGCGCTGACGATTATATGACGAAGCCGTTTAATCCGATGGAGCTGGTCGCGCGCGTGAAGGCGCAGCTTCGCCGTTCGTCTATGCTGCTGGGTCAGCAGCCGCAGGGCGTCAATCCTGTGCTTGAATCAGGTGGATTGAAGATTGATACGGACAAACGGACGGTGCTCGTCTTCGGCAGAAATGTCGATCTTACGCCCAAGGAGTTCGATATTCTCCATCTGCTGGCAAGCCATCCGAATAAGGTGTTCAGTGCGGACAATATTTTTCATCAGGTATGGGGCGAAACGTATTATGAGGGCGGCAACACCGTTATGGTGCACATCCGTACGCTGCGGAAGAAGCTCGGCGAGGATAAGGATCAGTTCATTAAGACGGTCTGGGGAGTAGGGTACAAGTTCAATGGATAACATCTTCCGCAGCTTCCGAGCAAGAATGCTCCTGTTATTCGGGCTGAGTATGATGTTCTCCGGTCTGGTGACGTATGTCATATACAAAATTCTCCAGAGCTACTACAACGATAAGGTGCGCTATCCGGGCGATGCAACGGTATTCTACCGCCAATTAATCGGACATATCGGCGACTTCAATTTCTTCTTAATCGTCTTCATTCCGCTTGCGATCATGTTCTTCTTCTTGCTGACGAAGCGATATGCCACTTACTTCAGAACGATCTCAGACGGTATTCGAAGCCTTGCGGTCGGCGATTTCAACAACCGTATCATGCTCAATTCGGGCGATGAATTCGAGACCATTGCCGATGACATCAATCTGGCAAGCGAGCAGCTCAAGAAGGCGATCGAACGCGGCGACTTCGCGGAGAGCAGCAAGGATCAGCTCGTGCTGAACTTGGCGCATGATCTTCGGACGCCGCTTACATCCGTCCTTGGATATCTCGATCTTCTGCTGACGAATGAACAGCTGACACCGGAACAGGCGAGGCATTATACCTCGATTGCATTCACCAAGTCGAGAAGGTTAGAGAAGCTGATCGAGGAGTTGTTCGAGATCACGCGGATGAACTACGGGATGCTGTCGATCGACAAGCATGCCATTGATCTTGGCGAGCTTCTCAGCCAGCTGACGGATGAGATGTACCCGGTTTTCGAGAAAAATAAATTGACTGCACGGCTCAACGTACTTCCGAACACGGTCATCAAAGGAGACGGCGAGCTGCTTGCCCGCGTGTTCGAGAACTTGATGTCGAACGCAGCCCGTTATGGCAAGGATGGGCAGTTCGTGGACATAAGCTGCAGCCTCGAAGGCTCGGAAGCAATCGTTCAAGTCGTGAATTACGGACAGATCATTCCGGAGCATGAGCTGCCGCATCTATTCGATATGTTCTATACAGGCGACCAAGCAAGGACCCATCAAGAAGGCAGCACGGGTCTTGGACTCTTCATCGCGAGAAATATTGTGAAGCAGCACGGCGGGACGATTACGGCTGAGAGCAGCTGGGTTCGTACCGCATTTGAAGTGCGCCTGCCGCGACAAGGCTAGCTAAAAGGCAGTTCAAAAATTCCGCTTTTGACTACGTCACGAAGCATTTAAGAAAAATTTTAAGTTTGCCCTTCTTCTTTCTTAAACATTTTCTCTTAACCTTAGGGCATAGAAGGTTGAGGAGGCAATGCACGTGAAGAAGTGGGCTTTTGTTCTTGCTTGCTGTTTGTTGACGGGATGCGCGAAGCATGCGCCGGCAGCATCGTCGAAAGTGATGATCGACTATCCGAAGTCGGAGGAGATTACCTACTCCCAGACCGACACATCGATGAAGGCGCTGCGGGTGCAGAAGGATCAGGTATACCAGGGAAATCTCGTGCTCATTAATAAGGATCACGAGGTTCATCCCGAAGGGATCCAGACCGATATTGTTTCGTTATTGAACCATCAGGAGCTCATCAATGGGTTCGGTTTGCTTGATAACACGATAGAGCTGTCCCAGAATGTGGTGGAGCAGTTCGGCAAGATGGTTGCCGCAGCGGCTAAGGATGACGTAAACCATTTTGTTATCAGCAGCGGTTATCGAGATTTTGCGAAGCAGGAGCAGCTTTATAAAGAGAAAGGATCCGATTATGCGCTGCCGGCAGGCAATAGCGAACATAACTTAGGGCTGGCGCTCGATATCGGCTCCTCGCTGGAATCGATGGATCAAGCGCCGGAAGGCAAGTGGCTGAAGGAGCATGCGGCCGACTATGGGTTTATTTTGCGCTATCCCGCCGATAAGACGGACATTACGGGCATTCAGTATGAGCCGTGGCACTTCCGTTACGTAGGGCTGCCGCATAGCAAAATTATGCAGAGCAACAATCTGACGCTGGAGGAGTACTTGGATTGGCTGCACGAGCATAATACGGTATACGTCAATGTGGACGGTCAGCGGTATGAGATTACGTACAAAGAGGTGCGGCGAGAGACGGCGTTCCAGATTCCGGCCAATCATACGTATGAGCTGTCGGGCGACAATCAAGAATGGGTTATTGCAACAATAAAGCTATAAGAGGTTGTCCAAAGGTCCGCTTGTGATCGCGAAGCATCACTCGGCATCAGGTGCAAAAATCGTACTTTTTGAACTAGAACCATAAGGGCTCGTTCGGTTTGATTTTGCCATAAACTGTGCAATTAATTGTTGAGTTTTGTCGCATTTTGGCATATTATATACGAGTTACTAGTTGCATATCATACAGCGGAATCCGTTGCCGACTAATGACCTTAGTCGGCTTTTTCATTTTCATTGCCTAGATAAGGAGAGTCTGATGATTCAGAAGAAAAATAAGTTAATGCTGTTGTTGTCGCTTAGCGCCGTATTATTAAGCTGCATTGTTCATTTGCTTCAGAGAAGGTTCAATCTCTTCGATGAGCACGATATGAGCGCCATGCATATGGAACCACTCACCCCTGATCCAATCGGCCTTAATATACTGCTTCTAATCCCGATTATCGGGTTATTCGCGAGCGGTTACATCTACATAAGGGTTCGCAAAGACCACGCCGTTATTCCTATCCTTGTCACACTCGTTCTGACGTTCAGCAGCATATCGATTATTGCCGGCAGCGGCGGCTCCGTAGAGTTCCATTTCTCGATCTTCATGGTTGTTGCAACGGCCGCTTATTATGAACGCATTCGGCTAATCGTCCTAATGACCGTGCTGTTCGCCATTCAACATATCGGCGGCTTCTACTTATTCCCTGAGCTTGTCTATGGCATGTCGGCGACATACATGATGCTCGTCATTCATGCGGGATTTCTCATTCTCACTTCGGCTGCCACTTCGCTGCAAATCCGTTCGAAGCATAAGATTACAAGCGAACTGGAGGCGGACAGGGAGCAGAAACAGCAGCAGCTTGTTGCCATCTTGGATCGTGTGAAGCTGCTGTCCGATCAGTTAGGGCAGACTTCGGAGACTGTCGCTGAGAAATCGCAGACGTCGATTCAGATGAATGAGGAGATGAATGCATCCTTCAAGGAAGTGGCAGCGGGGCTTCGAACACAAGAGGAATCGGTAAGCAGTATTGAGCATAATTTGCATGACATCAATGGTCGAATCGTTCAGACAGCACAGTCATCTGAGGAAATCAAACTAAGCGCCTCCCAGACAGGTGCAATCGTGATGGATAACGATCAACAGATGAAGTCGCTGTTTGAGCAAATCGTTGTCGTCGCGGATTCGATCGAGACGGCCTCGACGACGATAATATCGCTGCATGAGTCCTCGCAGAAGGTTGAAAGCATTATTGCCACGGTGCAAGAGGTTGCGAATCAGACGCATTTGCTGTCATTGAATGCGGCAATCGAAGCTGCGCGCGCAGGCGAGCAAGGCAAAGGATTCGCTGTCGTTGCGGCAGAAATCCGCAAGTTGGCGGAGCGGAGCGGGGAAGCGACCAAGGAGATCCAATCTATACTATCATTGATTCGCGTAGAGAGCATGTCTTCCGTCGAGCAGATGGAGCAGGGCAGAGCGGCAACTGATTTATCCGTCATTCGAGCGAAGGATACGATTGCCGGGTTCGAGCGGATGAGCGAGGATTTGAACCATATGATTGGGCTGGTACATCATCTAGACAGCGCCATTCATTCGATTCAATCCGCATCGGTTGAAATCGCGAGCGAGATCAGCAGCATTCACGCCATTACGCAGCAAAGCGCCGCCGCAGTCGACCAGTTGTTCACCGTCAGCGAGACGCAGATGAGCAGCTCGAAGGAAGTGGATGGCGAGATCGTTCAACTGAAAGACCTATCGAAGTCATTGTATAAGCAGTTCTCGGCATAGTTGTTGAGGCAGAGGCAGGCTTATGGATTCCAGAGTGAGCTGAACGTTACAGTCTAATCAGACAGACTGTCGTATCTCAATCATGAAACCATGGGCCTGCCTTCTTGGCATTGTTACGTGCTCTTCTGATAAGTGAGCTGCACGACGCCGGATGAGAACGTTCTGGTTTGCACCAATTGCAGGTTCAACCTCTGCTTGATGTCTTGGAACAACGGTTTTCCTTCTCCCAGAATAACAGGGTGAACCGATAGTCGAAACTCGTCCACTAGACCTAGATGGATGAAGGTAGTGATTAGGCTAGATCCCCCGTACAGCCAGATGTCTCGACCGGGCTTGTTCTTCAGCTTCAATACTTCTTCTTCGATCCGTTCCGTTATGTATAACGCGCTGGAATCGCTCTCTCGCTCTGTTCTAGAGAACACTATCTTCTCTTTGCTATGAATGGAGTTCCAGAATTCAAGCTCGGCAGCGTCGGACGATTCCGGTCTATACTGTCCCCATAAATCATAGCTTTTTCTCCCGTACAGAATCGTGTCGATTTGGTCCAGGAATTGGTCGAACGCCATTTCGGGGTCCATGATGCACCAATCGATTTCGCCATTGGGTCCTTCGATGAAACTATCCAAAGTTACCGCTAGATCGAGAATAATCTTTCGCTGTCTTGGCTGATCCATTATTACGATTCCTCCTTGTTCATTCGGATAGGGTTTCTTCACCTTAGAATAAGGTTATTCCATCATCAGATCAAATAGAAAAGATGGATGATATGAATATTTTGAACAACAGTGCCTCATAGGAAGCAGCGGGCTGCCACATGGCGGCAGATCAATCTGCTGCTTTATCATTTTACCAACATGATCAATGTTGCAGTAGATTAAAGGATTGCTTCCAATGGCTTGCTTCACCCGAATATAATCCATTATTGCAGGATGAACGATTAAAGAAAGGGGGATGCACGATCCTGCTTTTTCCTATATCATGGAACTGTGAAAGCGGTTCAACCTATCGCCGACCTATGCGTTACGGATGAGGTCTATGAGCAACGATTGTCGGCATGCAAGCGAATGCTCGAAGCTAATGAATGGCGTCGCTTGTCAGGCATGCGGCTGCATTATCCCGGTCGTTGCTAAGCAGAAGGAGCGCCGCTGTCCGCTGCCGAACGGCGGGCCGTGGGCTTCCATTTAACAAACTCGATAACAGCACGCATAAGGACAGGGTGGTGGCATACTCTGTTCTTCAACGTGTATAATTTGTCAAAGTATAACGAAATGAACGATGATTATCGATATATACTTCATCTAACCATAAGCGTGTTCGTCGATTATTAATATATTAATACAATTATTAATGGTATGGGTTTCATAGTTGTGATAGTTCTGTTATCATGGATACAAGACAAATATGATCTTTCCTAAGGATGGATAGGGGCATGGTGAAGAATACAACCATATACGATATTGCGAGAGAGGCGGAGGTGTCCGTCTCGACAGTATCGCGTGTGTTGAACGATACAGCGCCAGTAAAGGCCAGTACGAGAGATAAGATCATGAAAGTGATCGAGAAGCATAAGTTCCAGCCGAACGCATTGGCTAGAAGCTTGATCAAGAAAGAAACGGGTACGATCGCGATGATCGTCCCTGACATAACGAACCCGTTCTTTCCAGAAGTGTTCTACGGCGCCAATCAAGAAGCGAGAGATAAGGGCTATACGTTCTTCCTGTGCAATACGTCCGGCGATGATGACCGGGAATCCGAATATTTGACTATTCTGCGCGAGAAACGCGTTGACGGCATCATCTTCATCGGCGGTCGGATCAATCTGGCGAATTGTCCGCCGGAGCTTGTTCAAGAGGTGCAGGAGGCGGCGGAAACGATTCCGGTCGTGCTCGTGAACGGCAATCTTGCCAAGACGAAGTTCCATCGGGTGTACAGCGATGAGGCGGTTGGCGCCGCGCTTGCAACTCAGCACTTGATTGATTTGGGCCACCGGGATATCGCCTTCATCGGCGGGCTGGACTTCATGACCACGACGATCCAGAAGGTGAAAGCGGTCAAGAAAACGCTGGAAGACCAGAAGCTGACGCTGCGCAAAGAGTGGATCCAATATGGCGAGTTCTCCATCCAAGCCGGACGCGACTTGATGAACAAGCTGCTCGATGACAGCGAGCATCGGCCGACGGCCGTTCTATGCGTGAATGATTTTACTGCGATCGGCGCGATCAAGGCTGCATCGGAGCGCGGATTGCGCATTCCGGAAGATATCTCGATCGTCGGCTTCGACGACTCGCCGCTGTCGACCGCCGTCATTCCGGAGCTGACGACCGTAACGCAGAATACGCATGAGCTGGGCAAGTATGCGGTGGAGCGGATTTATCAGATCAACAACAGTATGCCGACGAAACGGACGACCGTACTAACGCCTAGGCTGATTGTGCGTCAGAGCAGCGGACCTGCACCTTCCAGACGCAAGTAATAATTCAAATTGGGTTGGCTAAGAGCTCGTCGAAACACTACCTTTTCGCAAGAAGGAGTGATTCGGAGGGCTTTTTTTGTTTCAGCGCGTGCAGCTCTGACGGAGGTTTCAGTGGTCGTTTTGTTATATTGTCATGTCATCACTTGTTCCGCCATGCAATCTTGGTAGAAACCTGAGATCCCTTATGCAGCAAGGGATATTGCTGATTTGTACCTGCTCCGAATAAATGATGTATGCGTTTTCAATAAGGTTCCAGATCCTGTATTGACAGATTATCCAAGGCGGCGATATAATGACCTCAGATTAATGAAACCCATTTCATGAAATAGATTTCATAGCATTTTCATGCGAATCCTAACCGATGAGGTGGTGCGCTTGATGGAATCAGTAAATGTGGAACCGATCGTGCAATGGACACCGAACAGCGTATCCATTCAAGGGAAGTCTGTTATTCTCCTCAGCGCTTCCTTATTTTATTTCCGTATCCCCCGCGAGCTGTGGCGGGAACGGCTGGCGCAAGTGAAGGCGTATGGCTACAACTGCATTGATGTCTATTTTCCTTGGAACTATCATGAGCTTCGCGAAGGGGAATGGGACTTTAATGGTCAGCGCGATGTTGAGGCTTTCCTGGAGGCTGCAAGGGAAGAAGGTCTGTGGGTTATAGCAAGACCTGGTCCGTACATTTGCTCCGAATGGGATGGCGGCGCGCTGCCGGCTTACTTGCTGGCGAAGGATGGCATGCGGATTAGACAGAACGATCCAGTCTTCCTTATGCATGTGTCACGTTGGTTCGAACAGATTATGCCGATCTTATCGCGCTTCCAGCTTGGAGCAGCAGGTTCGGTTATAGCCATTCAGCTGGATAACGAGCTTGATTTCTTCGATTGCAAGGATCCGCAAGGGTATATCGCTGCATTGCGGGACATGACGCTGAAAGCGAACGTAACCGTTCCTTTGATCGCCTGCGCTGGTCAAGGCGGATTGATCGAAGCATCCGGCTTAACGGAAGGCGTAATGCCGACATGCAATTTCTATCCGGATGACCGCGACCCGATCTTCGAGCAGAAGGTGCACAGCTATCGCAGCATCCTCGCTGGGATGGGCTATCCGCTGCTTGTCACGGAGACGAATCGCTCGCACTACTTGCTGCGAAGGCTGTTGTCAGCCGGAGCCAAGCTGCTTGGCCCTTATCTGCAGGTGTCGGGAACCGACTTCGGATTTACGAATGCAACGAATAACTGGGGCAGACCACTTGCCTTTATGACGTCGGATTACGATTTCGGCGGGATGATTTCTCCCGAGGGCATCGTACGAGGCGAAGCATACGAGGGAAGGCTGCTGACTCGCGTCATTGGTACATATGGAGATGCTATAGCACAGGCGGAGGCTGAATTCGAAACCGATTGGAAGCTGGCGGATGAGCCCGCGCAAGCGTTCGGGCCTCACGAGCTTAAGCTGCAAGGCGGAGGAAGCTTGTTGTTCGTAACGAACGGAGACAATGAGGCGAAGCAGATCGATATACAGAGCCGTCATCTCGAATCGTCCTCGGAATTGTATCCGCTGTCATTGCCATCAGGCAGATCGATCATCCTTCCGGTAGATGTACCGCTTGAACGGTGGGGCGCTTCAGGCAAGCTGATTTATGCAGGTGCCGAGCTGTTTCATGTTGAAGCGGATGATCAGCGAACGGTGCTTCTGTTCCACCAACATGCGAAGAGCGAGATCGTACTTGAACTCGAAGGATACGTGGCAATCGATACCGTTCATGCAGATGCAGCGGTCGATCAGAACCTTGTCCGCCTTAAACTCTCGGTTACAGAGAATGAAGACGGCCAAGTCGTCATTACGCTGAAGGATGGACGCCAACTGATCCTTGTTTCAACGACATTGATGAAAGCGCTGTACATGGAACGTTACTTGATCGATGAGGGCATTGTCATCGAGCAGCCGGAAGCGGCTTCGATTGAACGAGTCCAGGCGAACGTGCAATGGCAGCTCGCTGAATTCAATCCCGCCGTGTCGATGGTATCCGATCTGAGCTCCGACGATGTGGTGCGGATTAAGGGCACGATCGATTACTTGGAGAAGGTAGGCATATACAGAGGTTTCGCTTGGTATGAAGGCCATGTCGCAGCTGTTAACAACCGGAAGGCACATGGTTTGTTCATTCGCCAAGGCAGCGACATTATCTCGCTGTATGCAGACGGACGGTATGCAGGAACTGCAGTGCCTGCGGGCAGCAGCTGGTACATCCCTTTTGCAGAGCCGAAGACGGTATCTGCCATTACAGCGAAGACCGAAATTTGGGGACATTCGAATTTCGACGATGCTAGATTGCTAGGACTCAGACTTCACGCGCTCAAAGGTTTGAAGGGCATTGCAGCCGTGTTTCGATCCGCGGATATTACGCAGAACTGGCATGTGCATCGTCTGCAGGATCGTCCCTTCAAGCAGGAATGGACCGAATCGTTCGATGATACATTGTGGCCGATGGTAGGCTTCGGTGGATGGATGTCGCCGGATCATCCGGTTCGTGAATTATACCGGCGCACCTATAGGACGGACGCAGAAGCGAATCGATTCATCGTACATCTTGAAGGTTTCCAAGGTAAGGCGGTATGGTACATTAACGGCAGAGAAGCTGGTGAAGTACATCCGTATGATCCTTACTTGGACCTTTCATCGCTTGTAACACCGGGCGAGCAGCTGCAATTCACGGTACTCGTCGAGCGGGCTCAAGGAGCAAGGGCAGGAAGAGTACGATTCTACGAAGCGGTCGACGCCGACAACTGGACGATATCCGGAGCCGAAGAAGGATTGCTGGCGCATGCTCAGCGTCATCGGCAGGCAGCGGAGACGGTGGAGCTGCCTCTATCGCTCGAGAGCGGAGGAGCGGCATGGTTGTATGCGGCAGTCGCTAATTCCGATCGAGGACGCGGATGGCGGGTGCGAGCAGATGGGCAAGGTTTGAAAATGACCGTGTTCCATAATGAAACCATCGTAAGCCGACTGTGGCTGAAGGGCGGAGCGGAAAGGCCGGTGCTGACTGGCGGCGACGCAAGCTCGATTTACTTGCCAGGTCCTTGGTTCGGAGATGACGGCGCACAACTCTCGATCTTGCTGGAGGCGGTTGATCGACAGGAACCAGGACAACTGAACGGACTAGAGTTCATAGCTTTATAACCATTATGAAACCCATTTCATGCAACCGGTTTCTATAAAATTCGACAGATTCATTCGACAAAATAAGGTTTCCATAGCACACGAGTTTGCGGATGTTGACCGATTCCGATTGATCGAGAGCAGCGCGGATCATGGAGCCCCTCCATTCATTATTGAATCGGAGGGGGCGGTCGACATTCACGAGACTGGGTCAACTGAGGTTTATGAAAGCGGTGTCATTCGAGTGGGCAGGGTTAGGAGTGAACAAATGTTTCTTCGTAAGAAAAGGTTCATCATCCCAATCGTCTTCTTGCTTATGTGTCTCGTTGTTAGTTCATTCGCTTATCGGTCAATTATGCAGCATGATTCTAAGCCAGAGGATGAAGGCGGCGATGTAGTGGGGGATTCCATTCAGCTTAACTACGATAAGACCTATCAGGAAATCGAAGGCTTCGGAGCATCCGGCGCTTGGTGGGCGCAAGATGTCGGCGGCTGGGATAATATCGACGACATTATGGATTTGCTCTACGACAGCAAGAAAGGCATCGGGCTCAACATTTATAGGTACAACATTGGGGCCGGCCAGCCTACGGTCGCAGATGATCCATGGCGCAGTACGGAATCGGTTGAAGTATCGCCGGGCGTTTACGATCTCAATCGAGACAAGAATGCAATCAATGCGATGAAAGCGGCGGTCAAACGCGGCGCTACGGTTGAATTGTTCGCCAACAGCCCGCCGGCGAGGCTGACGAAATCCGGCTACTCTTCCGGCGATCCGAACGGACTGTCCAATCTGCCGCCGGAGAACGAAGAAGCTTTTGCAACTTATCTAGTTGATATTACGGAGCTCTTCCTGAAGGAGGGCATACCGGTCAAATATCTAAGCCCGATCAATGAGCCGCAATGGGAGTGGAAGGGCGGGCAAGAGGGCAATCACTACGAGCCGGAGCAGGTCATCAGTCTATCGCGTAAGGTAGCGCTGGAGCTGCAGAAACGGGATCTGCCGGTGAAGCTGCTCATCGCCGAATCCGGCACATGGAACGACCCGAACTACACGCTCGCCATGTATAAGCGAATTATGGACGACGAGGTGCTGTCGAAGTCGATCGATGCCTATGCGGTGCACTCCTATTGGGCAACCGAGAAGGATAAGCGAATTGCTGCTGAGTATTTCTCGCAGTTCGAGGATATGCTCCCGCTGTACCAGACCGAATGGTGCGAGATGGTGAATGGCGGTGCGGCTACCTTGGATGCCGCGCTAACGCTCGCGAAGACCATCCACGAAGACATGACGATTTTAAACGTGTCGACGTGGGAACAATGGCTGGCTGTCGCCAAGGGAGATTATCGGGATGCGCTTGTGTATGTGAATGAGTCTACCCGCGAATTCGGCGCAGCTAAGCGAATGTGGAGCTTCGGCAATTACGCCAAGTTCATCAAGCCGGGCTATCACCGAATCGAGACCGACAATGGGGACAGCGACATTCTCGTCTCTGCTTATGCGAGTCCGAACGAGAAAGAGACAGTCATCGTGGCGATCAATACTTCCGCTTCGGAGAAGCCGATCACCTTCGGCGATCTGAAAGGGAAGAAGGCGTCGATCTACGAGACTTCGAACAACGCCGACCTTGCGCTTGTGAAGGAGGTGAACGGACTGAAGCACTATGTGCTTCCAGCGGAGTCGGTAACAACCTTTGTGATTCAAACAACGAGCTTTCTTGAAGGGATTCTAGGGTAGCGAAGTTAGCATTACCTAAAGAGGTAGTACTAAAAGGGAGGATCAACAATGGCAGTGAAAATGAAAAAGTTCCTTTCGATATCGATCATTCTTGCATTCTGCGTCGTGATGCTTGGTGCGTGCAGCGGCTCGAACAATGATACCAAATCGACGGACACAGAGAAAGAAACAACGGATACGACAGCGAAGACCGAAGATACAGCAACAAAACCTACAGGCGAGCCGACGACGATCGTATTCGGCACGCACTGGCAAGCAGGCGATGATCCAGAGTGGAAAGACCCTGTAACGGGCAAATCCGGCATGGCGCCAGACCAACTGCTTGCAAGAACGAAAGCGCAAGAAGAAGTTCTGAAACAGCTTAACGTTAAGATCAAGTGGGTGCAGTACCCAACTGACCTTCGCGAATCGCTCTTGAAATCGGTACTCGCGAATGCGCCGATCGTTGACGTAGCGCTGCTGTGGGGCGGATCGCAAGGCACGCTGCTCGGCCAGAACATTTTCCAACCATTGGATGAATACCAGAACATCTTCGCCGATGAGGACAGCTCCTGGATGTTCGGCGACAAAATGTTCGGACATAACTACTTCCTGAACTACATTCTTGATTTCGTAAATACTTGGCCGCTCGTCTACAACGCGACTTACCTCGACAAAGTAGATGCGCTGAAAGAAAACGGCCAGACGGTTTACCCTGCCGATCTGTGGAAAGAAGGCAAATGGACTTGGTCCGCATTCGAAAACTATTTGACGAAAGTCAATGAATACTATGCGAACAAGAAATCGCCTGTTAGAACGGATGTACCGATCAAAGCATTCGAAACCGACTACCGTTATACGGCACAACAAGCCATCCATGCGAACGGCGGCGCTGTCTATGGCGCGAATGGTCTGACGGCAGATGCGCCGGAAGCGAAGAAAGCGGTTGAATATATCGATGGCCTCATCTCCAAGAAGCTGATGATGTCCGTTCGTTACGGCGACGATACGTCCGTACCGGGCTGGACATGGAACGGCAGCGACTTCGGCAATGGCGAATCCGTCTTCACGAACATGGTGCCGTGGCTCTCGAACGGTGCGGGCCAATCGCTCGCAGCGCGCGGTGAATCGATGGGCGTAGTGCCGTTCCCTAGACCGGACGATATTCCGGCGGACGACGCTCGTTACCAGCAGCTTATTACGCCAGGCAACCAATTTGCAGTGCTGAAAGGCGTTTCCAAAGAGAAAACGGAACTTGCGCTCAAAGCATTCCAAATCTACTGGTCGACGGTTTACAAAACGCTCGCAAGCAGCGACAAAGCGCTAGACTTCTTCACGAAACAAGCGAAGATGACAGCTGTTAACTATGGCTTCGACGTTACGAACGAGAAGATCGGCGCTAATATCATGGATGCTTTCATTGGTATCGCAGGAAGCAAGCCGAACGAGTACTCCGGCATTCTGCCATGGACGAACCTGTGGACGGATACGATTCTCGGCAACTCGCTATACGGATTGAATGGTTCGCCTAAGTATGCTGGTGCAATCGATGCTCAGAAGAACCAAATTCTCGACATCATGAGTACGACGGAGAAAGCGCTCAGCTCGGATAAAACGGTCGATAACATGCCGCCGACCTTCTCGCTTGTTGGCAAAGCGATCGCAATCGCAGCGGGTACAGATCCGGCTACTGTGAAGTGGGATACGCTCGTGAAGGCAGCTGACGGCATCGACGGCGATCTTCCATTCGCGAATGTGAAGGTTGATACGAGCGGCATTGCGAAGGATAAAGTCGGCAAGTACGACAACGGCCTTGTCGTAACGGCGAAGGACGCAGCCGGCAACGAAGGCAAAGGCACGTTCGCTGTCATCGTCTACGATCCGAAGAACACGACGGCTCCGACGATCACGGCGAAAGAAGGCTACCGCGCAATCAAAGTCAATGAAGATGCAGCAGCTATCAACTGGGCTAACGATTTCGTCGAGCAAGCGATCGACAAAGACAGCTTTGACTTGAAAGGCAACATTACGGCCGATGTTGGCAGCCTCGACGTTACAACAACCGGCGAATACGACGTGAAGCTGACGGTAACGGACTACGCTGGCAACAAAGCAGATCTGACGATTAAAGTCAAAGTCGAGAAGTAAGCTCCCGTTATAAAGCAGCAGCTAAGGGTTCTAACTGCAAATCGTCTAAAGGCGGTAGGTGCTATGAAGGCTTTCATAGCACCTATCAGCTATAACGGAGGTTCATGGCAATGATCATGAAGAAGAAAATGTTAGTTGGCATTGCGCTGATCATCATCGCATTGGTCATACTCATACCTTCTCTGCGTTCAGGCGGAGCTAAGGCGACGATCGCATCGCAGTCGGAGAATGAGGACTACGTTGAAGAATCCTACAGCCAATATCTCACGGACGCCGGTTATTCGGGTCAGATGGCTGCTTCGGAAGTGAAAGTGGACCTGTCGTCGTATCAGACGGCGGGCGACATGAACGCGAGTGTAGAGAATGGTGCGGTACGAACTGGCGATACCGGTACGATTAGTTGGAATGTCTCCGTGCAGGAAGCGGGTTTCTATAACTTGGCGGTTACTTACCTGCCTGTAGAAGGTACGAATTCAAAGATCGAACGAAAGCTGACCATTGATCACGAAAGCTTGTATACCGGCCTGAATCAATTGATCTTCAACAAATTATGGGACAATAGCGGCGGCAAGCCGATTGTGAATAAAAACGGCAATGAGATTTTGCCTGTATCGATAGAGAAACCAGAGCTTACAACCGTTTATTTGACGGATTCAAGACGGAGAAGTCTGGATCCTTACAAGATTTATTTGAGTGCAGGGACGCACACGCTCACTTTCGAGTCTGTGAAGGAGCCAGTCATCATCCACGACTTGACATTGAAGGCAGCGCCGGAAATTAAGTCGTATGCGGACGTCCTGAAGGAATGGGAATCGCAATACAAGGTGTATGACGGCGACAATCTGCTCTATCAAGCCGAACGTACCGACGAGCATACGATCGATATCGAGAAGTCGTCCATCGACATTCTGATGACGACGGATTACGGCAACTCGAATACGGTCCCTTATCATCCTTACAAAATCAAGCTGAACACGATCGGCGGCTCGAACTGGCGGACGCCCGGCGACTTCCTGCAGTGGACGATCGACGTTCCGGAGGAAGGGCTCTACAGACTGTCCTTCAGAGGCGAGCAGAACACGAACCGAGGCGTCATGTCTTATCGTCAGTTGAAGGTCAACGGCGAAGTGCCATTCAAGGAAGCGCAGGCGATTCCGTTCGCGTTCCACTCCGGCTTCGTCAATTATGTGCTGGAGAATGGCGAAGACGAGCTGCTCCTTCATCTGAAGCAGGGCGAGAACACGATTTCGCTTGAAGTCGTGCTCGGCGAATTCGCCATGCCGCTGTCCGAAGTAGAGAAAAGCGTATTCGCACTGAATGACCTGTATCGCAAAACCGTTCAAATTACAGGCCTTGTGCCAGACAAATATATCGACTACGAGATTACGACGAAGATTCCGAACTACGCGGAAACGTTGAAAGCGGAAAGCGACCGTCTGAAGAAAGTGGTCGATGAGCTCGTTCGCATTACCGGCGAGAAGGGCGAGAAGACAGCCATGATCGAGAAAATGCAGGTGCAGGCGGAGCGGCTGAGCCGCAAGCCGGACAGCGTAATTAGCGAGCTGGGCACCATGCAGAACAATATCTCGTCTCTAGGCACTTGGATCACTTCGATCTCGGAGATGCCGCTTCAGCTCGACAGCTTCACGCTGTCCGCGCCAGGTGCCAAATTGCCGAAGGCGAAGCCGAATTTCTTCGAGAAAAGCTATTACGGCACCGTTCGATTCCTGTCTACGTTCTTCGTCGATGAAACGAAAATGACGGAGTCGACGGACAAGAAGGCGCTCAAAGTATGGATCTCGGCCGGCCGTGACCAAGCGCAGATCATTCGTAATCTGATCGATCAGAGCTTCACGCCGAACGCGAACATTGCAGTCGATCTGCAGCTGATTCCAGAGGATGTCATTCTGCCAGCAACGCTTGCAGGCAATGGACCCGACGTCGCATTGGCTGTGCCGCAGGCGACGGTTATTAACTTCGCGATGCGGAACGCGCTCGTCGATCTGTCGAAGCTGGATGGCTTCGACGAGATGAAGGCGAAGTTCACGGAAAGCGCGATGAAGACGGTCTCGTACCAGAACGGAACGTATGGTCTTCCCGAGCAGCAGAACTTCATGATGATGTTCTATCGCGAGGACATCCTCAAGCAGCTTGGCTTGAAGCCGCCGACGACATGGGATGAGGTAGAGAGCATCATCTCGATCCTGCATGCGAATAATTACGATTTCTGGATGCCAGGTCAGACGCTTTATCCTTCCATGGTTTATCAGTATGGCGGCGATTTGTATCATGGCGAAGGCAGCGATTACGGTATCGAGACCGGATTGACGGATGATTCTGCCATGACAGCATTCAACAGACTGACGCGGTTCTTTACAAGCCAACGACTGCCGGTTTCCGCGGACTTCCCGAACCGGTTCCGTACTGGCGAAATGCCGGTCGGCATAGCACCTTATATCACGTACAACCAGCTCGAAGTGTTCGCGCCGGAAATTCGCGGCTTATGGTCGTTCGCACCGCTTCCAGGCGTTTCGAGCGAAGACGGAACGTTGAACAATCATGCGGTAGCCGACACGATCGACAGCATCCTGATGAACGCTTCGGACAATAAGGAAGCGGGCTGGACGTTCATGAAATGGTGGCTGAGCACAGATACGCAGGCACAATATGCGAAGTCGCTCGAGGCAGTCATTGGCGCAGCAGCTCGTTATCCGACAGCGAATCTCGAGGTGCTCAAGCAGCTGCCGTGGGCAAGCAAAGATTCGAAGCAAATCATCGAGCAGTTCAACGATACGATAGGCGTGCCGGAGGTGCCGGGCGGCTATATGACGACGCGGGCGATCGATTATGCATTCCGTGCCGTTGTAACGAGCGGTCTCAATCCGCGCGAGACGTTGTTCTTGAACAGCAAGCAGATCGACAAGGAACTTGAGAAGAAGCGCAAAGAGTTCCATCTGTCATACCTGGACCAGAATCAACTGAAAGAGGAGCAAAAGGCGAATGCTGACGAGTCGACAAATAAAGACAAGTAACGGCGGCAGAAGGTCGCCTATGCAGGTCTGGAAAGAGCATAAAGGCAAATACTTGCTCATCCTGCCGTTCGCGATTCTATTCCTGGTGTTTACAGTCATCCCTGTATTCACTTCCATCATTATAAGCTTCACCTCGTTCAACATGTTGGAGCCGCCCGTGTTCATCGGGCTGCGCAACTATATCAACTTGACCGTCAATGACGACATCTTCCTCATTGCGGTGAAGAACACGTTGTTCTTCGCGCTCATTACCGGCCCGATCAGCTACTTGATGTGTTTCGTCTTCTCGTGGCTGATCAACGAGCTGTCGCCGAAGGTTCGCGCGGTTATGACGCTCGTCTTCTACGCGCCATCGATTTCCGGCAACGCCTACATGATCTGGAAGTTGATCTTCTCGTCGGATATGTATGGTTATGCCAACGCTTGGATGTTGAAGCTGGGCCTCGCGAGCGAGCCGATTCTATTCTTCGATACGAAGAAATACGTATTCCCGATTCTCATTCTCGTACAGCTGTGGCTTAGTCTTGGCGTCAGCTTCCTGGCGTTCATCGCAGGTCTGCAGAACGTGGACAAATCGCTGTATGAAGCAGGTCAGATCGACGGTATTCGCAATCGCTGGCAGGAGCTGTGGTTCATTACGCTTCCGTCGATGCGTCCGCAGCTGCTGTTCGGTGCGGTTATGCAAATAACGGCCTCGCTGTCGGTATCCCAAATCTCCATCGAGCTTGCGGGATTCCCATCGGTCGAATACGCCGGTCATACGATTCTGACTCACTTGCACGACTACGGCTTCATTCGCCATGAGATGGGTTATGCATCGGCAATCGCAACGGTATTGTTCTTCATCATGGTGTTTACCAACATCATCGTCCAGAAAGTTCTGAGAAGGGTAGGTGCCTAGGTGAGCAGCCTTCCATTAGTCATTAAGAGAGCGTATATGTCCCGGAAGTTCAAGCGGCGGAATAGAAGCATCATCGGGGACGCTTCGCTAACGCTGTTTCTAGGCCTATTCGGATTATTCAGCGTCTGGCCGCTTATCTTCATTATTAATAACGCATTCAAGCCATTGAATGAGATCTTTATTTTCCCGCCGAAGCTGTTCGTTCAAAGCCCGACGCTTACGAACTTCCAGGATTTGTTCATCATCATCGGCAACTCATGGATTCCGATGACCCGTTACTTGTTCAATACCGTATTCCTGACGGCGGCGGGCACGGCGGGCAGCGTTATTATCGGTTCGATGGCGGCATTCCCGTTGGCCAAATACGTCTTCCCGGGCTCCAAATCGATGTCCAAAATGATCGTGTACTCGCTCATGTTCAACGGTACCGTAACCGCGCTGCCGAACTACGTCATCATGTCTAAACTGCATATGATCGATACGTATTGGGCCGTTATTCTGCCAACCGCAGCTTCTACTTTGGGGTTGTTCCTGATGCAGAACTTCATGTCGCAGGTTCCCGATGCGCTCATCGAAGCCGCAAAGATTGATGGCGCGAACGAGTTCACTATTTTCTGGAAAGTCATGATGCCGCTCTCGCGGTCGGCATGGATTACGCTCATTATCTTGTCATTCCAGAATCTATGGGGGACGACAGGAGGCGGCTTTATCTACAGCGAGAAACTGAAGCCGGTCAGCTATGCCTTATCGCAAATTGTCAATGCAGGCGTAGCGCGAACCGGGGTTGCCTCGGCCGTTACGCTCATCATGCTGGTCGTACCGGTCGTCGTCTTCATTATTTCGCAGAGCAACGTCATTTCGACGATGGCAACGTCAGGCATTAAAGAATAATGATCAATTCACAAACGGAAAGGAAGGCCCAACAGCTATGAAATTGAAGTGGGCTATAATTTTCGCCTTCATTCTTGGCATGATGCTTCCGTCCGCCAGCGCGTTAGCTGCCAATACGTTCGAGAGCAATTATACGTACGACTTCTGGGGCAATTCGCAGAAGAGTCTGCCGGCGTTCGAGCTTGTGAATAGTATCGATGGAAGCAGTATGGGAGATATCCCGCTGGGCAGCGTCGATGACGTCTATGTAAGCTCGGACCGCATCTTCCTCGTCGATTCGACGGAAAGCCGCATTGATGTGTTCGATATGGATCTGAAATTTCTCGTATCGATCAAGCTTATTCGAGACGATGCCGGGAAAATCATGGTCAACCCTGAAACCAATCAACAGCTCATGCTCAATAAACCGGAAGGCGTCTACTTGAATGAGTCATCCAATGAACTCTTCATCGCAGATACGGAAGCCGGGCGGATCGTTGTTCTCGACGGAAGCACCTATGCCTACCGACGGACGATTGAGAAGCCCGAGAATATGGTAGGCGTCACGCAGTTTAAGCCTTCGAAGATCGTCGTCGACAAAGACGGACAGATCAGTGTAGTTGTCCAAGGCAGCTACGAGGGCATTATTCAATTGAATCACGATGGGACGTTTAACCGTTATTTTGGCTTGAATAAGCCGAGAGTCAATCTCGTGGACTACTTCTGGAAGTCGATTGCATCCAATCAGCAGAAGCAGAAGATGAAGAAAATATTCGCGCCGTCTTTCAACAACTTGACGTTTGATTCGGAGGGGCTTATCTATGCTACGACCTTCGACGCTTCAGCGCAGAATAAGGTGTTCCGCTTCAACTCCAAGGGCGAGAACGTGCTGCTGCAGAATGGCTACTTCCCCGTAATCGGCGATTTGCATACCGGCGGTGTAATCGAGAAGAAAAGCCAGTTCGTGGATGTTGCCGTTTCGCAATTCGGCGTATACGCCTTGCTTGATAAGACGATGGGACGAATATTCCTCTACAACTTCGAAGGGGATTTGATGAACATCTTCGGCGGAGCCGGCAATTTGAAAGGGGACTTGAAGGACCCGACGGCGATTGCATGGGCTGGAGACCAATTGATCGTGACGGATAAAACGTTCAGCGCGGCGTATTTGTTCCAGCCTACCGAGTTCGGTCAAGCTGCGCTCGATGCCGAGCGGCAGTATTACAACGGGAAGTGGGAGCAAGCAGGCGCAGAATATGAGCATACGCTCCATTTGAATTCGAACTATGACATTGCCTATACGGGCGTCGGCCGGAACTACTTGATGCGGGATATGAGCGAGGAAGCGATGTACTACTTCGAGTTGGGCAACAGCCGCGGCTACTATTCGAAGGCGTATAACGAATATCGCAATTTGTTCATCCAGCACAACTTTATGTGGTTAGTCATTCCGTTCGTGCTTGCTGCCTTCGCACTTCTTTATTCCGAGTTTCGATACAACAGGAAGAACAGCTAGCATTGTTAATTTAAGTGCGTGTTCAAAAAGTCGGGTTTTCAGCATCGAGAAGATTGCGAGAACCTGAATAGCTTATGCTTACGAAGCTGTTATTTGCTCGCAGGTAGTAACAATTAAAGTAGAGCAAATAACTTCAGGAGGAACGGAGTGTAGGCAAAACCTACATGTACAAGGTTTCCAGCGGAAACCTACATCGGAAGCATAACCTCCGGACTCCGAAGGTGAACGCAAGCTTCGACGTCGAATAGGCTTCCTGAATGACTTCATGATCAAAAGACGACTTTTTGAACTACCTCTTTAGGAAAGGAAGGGAGTACTCCGATGGCCAGTATGCTCGATGACGGCAAACATATGTTCCATGTCATGCTGCATCCGTTCGACGGATTCTATGCGGTCAAGAACACAAGAAAAAGAAGTTATGCGCTGCCTACGATCATCATGTTGATCTGCGGCATTACAGGCATTCTAAGCTATCAATACACCGGGTTTATATTGAATTACTATCCGCTGTTCGAGATGAACAGCATCATGATTTTCGTTACGACCCTGGTTCCGTTCCTGTTGTTTCTCCTTAGCAACTGGAGCGTGACCACCCTGTTCGACGGGAATGGGACAATGGGCGATATCTATATGGTCATGACGTACGCGCTCGTTCCGAAGCTTCTATTCGATATTGTCGGCATCATCTTAAGCAATACGATCATTCAGGAGGAGGCGGCGCTGCTCAATGCATTCGTCCTCATCGGAACGGTATGGTTCTACTTCTTAATGTTCTGCGGACTGTGCGTCATTCATGAGTATTCGCCTTTAACGAACGTCGTCACGCTATTCGTTACGTTCTGCTCCGCAATCATGATCGTCTTCCTGTCCATGCTGTACTTCATGCTGGTCAGCAAAGTCATCGGATTCGTGTATACCGTAGTCATTGAATGGATGAAAAGGTGATGCCAAGATGCTAAATAGCTTACAAGTAACGGCAATGCGCCGGATCAGAAATATCGGTTATAGAGAGATCGCCATCGCAGCAGTCGTTGTCGTCCTAATCGTGGCGGGCTGGTATGCACCTTCGTTTATCAAGCATTGGAGTATCAACAAGCAGGACCTGCCTGTCGCGGCAAGAGAAGGCCTGTCGCCGGTCGTTGGCAAAATAGAGCCGAAGTCAGGCAATGTTCTGCTTGCAACCAGCGGTCAGAAGCAGCTTAATCTCGATACGACGACCTTGAATTTGCAAGTCGTTGATGCAGCGGCCGGCACGACGTGGAACAGCTTGTATCTGGAAGAGGGCAGCGGGGATATCGAGAAATCGCCGCTCGTCATCAAGTTTCTAGGCAAGGATGGCACGATGACCGAGTGGGATGCGTTCAAGTATGCGATTCAGAACGGCAGGTACGAGCTGAATCAGATCGAGAACGGCGTTCAGATCGTATTCGACTTCTTCGAGACCGAATCGTATCGGCTGAACGAATATATGCCTGACAAAATCTCGGAAGAGAATTATAAGAAAGAATTCGTCGATCCGATCAATGAAGGGCTGCTTAATGGCGAGATCAGCATGGTCGATGCACAGAAATACAATGACGCGCTCTCGATCATGTACCAGCTGGATCAGGACAATGATTTGTACTTCAACAAGTTCGCAGGCCTTCCGCCGACGTCGCTTGTGAAGGATCTGATCAATCTGTCGAAGGCGGTTGGCTACACGACGGAGATGCTGATGGCGGACAGCCAGCAATTCGGCATTCAAGTGACGATTACGGAACCTGCTAGATTCGTCATTACAATGGAGGCAACGCTCGATAACGGCGACTTCGTTGTCAAGGTGCCGACCTATGAAATCAAAGGTGGAAATCAGTTCTATACGCTGCAGAACATTGCGGTGCTGCCATCGTTCGGGCTGGCTTCGGCCGACAAAGTGAGCGATGGATACATTGTCGTACCGGACGGCTCCGGCGCCTTGTTCAAGCTCAATTCGTTTAATGGCAAATTCCCAGAGTATGAACGGCCGGTTTACGACAACACGTATTACGACAAGCTGTACGATCTGCCGGAGTTTCCTGAGAATCTGACGATGCCGGTGTTCGGCATGTACGATACGGACCAAGCGGGCAAGTCCTCGGGTTATCTGGGCATTATCGATTCAGGCGCCGAGCTTGGCAATGTCAAAGTACAGCTTGGCACGCAGGATACTTCGACAGGCGGCACGTTGTACAACAAAGTGTACAGCTCGCTTGATGCGATGCAGTTCTCCCGCGTCAAGGTGTTCGGCGCTTACAGCGACAACGAAGCGCGGTTCCTGTCAACGACAGGCTTGATTAACGTCGATTACACGGTTCGATACAGGCTGTTCAGCGGCGAAGTCTCGTACTACGACATGGCGAAGAGCTATCAGCAGCATTTGATCGACAAGTATGACTTGAAACAGAACTTCAATGCGACGCCTAAGCTTTTCCTTGACGTAATCGGAACGGTGACGCTCGATAAGCGATTCCTTGGCGTTCCGTATACGAAGCCATACTCGATGACGAAATATGATCAATTGTTATCGATCATGAACGATTTGCAGGACGTCAACAAGGTCGTGAACTACAAGGGCTTCTTCAATGGCGGCTTGAACAACACGATTATGAACAAGGCGGATTTGACTGGAGCGAACGGCAGCCGCAAAGAGCTTAACGACTTGATGGATTACTTCAAGCAGAATGGCAGCAGCCAGTTGTTCCTCAATGCCGATCTGATGCGCGTATCCGATACGAGCGACGGCTTCTGGTTGAAATCGAACGCGCTGCATGGTTATGACGGCAAACCGATTGGTTTCAAGAAATACGATCTTGCCAGTGGCATGTTCAGCACGAACGCGACGAAGCAGTATCTGCTCTATCCACTCATTCTGAGCGATACGGTGAACAAGTTCGTCAAGGACTCGGAAGATTACCCGAATATTGCGGTCAATGACATGGGTTCGACGTATTATGCGAACTATAATCCGCGCGATATTATCGATCCGGTCGTGTCTAACGCGATTGTAGAGGACAACCTGAAGAAGCTGGCAGAGAGCAAGACCATTGCGCTGGACAATCCGAATATGGATCGAATCCAATACAGCCAGTACGCAGCGAACATCTCGCGAGAGAGCAGCAACTACGGCACGATGTACATGTCCATTCCTTTCCGCCAACTGGTCATGAACGGACTGACGGAGTATACGACGCTGAATGTGAACATGTCGGCTGATCGCAGCAGCTACTATCTGCTGCAGGCGCTGGAGCTTGGCAGCATTCCGAAGTATACGATTAGTGCAGAGAACGTCGACGTACTGAAAAACTCGGAATACAGCGATTATATTTCGATTCAGTATTCGGCCATTAAGGATGGTATCAAATCTCTGTACGCCGAATACAGCAAAGGGCTCGAAGCGATTGGCTCGAAGGAGATCACCGGGCATCAGATGCTGGCGAAGAACGTATTCGAGACCACCTATGCTTCCGGATCGAAGGTTATTGTCAACTACAACAAATACGACGTCACGGTCGCAGGCCATCATCTGGATGCGCTGGGCTACGCGATCGAGTCGAAGTAACAGCATCGAAGAAGCATGCAAAATGCCAGGTATATGCTTACGAAGCAAGCATTTGGCTTACAGGCAGCAGCAAAGGAGGTTCAGTAGGTGGCGGGTACAGCGGTCAAATCAAAGAAGCTGCATATTTCCCATCAGAATATGAGAAAAGTCCACGGCATCATCTTCATGCTGCCGTGGCTCATCGGCTTCATTCTATTCTTCATCAAGCCGCTCGTGAACACGATCAAATATTCGTTTCACGAGGTAGGCGTTGCGGACAACGGGGGGATGGTGCTCAAGTATGTCGGCTTGAGCAACTACACCAACCTGTTCCGCACGGAAGTATCGAGCCAGAGTCAAACATTCTTGCGCGTATTCACTGACGAGAACGTCAACATCTTCATGAATACGCCGGTCATCGTCATCTTCAGCTTGTTCTGCGCGATTCTCGTGAACGTGAAGTTCAAAGGCCGGGGACTGGCAAGGGTTATCTTCTTCCTGCCGATCGTATTAGGCTTGAAGGTTGTCGTTGATCTGATCATGATAACATCGGGCGGCGATGTGGCTGACGCGGCTGTCAGCAGTCAGTTCGATACTAGCATGCTGATCGACTTCCTGCTCAATTACACGTTTCTGCCGGTGAATGTAACCTTATTTATTTCCGACCTTGCGAGCAACATTTTCTTGCTGATTTCCCAGACAGGGGTTCAGACGTTGATCTTCCTGGCGGGCTTGCAGTCCATTAACCAGTCGCTCTATGAGGTGGCTCGCATTGAGGGCGCGAACAGCTACGAGGTGTTCTGGAAGATTACGCTTCCGCTCCTGTCGAACATCTCGTTGTTCGCACTTGTGTATACGTTCGTCGATATGTTCCTGCAGTCGTCGATTTCGACGGAAATCTACTACTTCGCGTTCAATAAGAACAACATCGGCGTAGGTTCGTCGCTGTCGGTCGTCTATCTATTCAATGTGCTGATCGATTTGGTTCTGCTTCTATTTATTACGAGCAAGGTGGTGAGGATGAATAATGGCGACAAGTGAGATTGCGACAAGTGAAGCGAAGGCCGCAAGACGAATCGACGGTTATGTATTGAAGAGCAAGCTTCAAAAATTCGTGTTCGGGTACCTGTTCTACTCGCTGGTCATCGGTTTGGGCTTTGCCATCATCTATCCTTTGATCAAGCTCATTCCGGTTGTATTCAACGATATCGAGGATCTAGGCAATCCGGACGTCATATGGGTGCCGATCGAATATTCGGTCATAAGCTTCAAAGCTGCTATTCGACTAGTATTCGGCAACTTCATGCCGATGCTGCAGACGATCGGATATTCGGTCATCATCGCGGTCGTTCAGATCTTCGTCTGCGCAGTCGCTGGTTATGCGCTGGGCCGAGTCGAGTTCTGGGGACGGAACCTGCTGACGTTTCTCGTCATCATATCGTTCGTCGTACCGCCGCAATCGCTGCTCATTTCGCAGTACCTCAGCTTCAAGCACTTCGATGTATTCGGCATTATTACAGCGATTCATGGCAGCACGGTCGATCTCATCAATCAGCCTTATACGCTTTACCTGATTGCCTTCTTCGGTTTCGGCGTGAAACAGAGCATGTTCATCTTCGTATTCCGACAGTTCTTCAAAGGGCTGCCGAAGGAGCTGGAAGAAGCGGCTTATATGGACGGCTGCGGTTTCTATCGGACGTATTTCCGCGTTGCGCTTCCGAATGCAGTGCCGGCGATTATGACGGTAGCGATTCTCTCTTTCGTATGGAACTACGGGGATACCTATTACACAGGTTACTTCCATCCGGACGGACCGTATTTGAGCAATAAGCTCATGACGACCTTCTCGGAAGCGAACGTACAGAACATTCTCTATGCGGTCAAAACATGGTATGGGGTGCCAGGAGCGACGACATTCTCCTTCGACGCCGTGAAGCAAGCGGCTGCCATCATTTATCTCCTGCCGTTGCTGCTTATCTATTTCGTCGTACAGAAACGAATCGTAGAGAACTTTGAACAGTCGGGTATTGTTGGCTAACAAGGTGAAACGGCTGTCGCCGTCTTCGCAAACGGCGCAGCGCGTTTCATTCCGATATAGAAAGGCGGATGAATCTAGTTTGACAGTCGGAATTAAGCCGCATGTAAGCAAGGTACTCATCGACGCGGCGGTACAATATCAAACAATCGATAACTTCGGAGCATCTGACGCATGGTCGATGGATCCGATCGGCAAGCATTGGACGGAAGATAATAAGACGCGTGTCGCAGACCTGCTGTTCTCCAGAGAGCGCGGAATTGGATTATCTGCATGGCGATTCAACATCGGCGCCGGCTCGGAGGAAACGGATCGCGAGATTATTCGCAATCCGTGGCGCCGGGCTGAGGCGTTCAAGATGTCGGCAGACGGAGAATACGATTGGAGCAAGCAGGCGGGACAGCAATGGTTTCTGCGTGCGGCGAAGGAGAGAGGCGTCAATACGCTGATCGCCTTCGTCAACAGCCCGCCGGTATGGATGACGAAGAACGGACACGCGCAGCCTGATCCCAGCGTGGGTTCGACTAACCTGAAGCCTGGCTATGAGCCGGCATTCGCGACGTTTCTCGTTGATGTGCTGAAGCATTTTTATCAGGAAGGTATCGAGTTCCAGTTCGTAAGTCCGATCAATGAACCGACTTGGGATTGGAATAACTCCGGACAGGAGGGAAACCGCTACAACAATGATGATCTGAAGCGGGTTCTTCTTGAAGTGTATAGACAGTTGCAGACATCAGGGCTGAAGACCAAGATTAGCGCCGCAGACGGCGTTGAGATTACGTCGCTGCTGGACGATGATCTGTACGAAACGTTCTCCGGCGAGCGGCAGTATTCGAGCGGCGCGAATAAGCTTGGGACTGGCGAATATCGGGAGTACATCAAATGCATGCTTGGCGATCCCGAGCTGAAGGAAGCGATCGGACATAAGATTGCCTCCCACTCGTATTGGTCGGATTACGATAAGCCGGGCGATGATCGCCTCGGCACGTTGAGAGAATTGCTCGTTGCGAATATTGCGCGTTACGATTCGGATGCTGTCTATTGGATGTCGGAGTATTGCATTCTCGGTGCTGACGGTCATGGCCGCGACTTTGGGATGGATGCGGCGCTGCGCGTAGCGCGCGCGATTCACTTCGACCTGGCGGCAGCGAATGCGGCGGCTTGGCAGTGGTGGACGGCAGTGTCCAAGGAGGATTATAAGGACGGACTGATCTACACCGACTTTAAGAAGCCAGGCGACGAGCAGAATATTCTGCCTTCCAAGATTCTCTGGGCGCTAGGCAACTACAGCAAGTTTGTACGCCCAGGAGCAGTACGAGTATCGCTCGCGGAGTCCGATGAAGGAGTTGGGCTGATGGGCTCGGCCTACATTCATGAAGGCGACCGGACGATTACTGCGGTGTTCGTGAACGACAGCGATGCAGACCGCCGCATCTCTGTATCGCTGCAGGGAATGCACATGCGGGGAAGCGTCTCGGTTATGCAGTCTTATTTGACATCAGAAGAACAGGATCTGTCGCGGGGAGAAGACATTCGAGCGCAGGCAGATGGCGCGTTGGAAGGCATTATTCCTGCAAGGTCAGTTGTCACATGGTATGGTCAATGGGATGAATAAAGCTGTTTCGCGACAGCTTTATTTTACCCAATAACTGAAACCCATTTCATGAAACTAGTTTCATCTCGATTACCGCGATTCATTCGCGAAGCATAGAAGGGGAAGGTGACTGCAATGCACACCACTTATGCAGCCAAGACAGGCGCTGAATTTACGTACGACCACAAGAGCTTCATGATGAATGGCAAGAGAGTGTTTCTGAACAGTGCGGCCATTCACTATTTCCGGATGCCGAAGGAAGAATGGCGGGAAGTTCTTGTTAAAGCGAAGCTGGCAGGCATGAACTGCGTTGACACGTATTTTGCATGGAATGTGCATGAGCCGAATGAAGGGAAATGGAATTTCGAAGGCGACGCGGATTGCGGTGCATTCCTTGATCTGTGCGCCGAGCTCGGCTTGTGGGTTATTGCACGGCCAGGTCCGTTCATCTGCGCCGAGTGGGACTTCGGCGGTTTCCCTTGGTGGCTGGGCAACAAGGAAGGCGTGAAGTTCCGGGAATACAACGAGACGTATTTGAAGTATGTGGATTTGTACTTCGACCGCATTACGGAAGTCATTCGTTCCCGTCAATTGTCGCAAGGCGGAACGGTTATTCTGGTGCAGGTCGAGAACGAATACGGGTATTTGACCGATGATGCTTCCGCAAGTGCCTACATGAGTCATCTGCGCGACGGATTGCTCAGCAGAGGAATCGACATGCCGCTCATTACATGTGTCGGCGGTGTCGAAGGTGCAATCGAAGGCGCGAACTTCTGGAGCGGAGCCGATCATCATTATGCCAACGTGCTGAAGAAGCAGCCGGATACGCCGAAGATCGTGACGGAGTTCTGGAGCGGGTGGTTCGAGCATTGGGGCGCACCAGCGGCAACGCAGAAGACGCCGGCGCTGTATGAGAAGCGTATGTTTGAAGCGATTCAGACAGGCTTCACGGGCATCAGCCACTACATGTTCTTCGGCGGTACGAACTTCGCCGGCTATGGCGGCAGAACGGTAGGCAGCAGCGATATCTTCATGGTCACTTCCTATGATTATGATGCGCCATTAAGCGAATACGGCAGAACGACGCCGAAGTATATGACGGCTAAGCGTTTCTCATTGTTTGTGGAAGCGGCGAGCTCGTTATTGCTTGGATCGGAAGCTTTCGATACGGAAGGCATCGCTGTACCTAAGGGCATTACGGTTCGAGGGAGAAAGAACGAAGAGCAGACCCTACTGTTCGTTGGAAGTGACAAGGAAGAGAGAGAGACGGTCTATCTGACGCTCGAGAACGGCAGAACGCTGCCGGTTATGGTGAATCCGGGAGAAATCGTTCCAGTGCTTATTGGAATGAACGTTTTGGATGGGATTCTATTAACGAGTAATACAGCCATCGCGTGCAATGAGATGGTCGACGGCGTTCATACGCTTATCGTGTATGCCAAGGATGGACAACGTTCGCTCGTTGAGCTGTGCGCAGATCAAGAGATCGTGCACGCGGACGAGCAGCCTGCTCTGTATATGACAAGCAGTGATGGGAAGACGATCACGTTTGATTTCTATCACTTCAACGAGCCGCAAGAAGTACGGTTGACCGTTGGGGGTCAGGCGCTGCGATTGATCGTGTTGAACACGACGGCGATGGATCAAACATGGCGCATCGGTGAAGGCCAGTGGGTAGGCGGATGCTTCGACGTCGATATCGAAGCTGGCGGACAGTTGGTGGCTGCAGTGAATACGTCCGCTTCAGCTGTTGCGTGGCCTTCGGGCTTCCGTCCGGTGCAGGATGGTAGTGAAGCTGCGGCTGCGACTGCGGCGAATATGGCTGATGCTGTACAGTTGAAGACACCGGAACTGACGGGTTGGGTGAGCAGCCCATTGGATTTGTCGACGGTACAAGGCGTATTCTGCGCAGTTCCGCAGGACTTCTCCAGCTTCTCGCAACCATACGGTTATCTCGTCTATTCCAGTCTGATCGAGAGCGATTCCGACCGGCAGACGACACTTATTCTGCCGAAGCTGCAGGATACCGCGAGAGTCTATGTGAACGGGACGGAAGCCGGGCTGATTCGCGAGGTTGGTTCCTCTTCCATTAAGCTCTCGCTGCGCGAAGGCAGCAACAGCCTGCAAATTCTCGTGCAGAATATGGGACGTCTCAACTTCTCGCCATACCTCGGCGAGCCGAAAGGGTTGTTCGACACCGGCTACTTGCATGGCGCTGCGCTCGATCTGCGTGGAGGCTGGCAGAATGGAGAAGGCGGGGAAACGGTTCATCTTGACCGTGTGAACGCGCTGGATGGACAAGTCACATTGTCGCGTACGTTTAAGCTTGATGGTCAAGACCGAGCAGTTCTCGTAGGTGCAGTGAGCGTACCGCTTCGCATCAACGGTCAAGAAGTGCCGCTGGAAGGCTATCAGAACTGGTTCGCGCATTCTTCCGTAGATATCTCCGCGTATATTCATCCGGGCGATAATGTGATCGAGATGCCTTACGTGAAGTCGCCGGTCAACCGACTCGAGCTGCTGTCCTACCATTCTTCGAACGGAATCGGGGAGTGGAGCATGGCAGGGCTGGAGGATGGCGTACCAGCGGAAGCGGGCGGCGCGTCAGTGGTCGGTGCTGGCGAGAAGTCGCCTGCATGGCATCGCTGTGAATTCGCGAAGCCTACGCTTCCGACCAATGTTTATGCCAAGCTGAAGCTGCGCCTCACCGGTATGAGCAAAGGTACGGTATGGCTCAATGGCATCAACCTTGGCCGCTACTGGCAGATCGGCCCGCAAGAGGACTACAAGGTGCCGCTGGCATGGCTCAAAGATGTGAACGAGCTTGTCCTGTTCGACGAAGAGGGCCGCACGCCAGCGAAGGTGAAGCTGTTGTTCGATGAGCAGACGAGCCGGAGCTGGGCGAGGATTGAGGGGTAAAGGTTGGTTGTGAATAGGGTGAGGCAGCCTCGGACGTTATGTCCGAGGCTGTTTTTTGATCAAGAAGATTCCCGAATTGATAGATGACTCGAAGATCAATCACACGGTGTCTCATATTGAATGGGTGAAAAACGTGGTCTTTCACGATCGAGCTAGAACCGTATCGTTCCGGACGCTGGACGGCAAGCAGTATTTCTTTGACATGGAGACTGGAGAGCGAATAAATTCAGGTAAATATAACGTCATCTGGCTTGTCGCGTGGTGGAATCACCACCTAACGGTCAGGCCTATACGATCGACAACGAGCTAAGCAGAGAAATGAGCGGTTTGATCTACGAAGCTGACGTAGAGAGATAGGCGGAAATTTATCTCTTCTGTGGCCCAATATGAATGAGAATGGTGTAAGCACGAAGGGTGTCGCACTTGAAAGTTCAGAAAAACTAAAGGGGATTAAAAATACACCCCCTAAAAAAAGAAATCAGCCAATAAAACGGGCTGACCTCATAATATGACCTAGCAGCAGGAACTTTTCTCCGAAGTCGGGTCAACCGGCGTCGGGTAATCGTTATCGAAGCAAGCCATACACATGCCCCGATTGAATTCGCCATCGTTGCCTCCGACTGCCTTGATAAAGCCTTCGTTGCTCAAGAAGTAGAGCGAATCCGCGTCGATAGCCTGACGGATTTCCTCCAAGCTCTTCTGCGACGCGATCAGCTCCTTGCGGTCCGGCGTGTTGATGCCATAGTAGCACGGGTTCTTGAACGGCGGCGACGTGATGCACACATGCACTTCTGTCGCGCCTGCTTCGCGAAGCAGATTGACAATGCGCAGTGACGTCGTGCCGCGGACGATGGAGTCGTCGATCATGACGACGCGCTTGCCTTCCACCACTTTGCGGACTGCGGACACCTTCATTTTCACGCCCTTCTCGCGCAGCTCCTGAGATGGCTGGATGAACGTCCGGCCCGTATATTTGTTCTTGATCAAACCAAGCTCATATGGAATCCCCGTCTGCTCAGCGTACCCGATCGCCGCGGAAATGCTCGAATCCGGCACGCCGATCACGATGTCTGCATCGATGAACGCTTCAAGCGCCAGTTGCCGCCCCATCCGTTTACGCGCGGAATGAAGGTTGATGCCGTTGATGTTGCTGTCGGGACGGGCAAAATAAATGTACTCCATCGCGCAAGTCGCGCGGCGCTCCAACCGTTCGAAACGGTCGACTCGCAGACCGTCCTTATCGAGAATGAGCAGCTCGCCCGGCTGGACATCGCGCTCATAGATCGCCCCAACGGTTTCGAGTGCGCAGGTCTCCGACGCAAACACATAACCGTCGCCCATGCGCCCCATAACGAGCGGACGCAGGCCATGCGGATCGGAAGCGACTAGCAGCTTGTCGTTCGTCATGATGAGAAAAGCGAAGCCGCCGATAATGCGCTGCAGTGCGTCTTTCGCCGCGCTGACGAAGTCCTTGCTCGAACGGGCAATCAGATGCGCGATGACTTCCGTGTCGCTCGTCGTTTGGAAGATCGAGCCTTGGCTCTCAAGTTCCTTGCGAATGGAAGGCGCGTTCACGATGTTGCCGTTCGTCGCTACACCGAGGTCGCCGTCGCGATAGTTGAAGATGAGCGGCTGTGCGTTCGCCAGCTTGCTCTCGCCTGAGGTCGAATACCGCACATGCCCGATGACGCGGTCACCGGGCAAGTATTCCAGCGCAGCTTGGTTGAATACTTCTTTGACGAGTCCCATGTCGCGGTGGTACGAAAACTTTCCGGTCTCGGACTCCACAGTTGCCATCCCGGCACTCTCTTCGCCCCGGTGCTGCAGCGCGTGAAGTCCATAATAGCCGAGTGAGCAGGCATTCGGCACATTAAATGCGCCGAACACGCCGCACTCCTCACGCAATTTATCGAAAATATCGTCATGACCGATGCCTTCGTTATAATGATCACCAGTCCACAGCTTCGGAAGCTGTTTTATATCATCAGACATGGAATCGCATCCTTTCAGACTCTTCACTTGTTCAATCGGCGCGTTGCTAACGAATGTGACGGAATTAGTTCAATAATGCGTAGTCGCCTGCGCCGGTAAGCGCCACGCCGATAACGACAACGAGAACGATAAGCGGCAGCTCGATGCCGTTCGACGTCGACCAAAGGCCGTTCTTGCCGTGGACTTTCACGATTGCTCCAACCATTGTAAGGGCGATCAGTACGGCGCCAACAACGGTAAGCAATCCTGCACCGAACAGGACACCGCCGATAAGTTCCATCAGGCCGGATACGACAGCCATTGCGACACCAGGCTTAATGCCTACCGATTCCATCCAGCCCCCGGTTCCTTTCGGACCATAGCCGCCGAACCAGCCGAACAATTTCTGTGCGCCGTGCCCGATAAACAGCAAACCAATTACGATACGAATGAGAAGCAAGCCTAAGTCCATCATTGTAATCATCCTCCAAAGGGTTAGTATAAATTTAATAATCTTAAAATTAAGATATTTGCGTAAAAAAAAGATACTTGTGTGTTTCATCAACAGTTAAGCGGACTATTCCAAACAACTTCGATCGGGTACATGACACGTTCAGTACATTTATCTTACCAGGCAGTTCCTACATGACACCGCACCTCCAATTGTTGATCGAATATCTCGAAATCGAATATCTTAATATTGAGATAATAATAAAACGAGGATTATTGATTGTCAATATGTTATTTTTCAATACGTCTGATGCATTGTTTATAACAGAAAAAACCTCGCTCGCACGTAAGGCTTGCGGTTAACGGAATGGAAGATTTATGCAGATGTATGTTAAAATCTAGTTTGTTTAATACGTGGTATATAGTGAGCAAGAGCAAAATCATTTTTCATTCTATTATGCGGAGGTAACGACCCTTGACTAGTCACGAAGAAATTTATCAGGACTCATCGCTGCTATACGAAGAAATGATTAGTCGGCAGCCCGATCTTACAGGGATCATTAAGGAGATCAAACCTTTTCAAGGGCTTGATGTATTGGACTTAGGCGCTGGATCGGGCAGACTTTCGAGCATTATCGCATCAGAGGCGAAGTCATTGATTAGTACGGACATTTCAAGTGCGATGCTGGAGCTGCTCGATAAGAAGCTGACACTGCGTGGACTGAATCGGAATTGGATCACGGCAGTGGCGGACCATCGCAGTCTACCCATTGCTGACGCTTCTATTGATCTGGCAGTCTCGGGCTGGAGCATCTGTTACCTGACGAACACGGATAATTCCGATTGGGAGCAAAATCTGGCGTTCGTGCAGGACGAGCTTACTCGTGTTGTAAGGCCGAATGGTACGATCATCATCTTCGAAACGATGGGGACGGGTACGGAAACGCCTAACCCGCCTGAATTCCTGACGGCTTACTACGACCAACTTGTAAACAAATATGGTTTCGAGCACAAGTGGATCCGGACGGACTATACGTTTGGAGATGTGACAGAGGCGAAGCAGAAGACGGAGTTTTTCTTCGGTACAGAGCTGGCTCAGCGAATAGAAGAGAACGGCTGGTCAACCGTACCCGAGTGTGCAGGGATCTGGTGGAAGCACCTGTAAGGGTGTGAGCTGAGTTATGGCTGGCGGTTGATATTGCGCTTATTTTCCCTCAAAACGCCTTCTCGAATTCTAACAGTTGCCACAGAGCTTATCGACCTAGTTATTGGGCAAAAAACCGGCATTCTAGCACAATAACTTTACTGATAACTGTTACGCCTCAAATCGGGCTAATCACCTCAAGAAGCTGCTGTGGCAACCGTTAGAAGGCAATGATCAGGCACTCTCACAACAGAGCTGCTGCGATGATTAGTCGTCGCGCATTACACCAAGCATCACGCAACACAGTGCTCGCACAGCGCAGTGTTCCTACCATTGTACGCAGCTCGTATTCGCCACTCAACACAAACCGCTCAGTAGAGCACAAGCTCACAGTGCACCCCGCCACCACTACCTGCTCACTTCGCATGCAGCTTCCGCCAAGCGAGCGGACTCATCTCCGTATGCCGCTTGAAGCAGCTTGAGAAGTAGGGCACGAAGTTGAATCCTACATATTCCGCGATGTGTGCGACGGACCATTCGGTCTTGATCAACAGCAGCTTGGCTTGTTCGAGCCGGTACTGCATCAGATATTCCATCGGGGTGCAATGGTAGATTTCCTTCATGCAGCGCACCACATAGTTCGGGTGAAAATGGAGCGCCTCCGCCAATGTCTCATTCGACACATCTTTCTGATAGTGCAGCCGCAAGTACGCCTCCGTCCGCTCCGCCAGCCGCATGACGGCATTCGTCGTGCTGTCCCCCGTGTCCCCCTCCTCCAACAGATGGATGAGGTCCATAAAATGCTGCTGCTCCCGCCAATAAGCAGTCGAGCTGGTCGTCTGCGTGTAAGCGAGCATTTGCTCCAGCAGCTGCTCAATGCGGGCGAACTGCCGCGGCGCCGTATACTGCGGCACCCTCAGCTTATACGGATTCGCCCACGCATGCCGAATCATCATGGAATAATCCGCTTCACTGAATGAACTGAAATTCCCCTCATATACAAAATGAATCCAATAAAAGATCGTTTCTTCCTCGCAAGGCGCGGTCGTATAGTGATAGCGGTCGGGAAGCAGCAGCAGCGACTGGCCCGGCCCAACGTCCCACTGCAATTCGTCCTCGCCGATATAAAGCGTCCCCTTCACGACGAACAGCCAATCGAATATGCCAAGGTTGCGCCGATTCGGATGCTGCTCGCCCTTCGCGTATTGATTGCGTCCGATCGTGATGTAGTAGGGCAGCGGAGGGAGCTCGAATAGGATTTTGCTCATGAATCGATCACCTTTACAGTTGTGTGGAATTTTATAAGAAATCGTTTGGTTCATTCATAGAATATCGCTAGAAATAAGGATAAACTTATATCATTGAATAATCAAATCGTATATATTGGAGCGATATAGACATGACGAGAACAACGCTGCTCGATGGTATATTCCAAGCATCGCAAGAAACGGGCAAGAGCTACCTGATCACCCATGATGTGGATCGCCTTATGGCGCCTTGCTACGAGGCTGCTGGCCTTACGCCGAAGAACGAACGTTACGGCGGCTGGGAGTCGACGGCTATCGCAGGACATTCGGTGGGACACTTCTTGTCGGCAGCGGCTGCGATGTACGCCGTAACTGGCGACGAAGTGATTCTCGCTAAGTTGAACTATACAGTGGATGAGCTGGCTTACGTACAGTCATATGATGCAGACGGTTATGTAAGCGGATTCCCAAGGAAGTGTTTCGATAATGTGTTCTTCGGCAACGGAGATTTTGAGGTTCATAACTTTGGACTCGGCGGTTCGTGGGTTCCTTGGTACAGCATCCACAAAATCTATGCGGGTCTTATCGATGCATACAATCTGGCGGGCAACGAGAAGGCGCTGCAGGTTGTTGTGAAGCTGTCCGATTGGGCGAAGAAAGGCACCGACAACCTATCGGACGAGCTGTTCCAACGCATGCTCATCTGCGAGCATGGCGGCATGAACGAAGCGATGGCCGACCTTTATACGATTACAGGCGACAAAGATTATCTCGATCTGGCAATCCGCTTCTGCCATCAAGCGATTCTGGAGCCGCTCTCCCGCGGTGTCGATGAGCTGGAAGGCAAGCATGCCAATACGCAGATCCCGAAAGTAATCGGAGCAGCGAAGCTGTACGACATTACGGGCGAAGCCAAATACCGCGCAATGGCGGAATATTTCTGGGATGAAGTGACGCGCAATCGCTCGTACATTATCGGCGGCAACAGCATCTTCGAACATTTCCGTGCGAAGAACACAGAGAAGCTGGGTGTCGAGACAGCGGAGACGTGCAATACGTACAACATGCTCAAGCTGACGCGCCTTCTGTTCCGTTGGACGCCTAAGGCGGAATATATGGATTTCTACGAGCGTGCGCTCTACAACCATATTCTTGCTTCGCAGGATCCTGATACGGGTGCCAAAATGTACTTCATCTCAACCGAACCTGGCCATTTCAAAGTATACGGCACGCATGACCATTCGTTCTGGTGCTGCACAGGTACGGGCATGGAGAACCCAGCGCTCTATCCGCGTGATATTTATTATTCGGATAAAGATGCGGTATACGTCAATTTGTTCATCGGTTCCCGCGCGGTGCTTGAGGATCGCAATGTGACCATTACTCAGCAGACAGAATTCCCTGCGACAGACAAGACGACGATCGCGATCGAGCAAGCGGACAATGCAAGCTTCAAGCTTCGCATCCGCGTTCCTTACTGGGTAGCTGGCGCAGTGACGGCTGTCGTGAACGGAACCGAAATAATCTCAAGCTCGACGAACGGTTATCTCGAGATCGAACGCAGCTGGAATACGGGCGACAAGGTCGAAGTGACGCTGCCGATGGATCTGCACGTGCATCGTGCGAAGGATGACGACAAGAAAGTCGGCTTCATGTATGGTCCAATCGTTCTCGCCGGTGCGCTCGGCACAGAGAACTTCCCAGAGTGCGACATCATCGATAACCACCTGAAACTGCACCATCACCCGATTATCAAGGTGCCGGTTCTTGTAACGGACGAGACGGATGTGAAGTCGTGGATCAAGCCGATCGAAGGCCAGCCGCTGGCATTCGAGACGGAAGCGGTTGGCGAGCCGGATGGCCAACGCGTGAAGCTTATTCCATTCTTCCAGCTGCATCATCAACGCTACACGATTTATTGGTCGCTCATGAACAAGGAGCAATATGCTACTTATGTAGATGAAGAGAACGCAGAGCGCGAGTATCTCCACGAGATTACGATCGACGTCGTGAAGCCGCATGAGCAGCAGTCCGAGGTTGAGCATGACGGTCAATCGGACAATTCGCATTCGGGATATTCCGTACATGCGCATGAAGGCTTCCGCGTTGCGGAACCAGGCGGCTACTTCAGTTACCGCATGGCAGTCCAAGCAGACAAAGCGCATGCTCTGCAAGTGACTTACTACGGAAGCGACGGTGCGGTTCATCGGGAGAACGGACGAGTCGAGCGTGAGTTCGATATCCTCGTGAATGGCCAGTCTATCGGACGTCAACGTCTCGAAGCGGAGCATCGCGAGAAGCTGTTTGACGTTATGTATGATATTCCTAGCGAGTTCATCAGCGGCGCTGAGAACGTGGAAGTGAAGTTCGTATCGGCGAACGGCGGCATTGTCGGCGGCGTATTCGGCATCCGCATGATCGACCGTGCACGTTATGAAGAGTTGAGCAAATCCTAGTTTATAGCAGCATGTAACGAGTGCGTTACACGAACCTTAATGAACCGCCCTGCTGGCCGAATAGGCTGGCAGGGCGGTTTTGTCGCGCAGAACTTATCCAGTGGAGGTTAAACGGGAAGAATCTGCGGCTGCCGCAGCGCGTGTTTTTCGATCATGGCGCGTTAGCAGAGCGAAAGCAATAGTGCCGCATAAGAGACTGGCGGCCGAAGCTGCCAGCAGCAGGTCGTGCATCCCTTCGACGAACAGCGATGCTCCAGCGGAAGCGGCCGTCTGCCGCCATTGCTCTGGCAGCGCGAGCAGAGCCTCAGTCTGAGCCGGCCCGCTGGACATCGCTTCGACTGCTTTCTCGCGTAATCCACTTGGGAGGCCAAGCTCGATGAGAAGGCTGGGTCCATCGTTGCGAAGACGACTCGTGACGAAGATGCCGGCCAGCGCAACCCCGAACACGGCGCTCATTTGGCGGAATGTGTTCATAATGCCGGAGGCGATGCCGGCCTGTTCTGGCCTAGCAGCGCTCATTAGCGCAACTGTCGATGAAGATCCAGCGAGCGCAATGCCGAGGCCGATAAGCGCCATTGCCCATGCGTATGACCAATAACCGGCTCCGGGTTCGACGGTCGTCAAGCCGTAGAGCCCAGCAGCGGCTATCAACGATCCCAAAGGTACAAGGACACGCGGCGGAACAAGGGAGGCAATTGGACTTCCGAATATGGAGCCGAACATGATGGCAAGCGTAAGGGCAAGGAAGCGAACTCCCGTGTCTATGGCGCTCAAGTTTTCAACCTGCTGAAAGTACAATGTCATAAGGAATATAACGCCGTATAAGCCGAAAAACGTTAGGAAGTTGGTCATATAGGCGACGATAAATGCAGGACTACGGAACATGTTTAGGGGCACGAGCGGGTTACGGTGACGAAGTTCCTGAATGAGAAATAGGATACCTGCAGCTGCGGATAAAGCGAATGAAGCGAGCACTTCAACTGACGACCACCCTGCCGTGTTGCCTTCGATGAGTCCGTACGACAGTGATCCGATCGCTGCGATGAACAGCAGCTGCCCGACAGCGTCGAACGCCTTGCGCTCATTCGACGCCGAGACGGAAATGCGGAGTTTGGCCGTCAATCCAGCCATTACGATTAGACCTACCGGAACGTTAATCCAGAAAATGCTCGCCCAGCCGAACTGTTCGACAAGCCAACCGCCCAATACGGGACCGGCCGCGAGGGCAAGTCCGCCGATGCCTGCCCATATGCCGATGGCTTTCGCGCGTGCTGCCGGCGTGTCGTACAATAGCCGGATAATCGCAAGCGAGACGGGCATGAGCAGCGCGCCGAACGCTCCTTGCAGCGTGCGTGCCGCAATCAGCGCTCCTGACGAATAAGCCAAGGCGCATAGAATGGATGCGACGGTGAAACCGAGCATGCCGGCGAGAAACACTCGCTTGTGGCCGTACCGATCGCCAGCTGCTCCGGCTGCAAGAAGCAGCGAGGCGAAGATGATGGCGTACGAATTGAATATCCACTGCAAACCTTCTAGTCCCAGCTTCAGGTCGGTTTGAATGGCGGGCATGGCGACATTGACAATCGTGGCGTCCAAATAAACGACGAAAACGCCGAAGCACAGCAGGAATAACTGGAGTCCCCGGCTTGTTGATGCTGATCGTGGTTGAGTCATGACTGTTTCACAGCCTTTCTTTCGATTAGTAGGAAGCGGCCAGCACGGTATATTCGGTTGTGCCAGCTGTATTCTCATTGTAAAATTTGACAACTCATTACGTCTAATTTATTGTTTTCATATATATCATGAATACTGTTTATGAATTGGACGGAAGGGGAATCGGGGATGGAGCTGGCACAGATGGAGTATTTTCTAACCGTGGCGAGATTGCAGCATGTGACGAGAGCGGCAGAGGAGCTCGCGATTACGCAGCCTGCGCTCAGCCACTCGTTAGGGAAGCTGGAGGATGAACTGGGCGTGCAGCTGTTCGAACGGAGCGGGAGGAACGTGCAGCTCAACCGATACGGCGAGCTATTCGCTGCTCGCGTGGAACGCGTCATGCAGGAGATTGCTCATGGAAAGCGGGAGATCCAGGAACTGGCCGATCCCGATGTGGGGCTTGTCGAGATATCGTTTCTGAATGTGCTTGGGGCTTCTGTAATCCCGGATCTGCTGCGCCAGTTCCATAAGGTGCATCCGCGCATCCGGCTTGATCTGCATCAAGGGGCGACACTCGATGTATACGGCAGGGTTGATGCGGGGAAAAGCGATTTCGGCTTCTGTATGAAACGTGAGTTTATGGGCAGCGTTGCATGGGAACCGATCGGCTCCTTCGAGCTGTTCGCGGTCGTGCCGCAATCACATGAATGGGCTGGCAGAAGCTCGATCAAGCTGAACGAAATGGAGGGCCAGCCATATATCGGTCTATGTTCGCGCTGCGGCTTGCAGCAATCGATCGTCGATTTACTGGCGAGCGCAGGAGCGATGCCCGTCTCTACGTATGAAGCGGAGGATTTACAGACGGTCGCCGGATTCGTATCTGCCGGTCTTGGCGTATCACTGCTGCCGAAGTCAAAAGGGTTGTCGCTGGCGGGCATTGCGTGGATTCCGCTTGAAACGCAAATGAATACGTTCGAGATTGGGATCGAGTGGAAGGCGCGCCGTTTTCTGTCGCCCGCTGCCCAGCGGTTCCGCGATTTTGTATTGAACGATTACCGCTATGCAGACAGCCGCACAGAAGGTCGTCAGTCCTATGCCGCATCATCCGATCGTTGAGAGCTCTGCATCGCACATTTAATGAAGCGAACGCCTTGAATGAAGGTGTTCGCTTTTCTTTTCTAATAGGGTGAGTGGACCGCAGGGCTGTGGGTTGTCCGAGGAAATCCGGCGCATGGGCTTTATCAACGCCTTGGTTTCCAGGATCGAGCGTTAAATCATATCGTACAGCGATATTATAAGACGGAAAAGCCGGCTAAGCAGACCACCAGCAGCATCTGTTGCCCAATCCCGATCGTGAAAGCACACCCGGTGTTACGATTACGCACGCCTGTGAGGATGTTCGCATAGAATGATGAAGCTGCTGCGAATGCGGGGGACAAGCTCAGATCGATCTGCTATTCGACAGCCGCACGCTATCTTTCATCTTGAAAAGCGTCTGAGAGAATTCTCATATCGCTCTTATTAGGCAATCGGAACAAAGGCAACATCCTCCATATTTTGCCTGTAGATATGGGGAATAAACCATTCCGAGTTGAATTCTGTGAAAACCTTAATGCCGTCTTGGACGTCTTTCATGGTACAATTTGCCTAGCCCGAAAGAGAGTGGAAGCCTTAACCCTCATATATCTGAGCTGGGAGGTACACATGATCATAGGAACCAAGATGAAGCATAAGGTTACATTCATAGCTTTACTCGCGGTATTGTTGTTCAGCATTGTTGGTCCGCAATCGACCGTTCTAGCAGCCCAATCAACGGCGATGAACGATGTCACGATCACGTTGAACGGCAAAGAGGTACAGCTTGATGATCCGGTCCGAATTCAGGACGATCGGATGTACGTACCTGCAGGGCGCATCGCAGCGCAGCTAGGTGCAGGCGTAAGCTGGGACAGTGATAATGAAGAACTAACGATAGAAACTGCGCTTAAGGATACAATCGTGTTCGGAAATGGGGTGCCGGTCGTTTATTTCAACGATGTGCGTTATCGGATGGATGCGCTTCCATTCACGGATGACGGCAGATTATACGTGCCGGTACGCACGCTTGCCGAAGTGCTGCACGCCGAATTGCAATATCATGCTGACAGCAGCGTCATTGCGATTGCCTCGGTGGATCCAGCTGTTATTACAGACACGTATACAATAGAAGATGCCGCAAGAGATAATGAACTGACGAAGGCTGCGCTGTTGAATCGGAACGGATTGACGGGCAAGTCGAAGATCAAGGAAGGTACGAAGCTTCGTATCGTTCGGCCATCGTTCATAGATCAGCCTGCGGCGGATTACACCAAATCGGACTTGATTCTGCTTGCGAAGATTACAACGGTCGAAGCGGGCTATGAATCGTATGAAGGCCAGCTTGCGGTAGCGAACGTAATCCTCAACCGAGTGAAGAGCGGCCGATTCCCGAACAACATTCATGATGTCATTTACTCGGGCAGACAGTTCCCGCCGGCTCATGATGGAACGCTCGACAAGGTCGAGCCGAAGGCAAGCGCATTACGCGCCGCTAAGGATGCTCTGAATGGGAAAAATAACGTTAAAGACGCGGTCTATTTCTTTAACCCTGATGTAACAAGCGGACCATTCTGGAACAGTCTAGATGTAGTCGTTACCATCGGCAACCATAGTTTTGCCAAGTAAATAGGAAGAAATTCAGCCCCATCTGCCTCAAGCAGATGGGGCATTCTGTTTTCTTAACAAATTAAATCGCTCGAACAAAGTTGTGCCCCACAGGGGCACACTACTCCTAGCACGTTGTAACTGAGCAGTGTCTCTTTTCAGCTTATGGTGTTCAAGAAAGCTCGAACAAAAGTTGTGCCCGCAGAGGCACACGACTCTTAGCACGGATTAACTGACCCGCGCCTTTGTACAGCTTTCGATGGGCAGGGCAGCTCGAACGAAAGTTGTGCCCATAGAGGCACACGACTCTTAGCACGCAGTAACTGCCCCACGTCTAAGTAGCGCCGATAGCCCCTTTCCGGGGTCCAGGGGTTGGAAACCCATGGGGCCCTCCCTTGCAGGGAGGGTTTGGGTGGGTA
>NZ_BTCK01000028.1:0-88259 GCF_033239625.1 Paenibacillus sp. CCS19
GTACCAGAGCCAGCTTGCGAAGTAGGGGTTTTTCTTACTGTCCATTAATTAGGGTCTTGACCAATTTCATCGGATAAACCAGGGGTTTTATCCAATGTCCATTCTAAGGGGTGCACTCCAGTTTGCTGACAGGGCTTCCTCATTTTCTCTTGTGTTAGATTCGTCCACCTAAAGTTTGTTCAGCCATTTGAACAAGCTTTCTCGTAATGTTTCCGCCAATCGTGCCAGCATCGCGTGTAATCAAGTTTCCATTGTAACCGTCAGGCGAAAAAGCGATTCCATGTTCTTGCGCGATCTCGACTTTCATTCTGTCCAGTGCTGCCTTCGCTTGAGGCACGACTAATTGGTTGTTTCTAGCCATGTATGTCAACTCCCTTAGAAGTGTTGTTACATTAATAATTTGTGGTATGAGTTGGAATTGTATGCATTGGTTTCACAATTATTTTATTCGCATTAAATGATACAATTGTATATCACCGATGATATACGGAGGATGTATCATGACTTTCTGCGAACCCATGCTGCCTGAAACGGCCCAGCGTCCATTTGACGATGAACGTTATATATTTGAACCTGCGATAGAGGGACATCGTTTACTCCTATCGTTGAATAGAGGTAAGGTGACGCTTTATACGAGGCATAACCTCGATGTCACTCGACAATATCCTGAGTTACATAATGTACCCGTGTTTGAGGATTGCGACGTTGTTCTAGATGGAGTGGTAGCGAGGACAGACGAAGATGGAAGGTTCGATTTCGATTTACTTTTGGAGCGGTTTAGGGCTTCCAAGTCGCCTAGAATACGCGAGTATTCCAAGACAAAGCCCGTTCATTATTATGTATTCGATATTCTTTATTACAACGGTGAAGATATACGTCACCGACCTTTGTGTGAACGGAAGCTGCTATTGCAGAAGATCCTACAGCCCAACCCATTTTACAGCGTTATGTTCAGTGCAGAAGGTAATGGCAAGATCTTGTTTGACCTTGTACGTCAGCGGAATCTCGGCGGGATTGTCGCTAAGCATAAGAATTCGAAATACGTAGGGAATCGAAGCTCAGATTGGCTGAAGATCATCAACTACCTCTACGTTAATGTTGATTTGGTCGGATACCGGAAAAACCAGTTCGGCTGGCTTGCTCACTATCAAGGCCAATCTGTTGGTGTAATCGAGCTGTCTGTTCCGCTTGTTGCACGAAAGGCATTCTTTACTATAGCTGCGCAGATCACTTGCGCGGAAGATCGTGACTTCGTATACATCCAACCCCATTTTAAGGCGCAAGTACGAACTCGAAACTGGACAAGGAACGGTATGCTGCGCGCACCGGAATTTGTTGATTTTGTGGTGTAGATGTAAATGACCCCCTTCTTGTGACCATCCAGGTGTTAACATCGAATAACGGCAGCTGGCGCGCACAAGATTAAAGGCAGTGAACGCACATCATGATGCGTCCGCTGCCTTTTATTTATTTGGTCGACAATTGGTCAACAATCTTCTGTTGATATAATAAAACGGAAATACATATTTGGGATGATTCTTTATATACTGGGGGTTTATTGGTCGTTGTTAAAATAAAAATCGGACGCCCCTTTCGGGACGTCCTTTCATGGGAGAGGAGAAACCGGACGAAGAGCTTATGGGGAAACGTAAGTCTTCTCCGCGGTTGTCTACGGCATCTCTCGACGCCGATGTATAGTATGATTGCCCGATTTGACCGTTTTATACCTCTGTTTCCAAAAATGTTTCCGAACTTTTCCTTAGGCCAACTCGGAGGGCCAATTGTTTCGCTTCGTGTATGTTGTCAACGATTCGTCAACAAGCCCCACCTGCTAATCCATCCTCTATAAAATCCGTTCGCCGAACAAGGAAGCGATCAGCTCGACGGCGAGCCGCGCCGTGCGGTGGCCGTTATCGAGCTGAGGATTCACCTCGACGACATCGGCGGAAGTGACGATGCCGGCTTCCGCCAGCATCTCCATCGCCAGATGGGTCTCGCGGTACATAAGCCCGCCGCGCACCTTCGTGCCGGTGCCCGGCGCTTCGCCCGGATCAACGGAGTCGATGTCGAAGCTGAGATGGACGCCGTCCGTGCCATCCGATACGATAGCGATCGCATCACTCATTACCGCGGCCATGCCGCGCCGATCAATGTCGTGCATCGTGAAGCAATGAACACCTTCCGAGCGGATCAACTGCCGCTCGCCTTCATCCAACTCACGTGCGCCTACCAACACCGTCCGATCCGCCTGTACCTTCGGGAAGCTCCCGCCGATGGAGGTTAATCGGCTGTCTCCATGGCCGAGCGAGCATGCGAGCGACATGCCGTGGATATTGCCCGAAGGGGTCGTGCTTGGCGTATTCAAGTCGCCATGCGCATCGATCCAGAGCACGCCGAGCCGGCGGCGGCTCTTCGCCGCGCCTGCAACCGAGCCGATCGCGATGCTATGATCGCCGCCAAGCAGCAGCGGGAACCGTCCTGCCGCTGCTGCTTGTGCGGTCTTGAGCGCAATCGCTTCGTTGACCGCTGCAATTTTGCCCCAATGTCGCAAATAGGGTTCATTTCGATGGTCCAGCAGCACATCAGGTAGATAATCCGGCGATTCCACGACGTATTGCAGTCCAAGCTGCTGCAGCTTGCGTTCAAGTCCTGACAGCAGAATGGCCTGAGGGCCTTGTGAGGCGCCGCGGCGGCTCGCACCCCAATCGAAGGGGGCAGGGATGATGGCGATGGGCGGCAGAACGCCTGCAGATCGCGAAGCACGAGACATCGATGTGCACCTCCTCATGGCAAGTACTCAACTCAGCGGCGTTAACGCCGTTTCAGCAGACTGCGTACAACGAACCCGACATTAGCGGGCCGCTCGGCTAACCGCCGAACAAAATACGGGTACCACATCGTCCCGTAAGGCACATAGCTGCGAACCGTATAACCCTGCTCGGCAAGCGACAGCTGGAGCGGCGTTCGGATGCCGTACAGCATTTGGAATTCAAACGCCGAATGGGGGATGCACCGCCGCTTCACATACGATTTGACCCAGTCGATTATTTTCTCGTCATGTGTTGCGATAGCCGTGTAGACGCCGCTGTCCAGCCGAGAACGGATAAGCCGTTTGAAATTAGAATCCACATCCTCTCGTTTGGGGTACGCGATTCGAGCAGGTTCTTTATATGCGCCTTTCACTAGCCGGACGTTAACGCGTGAAGAAGTCAGCGACTTCAGATCATGATCGCTGCGACGGAGATACGCTTGAATGACGGGGCCTACATTCATCAGTCCTTCGGCACGAAGCTTGGAAACGATACGAAGCGTTTTGTCGGTATATGGACTGTCCTCCATGTCCAAACGAACGAACATTCCGCAGCCGGCTGCGGTTTGCACAATCGCTCGAATTCGTGCATACGTCCGTTCCTCGTGAAGCGCCAGTCCCATCTGGGTCGGCTTCAACGATACGTTGCCTTTGATGCCGCGTTCCTTCATTGCCGTAATGAGCGAGCAGTACTCCGTCCGGTATCCATCCGCCTCGATATCGGTACGAACGCCTTCGCCAAGATGATCCATCGTCACGACCAGCTTCTGCGTGTTCAGTTCCTGTGCTCGATTGAGTGCCTCATCCCGTGTCTGTCCGGCAACGAAGCGGGAGGCGCCCAGCTTCATTCCATACTTGCGCGAGAGGGCCGCCGCTGCAGGGTTGCCGGCCAGCCCGAGGATGACTGAGCGAAACAGTCGAATGCCGATTTCCATCCTCGCCAGCTCCTTCCTGGATGCTCCAGACTTATGAGATCGCTCTTCGTTCCCGTTCCGTAAGCAAGCTGTCATGAATTTAGATGTGGATGCTTATATATAGACAGGAACTGGTGCCGTCATTCCAGGTGTACAGGCGGCAACTTCGACTATTGGGAGGCGGCTAATGATGATGGGGCCATTCAGCAATGAGCCGATGACGGATTTCAGCCAAGCAGACAACCGCCGTCTGCTCGAGACAGCGCTTGATGATATCAAGCGAAGCTACGGACAGCTGTATCCGTTATTGATCGGCGGAAGAGAGATCGTTCCTGAAAACCTGAAGCATTCGATCAATCCGGCGAGGCATGGCGAAGCGCTTGGCGTTGTCGCACAGGCTGATCGGAAGCGTGCGGCAGAGGCGGTCGATATCGCTGCGGCTGCTTTTGAACACTGGAAGCGAGTGGAGCCGGCGGCACGCGCTCGAACGTTGTATAAGGCAGCGGCGCTGCTTCGCCGCAGGAAACATGAATTCTCGGCATGGCTCGTTGCAGAAGCCGGCAAAACATGGGTAGAAGCGGACGTCGATACGGCGGAAGCGATCGATTTTCTTGAATATTACGGGAGAGAAGCGGAACGGCTCTGCGCCCCGCAGCCGCTTGTTCGTATTCCTGGCGAAGATAATGAATGGACGTACGTCCCGCTCGGTGTCGGCATCGTGATCCCGCCATGGAATTTCCCGCTTGCGATAATGGCTGGCATGACCGCATCTGCGGTTGTAGCGGGCAACACGGTCGTGCTCAAACCGGCTTCGGCTACGCCCATCATTGCAGCTCGATTCGTTCGGCTTATGCACGAGGCGGGGCTTCCTGAGGATGTCATTCAGTTCGTTCCTGGCTCCGGCGGCGAGATTGGCGACGTGCTTATCGATCATCCGCTGACCCGTTTCGTCAGCTTCACAGGCTCGATGGAGGTTGGACTCCGAATTGTCGAGCGTGCCGCGAGGCTGCAGCCGGGACAGCGCTGGATTAAGCGCGTCATTGCAGAGCTTGGCGGCAAGGACGCAATCGTTGTTGATCGTGATGCGGACTTGGTCGCAGCTTCACAGGGTATCGTTCAGTCGGCATTCGGTTATGCGGGGCAAAAATGTTCCGCTTGTTCACGTGCCATCATTCACGCGGATGTATATGAGGAAGTTACCGAGCGGATAACAGCGCTGACGAAGCGTCTCACCATCGGTGATCCGGCGCTGCATGGTACCGATGTCGGACCCGTCATCGACCGTGCAGCCTATAACAAGATCCGTCAGTACGTGACAGCAGGGAAATTGCAAGGCCGCCTGCTCTCAGGCGGGGGGATGGACGACGGGGCAGGCTACTTCGTAGAACCAACGATCATCGCAGATGTCGATTCTCATGCGTCGCTCGCGCAAGACGAAATATTCGGTCCGGTGCTCGCTTGCATTCGTGCAGATGACTTCGGCCACGCGCTTGCGATTGCGAACGATACGCCATACGGCTTGACGGGCTCGGTGTACTCCAACCGCAGAGAGCGACTTGAGCTCGCGCGCGACTTGTTCCACGTCGGCAATTTGTATTTCAATCGGAAGTGTACGGGCGCATTGGTCGGCGTTCATCCATTCGGCGGCTTCAACCTATCCGGAACGGATTCGAAGGCAGGCGGACCTGACTATTTGATTCAATTCATGCAAGGCAAGGTCGTGTCGGAGCGTATGTAGCGGAAAATGCAAAACAACAGCCGTTCGAACTCCGTTCGAGCGGCTGTTGTTTGTCCGTATATAAAGCACAACAATCATCACTGCGGATGATCTTCGGCTGTCTGCGAGTGACGTTGATGCTGTCTTGTATCTCCCAACCGTCTCCAAATACTTGAATGACAAAATGATCGTGTATGGACTCGTCCTGATCATACTTCCATACACACTTCCAATGATCTTTATGACCGGATTCATCGCAAATAAGGTGTCGGTTCACCCATTGCTGCGTCCCCGTTGGAACGCGCCACACCTTTATCCGATTTGCAGTATAGGTTTCAACATGAATCGTCATTTCGCCATTGCCCTCGGGGAGATAAGTCCAGTTTCTCTCGGGAGCAGGCACTGTCTCTATTGTCATCAAAGGAAATGCATGCGCATTTGAAGCAAGGAAGCAAGTCATAATGATGAAGCAAAGTATGGTTCGAAGCATATCGGTTTCCCCCTTAGCGAGTAATATGCCCCGATTGCGATAAATCCCTCTATTCACGTCCCATTTGATTGCTTTATTCCCAACATTCAAATGTGGTACGATATAGCCGATTGATTGATAGAGAGTGTTTGTTTGTAAGGGGGCAACAACGTGAGGGTAGTAGCAGGAACAGCCAAAGGGCGGCCGCTCAAAGCGGTGCCAGGCAAGAATACGAGACCGACGACCGATAAGGTCAAAGAGGCGATCTTCAGCATGATCGGTCCTTATTTTGACGGAGGACTCGCGCTTGATTTGTTCGCAGGCACAGGAGGTCTTGGCATCGAGGTGCTGAGCAGAGGTGCGGACAAGGCGATTTTCGTCGATCGGGAGGCCATCAGCATTGATGTGATTCGTCAGAACGTGAATGCGGCGAGACTAGCGGATCGCAGTGAGATTTACCGCAACGATGCGGATCGCGCAGTGAAGGCGCTCGCGAAGCGGGGAGAACAGTTCCGATACATATTTCTAGACCCACCATACAAGATGACGAACATGGACGAAATGCTGGAGAGCATCGCTTCGCATAACTTGGTGGAGCAGGATGCGATTATCGTGATTGAACACGACTCTTCGCATCTATATCCAGAGCGGTTCGGCGGATTCATCCAACGGAAATATTCGAAGTATGGGGAGACGGCTGTTACGATCTATTCCTATCAGCCCGAACAGCCAGGCGATAACGCAGCGGAAGATGGGGGAAGTGCAGATGAGCAACAGTCAGCTGGAAGCTAATAATCGTATTGCCGTATACCCAGGGAGTTTCGACCCGGTAACGTACGGCCATTTGGACATTATCGCGCGGGCGTCGAAGCAGTACGATACGTTGATCGTAGCGGTGCTCAATAATACGAGCAAGAGCCCGATGTTCTCCGTCGATGAACGCAAGGCGCTCCTGCATGAAGTGACGCGCGAGTTTCCGAACGTGCAGATCGACAGCTTCCGTGATTTGCTTGTTCGATTTATGAAATCGAAGAAGGCCGGTACGATCGTACGCGGCATCCGCTCCGTTTCGGATTTTGAATATGAGCTTCAGATGGCATCGACGAACCATTTGCTTGACCCGGACATCGAGACGATTTTCATGATGACGAATCCGAAATATTCCTATTTAAGCTCCAGCATTGTGAAAGAGGTTGCACGCTTCCATGGCGATGTGTCGGAGCTGGTTCCGCCATTCGTAAGAACGAAGTTGGAGGAGAAAGTGCAGGCGCAGCTCGGGTAAAAATCATCGTCTAAGCTTGAATCGAAGCGGAAGCGATAATAAGGCAGCTGATAGTATCATCAATGCGAACACCAGCAGCGCTGCAGGGATGTAGTGCCAGAACGAGCTGAGATCCGATGTGTGAATGAACACGTCGTTGATCCATCGGTTCGCACTGCTTGTGCTAAGATTCGTATGGTCAAAATGCGCAGCGGACAACGCGCCCGCATGCTTCTGGATCAATGAAGTGAACGGCCGCCATAACAGCAGGACAAGCACGGCGGCGAGAACGGCATGAACGGCACGCGCAGCTAAGAACGGCAGCAGCCGTAGATCCGTTCCGGCAATCGCGGCGCTCGTCTGCGCGATTGCGCCAAGTCCGCTCCATGCCAGTGCGGCGGCAGTCGCGGCAATCGGAAGAGCAGCGCTCACGCTTGCGTTGAACGAGCTGGACACGGAGTAGGCGCCTAGATGGCTCTCGAATAGCGCGGCCAGCACCCAGTGCGGCAGATGCAGCAGCAGGCTTGCCGCGTCCCAGAGCGGCTCCAGCAGCCGGACGATGACGGCGCAGACGATAATAATGCCGCCGGCTGCCAGCAGCTTCTGTACGGCGCTGACCGTCGCGTCGCCAAGCGCCTTGCCGAATGATCGGCCATCAAGGTCATGCGCTTCTTGCATTGCAGCAGCAGCTCTAGTCAGCAGCTTGTGCGGAGCGGCAGAAGGATTGGAACTCGTGGATTTCTCTGTTGATCCACGCTGTGTCCTATTGCTTGCTCCGGACATCAGCCGATCCTTGAACGCGATAGCTAACGCAGGGATCAAGCTGCTTGTCCATATCGCAATCGCAGCTAAGAAGCCATATGCAGGCTGCTTCATGAATCCAACGCCAACGACGATGATCATGAACAGCGGATTCGGCATATGGGCCAGCGCCAACAGCCGCTGGCCTTCTGATCGCGTTACTTCTCCGCTGCGCCGCAGCGCTGCGGTCGCTTCGGAACCGGCTGCATAGCCGCCTGACCATCCTGCAGCAATGGCAAGGCCCGCTGGACCAGGCAGCCGGAGCAGCTTCCTCGTCAGCGGCTCCATCAAATGTCCGGCGAGCGTTGTGACGCCGAATGCGCTCATGAGCTCGAACAGCACTAAGAATGGCATTAAGCCAGGAAAAACAATCGTCCACCACAGCGTCAGTCCTTGCAGCGATGCTTGGAAGGTCGCATCGGGCTGACGGATGACAGCTGCTACGAGCAGGATGGAGACGATCGCAAGCACAATGGTGCGGCGCATGTGCAGTCTCCTTTCGTTGAGCGTTACGGCTCCGTTCCGTGAGAGGACGGGCAATCCGTACATTGTACGTGCCTAGGCGGCACGATAGACCTTCGATCTGTTCGATATACGCGAAATAGCCATGACAACCGATTAGGCTGCCATGGCTATAATTGCGAACGTATCATTGTTCAGATGGAGATGAATCATCAGCGATACGAATCGGTTGTTCGTAATAGTCGCGCAGCAGGTCGCGTGAAGAAGCGTTCGGATTTCTTGCCAGAGCGTAAACGGCGGTTGCGCGAATATCAAGCGACAAGTACGGCAGCTGCTCAGGTGCTCTCGCAGCGCTCATCAGCACGGGCCAGCGGGAAGACTTACGCATTTGCCGCAGCAATGATTGGCCCTTGGACGTAAAGCCTAACACTCGGATGTAGCCGGGACCTTCAGCCAGCTTGCCCGGTGCAAGCTCACGCTTCGTATGACCAAGCAGAACCGCTAGAAGCGCTCTCTGCAGCTTGGTACGCGTATAACGTTTGGTCTTCAACTGCTCCAGCAGCGGCTCGAATCGAACTTCATCCAGCTGGCGGACGGTATGCAGCAGTCGATGCTCGAGTCCTTCGGTCATTTCGTGAATATGTCCGAGCTCTTCGACGGATCGCGTTAGGATGGAATGAATGAGCTGTTTCTCGAACAATCGCCAATCAGCAGCGATCAGCCCTTTGTCGCGTTCGCGCTGCATCAGTGCAATTGTCGTCTTCGGGACAAAAGGACGAGCGGCTTCGAGATCGCCAGCTTCAAGCAGCAGCTTGCGGATCGCAGTTGCGCTGGCTATGGATTCGTCCGATGGCGTCTGATCGTTATAGCCGGATTTCTCCCGGCGAATCGTAAAGGGAGCAATTGGACTTCCCATTCGCTTAACAGCGAGTGTATAATGCAATCCTAACGAATTGTTGGGCTGTGCGACAGCGAGCGGGGGGATCCCTTGCTTTGCAGCATGAGTGGATAAAGCCCACTCGTATGCTGCGGGATATGGAACGCCTTCTGCAAGCCGCTCATTCAGCGCTTGTTTGAATGAAGCGGGTTCTTCATGCAGCAATTCGGCTGCCGCGCAGAAGGATTCGATGTCGCCTGATTCGCTGCCGAAGCAAAGCGTGTCGACGACTCCCGTCGCATCGAGCGTTGCGACCGCGCCCCGAGCGAACCATTCCGCCGACTGCGTCGAATAGGCGACGGGCAGCTCCAGCACGAGATCGCAGCCGCCGCGCAGCGCCATCTCGGCGCGCGTCCATTTGTCCAGCAGCGCCGGCTCTCCACGCTGGAGGAAATGGCCGCTCATGACGGCGACGACGGCATCGGCGCCCGTTTTTTTTCGAGATTGCTGTACATGATAGTAATGTCCATTATGAAAAGGATTGTACTCAACTACAATGCCGACCGTACGCATGGCGTTCCTCCGATTCGGATGCTTTTCATTGAAATCCAGGAAAGGTTAAGTTATCTCCTATAACCGCTTGGATTTCGCCGGAATGAATCGCGTTATCGCCGTCACAAGGAAGACAACAGCTGATTCTTCTTTATAAGAACCATCATATCATGCGCTGAAAATGTTGACAAAACCATTATCGAGTCGATATAATAATCTTTGTTTGTTTGGGGTGATCTCATGCAATTTCGTATTCAAGAAGTACTGACCAAAGGGAAGCTTCCTTTAATCCATGAGACGGTTCAGGTTGATTCGCTGCTGAAGGGTCGCAGAGACGTGTTGTCGGCAAGTCCGATGCAGGTTGAGCTTAACGTTACAGCGGCAGAAGGCTTGATTCATGTCGACGGACATTTGACTTCCGAGCTTGAGATGGCTTGTTCCCGCTGTTTGAACCCGGCTGCCGTTAAGGTGGACGTGCCGTTCCATGAACAGTTCAAACAGGTCGCTGAGCTGTCGCCCGAAGATGAAGAATCGGATGACGATACGATCGAAGTGATCGGTGATTCCATCGACCTGAAGCCGTACGTTGAAGATTTGTGGCTGCTTGAGCTGCCTTTCGTGCCGATGTGCAGCAGCGATTGCAAGGGACTATGCTCCGAATGCGGACAGAACTTGAATGAACATGAATGCGGCTGTAACCGCGGATCGATCGACCCGCGACTTGCTGCTCTTAAAGATTTGTTCATTGACGACAACAAATAACCAGCTGCTTAGGCGGTCTGTAATTCTGTGAAGGAGGTGGGAAACATGGCAGTACCACAACGAAGAACTTCCAAAACTCGCCGCGACAAACGTCGTACGCACTTTAAACTGGCGGTGCCAGGCATGGTGAAATGCGAGCAATGCGGAGAACTGAAACTTGCTCACCACGTATGCAAAGTGTGCGGGTATTACAAAACGAAAGAGATCATTTCGCAATAAGCCGGTTTCCCACTCGTAGTGCTTCATCTCGCGATGAAGTGCTATTTTTTTCAAAAGAGTGGTCTGTGCATTATGTGGCGTTGATGGTCTGACGGCGCAAGCAAAGCTGACCGGTTCTGTTCATGAACTGATCAGCGCTGCTTTGCGCCGTTTTTAATATTGGCGATAAAACCTACCCTATGCTTACGAAGCTGCTTTGCCCCGCAAAGCTGAAGGTCGCTCATCTCAGAGTTGCCTCGATAGTGGTTTTCCCTCCACATAAGAATTTATTAAGCATCCACGTGTACTGGAATGAACAAATTCTTATTGGCGATAAAACCTACCCTTAAACGCGGTCGCTCATCTCAGAGTTGCCTCGATAGTGGTTTTCTCATATACTGATTTAGTACCAGGTTATAATAGCTGATTTCATGTTTGCGGTTTTGCAAACATTAAATAACGAACGATTACAGAGTAAAGGAGGTGCCAGCCATCGAACGTTTGCCCAAACGCCAGCGGCACCAGCAGCTATCCAAGCTGATCGAAGAGAACCCGTTCATTACAGACCGTGAACTGACACGTTTGCTGAAGGTGAGCATTCAGACGATCAGACTTGACCGGCTAGAGCTAGCCATTCCGGAGCTGAGAGAAAGGCTGAAGCTGATGGCTGAGCGATCCTACGATTCGGTCCGCTCGCTGCCACTGCATGAGGTTATCGGTGATATTGTTGATTTGCAGCTCGATCGAAGCGGTATTTCGATGTTCGAAATTATGCATGAGCACGTATTTTCCCGGACGGGCATCGCGAGGGGGCACCACGTGTTCGCACAGGCCAACTCATTGGCTGTCGCTGTTATAGATGATGAAATCGCACTCACGGCTACGGCTGATATCCGGTTTATTCGATCGGTCAAGCTCGGTGAGAAATGTATAGCGAAAGCTTATGTACGGTCTATCTCCGGGGAGAAAAGCAAAGCAAAGGTAGAAGTGTTCACATACGTTGGAGAAGAGATGGTGTTTCAAGGGAACTTTGTCATCTATCGGTCCGCGGGAGAGCACATCGATGAGGGAGGAATAGAACGTGCGGATCGTCATTGATGCGATGGGTGGAGACCACGCGCCGGGACTTATTGTTCAAGGCGCATTGAATGCCGCAGCCGAATGGTCAGACATTCAGGTTGTTCTCGTTGGTGATACAGCAGCCATTGAGGCGTGCATACAAGGTAGTAAGCCGTCCAACGTAACAATTGAACATGCGGAAGAAGTGATCGGCCCGGATGAAGAGCCTGTAAGAGCAGTTCGCCGCAAAAAGCAATCGTCCATGGTTATAGCAGGCCAGTTAGTGCGCGAAGGTAAAGCTGATGCGATGATCTCTGCCGGCAACACGGGCGCGCTTATGACTACAGGCTTGCTCGTAGTCGGTCGTATGGAGGGAATTGAGCGTCCGGCGCTGGCGCAGCTGATGCCTACGATGGATGACATCGGCGTCTTGGCAATGGACCTTGGCGCGAACATGGATGCGAAGCCGGAGCACCTGCTTCAATATGCAACGATTGGCAGCATCTATCGGAAACAAGTGGACGGTCTCAGTGAGCCGCGTGTAGGTCTGCTTAACGTAGGTACGGAAGAACGTAAAGGCAATGAGCTGACGAAGGCTGCGTATGATCTGCTGGAGGCTTCGCCGCTTAATTTTATCGGCAATGTCGAGGCTCGTGACGTTCTCCACCGCAATTGTGATGTTCTAGTATGCGACGGCTTCGCAGGGAACATTATGCTTAAGGCGATGGAAGGCACGGCGAGTACGATCATGGGAACGCTCAAGACGGAGTTCAAACGATCCATGCTGACGAAGTTGGCTGCAGCAATTATGATGCCGGGCTTGCGTTCACTAGGTAAGAAAATGGACTATAAAGAGCATGGTGGCGCGCTGCTGCTCGGCGTTAACGGTTTGGTCGTGAAGGCGCATGGCTCTTCCGATGCGAAAGCGGTTAAGAATGCGATTCGTCAGACGCGCAACGCGCTGATTAGCAACGTTACTACATGCATGGCTAACGAAATTAGCGGGAAGTGAGAGGACCTACCATGTTGAATATGCCATCTGTCGGTATTATCGGAACAGGCAAATACGTGCCGGAGCGCGTATTGACGAATGCTGAGCTCGAACAAATGGTCGAAACGAATGACGAGTGGATCGTCACGCGTACCGGCATTCGAGAGCGTCGAATTGCTGCGCCAGATCAGGCAACTTCGGATCTTGCGCTGCGTGCTTCGCAAGAAGCGCTGCGTTCGGCTGGACTAACAGCAGAGGATATCGACTTAATTATTGTTGCTACAATTACGCCGGATATGTTCTTCCCTTCGACGGCTTGCTTGCTGCAAGATAAACTCGGAGCGAAGAAAGCTGCTGCGTTTGACTTGTCGGCAGCTTGCTCAGGATTTATTTACAGTCTGGCGACTGCTTCGAGCATGATTGCTACGGGTATGTACAAACATGCACTGGTTGTTGGTGCAGAATGCCTGTCGCGCATTACGGACTACACGGACCGCAACACTTGCATCCTGTTCGGTGATGGCGCTGGCGCTGTAGTACTTGGTCCAGTGGAAGAAGGACGCGGCTTCAAATCGTTCGAGCTTGGCGCAGACGGAAGCGGCGGCGAGCTGCTCTGCATCAGCGGCGGCGGATCCCGACTGCCAGCAACGGCTGCATCGATCGACGAGAAGAAGCATTTCATCCATATGGCAGGCAACGACGTGTTCAAATTCGCCGTTCGCATTATGGGCGGTGCAGCCGAAGAGGCTCTCCGCAAAGCGGGCCTCGAGAAGAGCGATATCGACCTTCTCGTACCTCACCAAGCGAACATCCGCATCATCAACTCGGCAATCAATCGCCTTGACTTGCCAGAAGACAAGTGCATGGTCAACCTCGACAAATACGGCAACATGTCCGCTGCCTCGATCCCAGTCGCGCTGGCCGAAGCAGTCGAACAAGGCCGCGTCAACAAAGGCGACACGCTTGTTCTCGTCGGTTTCGGCGGCGGTCTCACTTGGGGCGCTTCGGTACTGAACTGGTAAGTCGAGAAGGGTTTTGGTTTTTGTCTATATAATTTTTGGTCATTATGAAATTAGCTCTTAGGTTTTAGTCTTAAGCATATGGCCGATACCACAGGGATCCATATGCCTTATCCCCATGGTCCCGAAGGGACCTACATACGCTATTTAGTATTCGGATGGTCCCATAGGGACTCGAATACTGCACTTAAACGCTGGCGTGGCCGATTAGGCCATCACGCCAACATAGGCAGGAGCACCTAAAGTGGAGTCGTGTCCCGTCAGGGACGAAAGAGGCTTGCAGCAGGAAGTTACCTCGGGTGCGCCGAATCAAGGTGAGCAGACGTACAACCGACAATAGACTCGTTCAAACCTAAGCTTGATGAGGTTGTTGGTTCGTCCCGATCAGGGACGAGCATCAACAACCACATCAAGCGGGCACACGCACCAACCCTGCCTAGAACAGTCCTAAAGAAGCGGGAGTCCCGAGGGCAGCAGCCCTTGGGGGCCCTCCCTTGAAAGGGAGGGTTTGGGTGGGTTGATAAAGAATTAAGAATTTGATGTTATGAAGGAGGATTGGACACCTCATGTCCAAAATAGCTTTCGTATTTCCAGGCCAAGGCGCTCAAGCCGTCGGCATGGGCAAAGACGCATTCGACGCATTCGAAGGCTCGCGCCGCGTATTCGAACAAGCGGACGAAGCGCTTGGCTTCGCTCTGACGGATATTATTTTCAACGGACCCGATGACTCACTTAAGCAAACGGCGAACACGCAGCCTGCGCTGCTGACAGTCTCCGTTGCACTGCTTGAGGCGCTCAAAGGCCGCGGCCTAACGCCTGATTACGTTGCTGGCCACAGCCTAGGGGAGTACAGTGCACTTGTTGCAGCTGGCGTTCTGTCGTTCGCCGATGCGGTGCGTATCGTACGCGCTCGCGGTGAATATATGGAACAAGCTGTACCAGGCGGTACTGGCGCGATGGCAGCTGTTCTCGGCGCTGAGCGCGATACGCTCGCTGCACTGTGCAGCACGGTATCGGCAGAAGTTGGCGCTGTAGAATTGGCCAACGTCAACTGCCCGGGTCAAATCGTTGTTTCCGGTACGGCAGCAGGTGTACAAGCTGTAGTTGAACGCGGCAAAGAAGCCGGCGCGAAGCGCGTCATTCCGCTTGAAGTAAGCGGTCCGTTCCACTCCTCGCTCATGAAGCCTGCAGCAGCGAAGCTTGCGGATACGCTTGACACTGTAGCGTTTGCAGATGCATCGGTACCTGTCATTGCGAATGTAACGGCTGAACCAGTTACGGAAGGCGCTGCTATTCGTCAATTGCTCGTCGAACAGGTATACTCGCCTGTGCTGTGGGAAGACAGTGTACAGAAGCTGATTGCGCTTGGCGTCGATACATTCGTTGAAATCGGCTCCGGCAATGTACTGGCAGGTCTGATCAAGAAAATCGACCGCAACGTGAAGATTATTTCGATCAACAGCGTTCAATCACTCGAAGCTGCAGTCAACCCGATCGCGTAGAGTAGTGGTTTCATATAAGCAAGCGAATTGCTAGCATATGCTTTCGCTGCAAGCAATTTTTATGCTAAGTAGTATTTTCAAAGAAAAATGCAAATCGCTTTTGGGAGGGATCCGTACATGTTTGCAGGTCTGGAAGGTAAAGCGGCGCTCGTAACGGGCGCATCGCGTGGACTTGGCCGCGCAATCGCAATTGCACTGGCCGAGGCTGGCGCCGATGTTGCCGTTAACTATGCAGGCAGCGAAGCTGCCGCTGTAGAGACGGCGAATGCGATTGAGGCGCTTGGCCGCCGTGCAATTCTCGTGCAAGGCAATGTCGGTAAGACGGACGAATTCGAAACGATCGTGAAGAAGTCGATCGAAGAGTTTGGCAAGCTGGATATTTTGGTGAATAATGCCGGCATTACTAGAGATAATTTAATCATGCGCATGAAGGAAGAAGAGTTCGATCAAGTGATTGAGACGAACCTTAAAGGTGTATTCAACGGTATTAAAGCTGTTACGCGCCAAATGATGAAGCAGCGTTCGGGCCGCATCATTAACATTTCTTCTGTTGTAGGCTCGCTCGGCAATCCGGGGCAAGCCAACTATGTCGCTGCGAAGGCTGGCGTTATCGGCCTGACGAAATCTGCAGCTCGCGAGCTTGCATCCCGCGGTATTACCGTGAACTGCATCGCGCCAGGCTTTATCGAGACCGATATGACGGACAAGCTGTCCGACGAAGCGAAAGCTCATCATATCGGCCAAATTCCGCTTGCTCGTCTGGGCCAGCCGAACGATATCGCACAAGCTGTTCGTTTCTTGGCTTCTGATGCTGCGTCCTACATGACAGGACAAACCATTCATATTGATGGTGGCATGTACATGTAACATTTGTAAACCTTTCATTCAAGGTACAAATGAAACGGTTACGCTGGCATTTTGTCCGCAATTCTCGTATAATACCAAGGAGGAGGTGAACCGGAATGTCCGAAGTACTGGATCGCGTTAAACGCATCGTCGTTGACCGCCTCGGCGCAGAAGAATCAGAAGTTACGCTGGAAGCGAGCTTCAAGGATGACCTCGGCGCAGACTCGCTCGACGTTGTTGAGTTGGTTATGGAGCTGGAAGACGAGTTTGACTTGGAGATTTCTGATGAAGACGCAGAAAAGATCACCACTGTGGGAGAAGTAGTAAATTACATACAATCTCATACGTAAGGTTCGTAAGTCCCGTTATTGCAACGGGACTTCTCTCCATCATATAGTCTTTTTTTGATAGCTTAAGCATTGTTACGAAGAGTTTCGTTATATATACATTCGCACAACGGCAGCACCGTCTAACGATGCTGCCAATATCGCTGTCCGTAGAGGTGAACACAATGAAACAGAGAGTTGTCGTAACAGGCATGGGGGTCATGACCTCGCTCGGGGACGATTTGGAGCAGTTCTGGGGTAATTTGATGGAAGGGAAGTCGGGCGTATCGCTTATCGAAGCGTTCGATGTGTCCGAATATCCGACGCGTATCGCAGCGGAGATCAAAGGATTCAACCCGGAGCTTTATGCTGATAAGAAAGAAGCGCGCAAGATGGACCGTTTCGTTCAGTTTGCAGTTGCTGCATCGAAGAAAGCGGTCGAAGATGCAGGTCTGAACATTGGCGAGAATGCAGATCCAGAGCGTGTCGGCGTAATGATCGGCTCGGGTATTGGCGGTCTTGGTACGTGGGAAGATCAACATAACATCCTGCTGGAGAAAGGTCCGAAGCGCGTCAGCCCATTCTTTATTCCGATGATGATCGCGAATATGGCGTCCGGACAAGTGTCGATGGCAACCGGGGCGAAAGGTCCGAACAGCACGGCAGTTACAGCTTGTGCAACAGGAACCCACTCCATTGGCGACTCGTACAAAATGATTCAACGCGGCGACGCCGAAGTCATGATTTGCGGCGGCGCAGAAGCGACGATCAGACCAACGGGTATGGCTGGATTTTGCGCCATGCGCGCGATGAGCGTACGGAACGACGAACCAGAGAAAGCAAGCCGGCCGTTTGATACCGACCGCGACGGTTTCGTCATGGGCGAAGGCTCCGGCGTACTTGTACTTGAGTCGCTTGAGCACGCACAGAAACGCGGCGCTCGTATTTATGCCGAAGTTATCGGCTATGGCATGAGCGGCGACGCTCACCATATGACCGAGCCTGATCCGGATGGCGCAGCACGCTGTATGACGCGCGCATTGAAGGATGCTGGCCTTGCACCGGAAGAGATCGATTATATCAATGCACATGGTACGTCGACGCCGGTTGGCGATCGCTCGGAGACGCTTGCGGTGAAGAAAGCGTTCGGCGACCATGCTTATAAAGTAGCGATCAGTTCGACGAAGTCGATGACGGGTCACTTGCTCGGCGCTGCCGGCGGTGTTGAAGCCGTTATTCTCGGTCTGACGATCAAGAACGGTATCATCGCGCCAACGATCAACCTGGACAATCAAGATCCAGAATGCGACCTCGATTATGTACCGAATACACCGCGTCAAGCGAACGTACGGACGGCATTGTCCAACTCCTTCGGCTTCGGCGGTCACAATGCGACGATTGTGATGAGAGCGTATGAGGCATGATGCACTAGATCAACTGCAGAACCGGTTTTCTATTCGTTTTCGTCAGCCACGGCTGTTGAAGCAAGCTTTCACGCATACCTCGTATGTGAACGAACATCGGGGCAAGCCGATTGAAGATAACGAGCGGCTCGAGTTTCTCGGCGACGCCGTTCTTCAACTGCTTGTGTCAGAGCATCTGTTCCTTACCTATCCGAATCGTCCGGAAGGCGAGCTTACGCGGATGCGGGCTTCGATCGTGTGTGAACCTTCGCTTGCACGCTTCGCGGAATTGCTCGGACTTGGCGCATGCGTTATGCTTGGACGCGGCGAGGAGCAGCTCGGCGGCCGTCAGCGGCCAGCGCTTCTTGCCGACCTGTTCGAGTCTTTCATCGGTGCGATCTATCTCGATCAAGGTTTCGAGCGAGTACGGACCTTTCTCTCGGAGCAGGTGTTCCCGCATATCGAAGAGAACGGCTCGCTGCTCGTGAAGGACTTCAAGTCGAAGCTGCAGGAGAAAGCGCAGCACGGCGCGCTTGGTCCCGTTGAGTACCGCATCGCAGAAGAACGTGGACCTGCGCATGACCGCGAGTTTGTCGTTGAGGTTCGAATCGGAGAGCAGACGTACGGGGTAGGCGTTGGACGAACGAAGAAGGAAGCTGAGCAGCGTTCCGCTGAAGCGGCCTGCACGCAGCTTGAGCAGCACAAGTAAATCGAAGGAAAGGCGCTGCACAGCGGACTAGTCGAAGCTGTTGCGGCGCTTTGTTGTGTTTCCTCACCTTTAAGTTCGTGTTCAAAAGAGATCGGCAGCGGACTTTTTGAACAACCTCAGCAAGGCGTATCACAGCTCAGTCCTGACCTTTCCACTGCATTATGGTACAATAGTCGATGAGGTGAATCCGAGAACATGTTCCTGAAACGGATCGAACTATCAGGTTTTAAGTCGTTTGCCGATAAAACAGAACTGGAATTCGTACGCGGCATTACAGCCGTCGTTGGTCCTAACGGCAGCGGCAAGAGCAACATTTCGGACAGCATTCGCTGGGTGCTTGGCGAACAGAGTGCCAAGAGCTTACGCGGCGGCAAGATGGAAGATATTATTTTCGCCGGATCAGATGCTCGTAAGGCGGTTAACATCGGAGAGGTATCGCTGACGCTCGATAATGGCGACAATGCGCTTCCGCTGGAATACGATGAAGTAACCGTAACTCGACGTGTGCATCGAAGCGGCGATAGTGAATATTTGATCAACAAGCAGCCATGCCGGCTGAAAGATATTACCGAGCTGTTCATGGATACCGGTATCGGCAAAGAAGCCTACTCGATTATCGGACAAGGTCGGATTGAAGAAATATTAAGTACACGTTCGGAAGATCGCCGCGGCATTTTCGAGGAAGCTTCCGGTATCGTTAAGTTCAAATCGCGCAAACGCGACGCGCAGCGCAAGCTGGATGAGACGGAGAATAACCTGCTTCGTATTCACGACTTGGTATCAGAGTTAGAGGACCAGGTTGAACCGCTTCGTAAGCAATCGGAGAGAGCGATTCGGTTCAAGTCGCTGCGTGAACAACTGCAAACGCAAGAAATATCGATGTATGTTCATCAAATCGAGACGGTGCATGCGTCATGGAATACATCGACTGCCAAGCTCGCCGAACTCGAACGCGAGCGGCTTTCGTATGCTTCCGTCGTCAGCAAACATGATGCATTGCTCGAGAAGGATCGGATGCGTCTTCGCGAGGTCGAGCAGGAGCTCGATCAGCTTCACGAGCTTATGCTTCAGCTAAGTGAAGACTACGAGAAGTGCGAAGGCTACGGAGAAGTATTGAAGGAACGCAAGCGCAACTTGGAGCAGAATAAGCGCCAGTTGGAAGAATCGATGACGACGCTGGACGACCGGATTGCTGCATTAATGAAGGAAGAGGCTGATTTCAGGGCGAAGTCAGCGTCTCTTGAAGAAGAGATTGCAAGACTGCGTCAGCAGCTTCATGATGAAGAATCCCAACTGGCCGGAACGGCTGGGGAAGCGGGCACAGAGGCCGAAGAATCGCTGAAGACGGAATTGCTGGATGTACTCAGCGCGATGGCGCAAGCCCGCAACGAGATTCGATATACGGAGCAGCAGCAGGACAATGTTCAGCGCAGAATTGAGCGAATCGGCGACGAGGAAGCGAAGTGGAAGCAGCAGCAGGAAGAACTCACAGTAAGACGAAGCGAGCTGTCAGCTCGTTTGAAGTCGACGCTGGAATCGCTGCAGGAAGCGAAGCAGAAGTATACCGATGAAAGCGAGCATTCGCAATCATTGTATCAGGTGTATGAGGAAACGCAGCAGACGGTTCGCAAGTGGGAGCAGCGTCTAGATGCGCTCGTATCTCGCCGCGATACAATGAAAGAAATGCAGGATGCGCTTGATGGCTTTATGCACGGCGTTAAGGAAGTGCTGAAGGCATCCCGCAAGCAGCAGGGCGGCTTGAATGGCGTTCATGGTGCAGTCGCGGAGCTTGTTCGTGTACCTGAGAAGTATGAGACGGCGATCGAAACCGTACTCGGCGGCGCGCTGCAACATGTCGTTATGGACAATGAGAGCACTGCGCGTGCCGCGATCGGCTTCCTGAAGTCAAGGCAGCTCGGACGAGCTACATTCCTGCCGCTCGATGTTATTCGAGGACGGAACGTGCCCGACTCCGATCGCCGCAATGCAGCCTCGATCAGCGGTTTTGTCGGCATTGCCGCTGATCTTGTTTCGACGGATCGTCAGTATGAGAACATCGTCTCGAGCTTGCTCGGCAACGTCATTATCGCGGAGAACCTTGAACAGGCGAACAAAATCGCATCCCAGTGCCAATATCGTTACCGGGTCGTTACACTCGAAGGCGACGTCGTTAATGCTGGCGGTTCGATGACGGGCGGCAGCCTTCAGAAGAAAGGCGCAAGCCTGCTTGGTCGTCAACGTCAGATTGAGCAGATGGACGATGAGATCGCTGAATGCAGAACGCAAGCCGATAAACTTCGGCAGAAAATGCAAGATCTTCGCAAGGAGCAGTCGATTCGCAGTCAGAATATCGAGGAGCTCCGCGAGCGGGGCGAGCAGCTTCGTATCGAGGAGCAGCAGCTGAAAGCTGAATTGTTGCAGCTGGACAAGCAGCTGCAGCAGCTTACGGAACAGCTTCAGCTGTACAGTGCGGATCGTTCCGGACAAGCGGAAGAACAACGGGATCTCGTTGCTACCGCAGAGGCGGCCCGGGTTCGACTGGAAGAGCTGTCCGCACGAGAGGCGAAGCTGCAGGTCGATATTCAAGCGGCTGAAGTGCGTCGTAAAGCTTCCGAGACTGCGCGTGAGGAGCTGCAAGGACAGCTGACCGATCTGAAAATTTCCGTCGCGAAAGCTGAGCAGGAGAAATTCTCGTTCGAAGATCAAGCTGCGAGAATTCGATCCGATGTCAATCGCGCGAAGCAAGAGATGTCCACGCTTCGCAGCATGCATCAGCAGCTGAAGGAAGACGAAGAGCGCCATGCTGCCGAATCTGTCGGTCAGATCGAACAATTGAACGCCTTGAAGCTGAAGAAGGACGGTTGTGCTGAACGCACCGATCTTATGCGTGCCCAGCGCGCCGAAATGATTAAAGGTCTCGAGGATGGGGAGAGTGAGACTAGGGATCAGCGCGCCAAGCTTCGCGAAACCGAAGATAAGATGCGGCAGACCGAAATCGCGGTGAACCGTCTCGACGTTGAGCTCGACAACCTGCTTCGCAAGCTGAGCGAAGAATATGAGCTTAGCTTCGAACTGGCGAAGGAACGTTATCCGGTGCCTGAGGATGTTGTCGCAACGCAGAACGCGGTCCGCGATTTGAAGCGCCAGATTACGTCGCTCGGCGAAGTTAACTTGGGTGCCATCGACGAATATTTGCGGGTGAAAGAACGTTTCGAGTTTTTGGATACGCAGCGGAACGACTTGATCGATGCGAAGACGACGCTGTACCAAGTAATCAAAGAGATGGACGACGAGATGTCGAAGCGTTTCCGCACGACCTTCGAAGCGATCCGCGGTCACTTCGTTGTCGTATTCGGCAAGCTGTTCGGCGGCGGGCGCGCTGATCTTATTCTAGCGGAGCCGGATCGCGTGCTCGATACCGGAATCGATATCGTGGCACAGCCTCCCGGCAAGAAGCTGCAGAACTTGCAGCTGCTCTCCGGCGGTGAGCGCGCGCTGACGGCTATCGCGCTGCTGTTCGCTATTTTGCAGGTGAAGCCGGTTCCGTTCTGCGTCCTTGACGAAGTAGAAGCGGCGCTTGATGAAGCGAACGTGTCGCGTTTTGCCCAATATTTGCGCGAGTTCTCGGATTTGACGCAGTTTATCGTCGTTACGCACCGCAAAGGTACGATGGAAGAAGCAGACGTGCTGTACGGGGTAACAATGGAAGAAGGCGGCGTGTCGAAGCTCGTTTCCGTCCGGCTTGAGGACGAGGCGTTCATCGATGACGGATCCGAGTCTGAATCAGCTTAACCAATACCGATATCGATATGTGAAGAGGAAAGGAACGGCATAATATGAGTTTCTTTAAACGGCTGAAGGAGTCGATCGCTTCCAAGACGGAAGCGGTCACGAATATTTTCAAAGAGGGACTAGTCAAGACGAGCAAAGCTATCGTCGAGCGTGTTGAAGAGCTGATTACGCGCCGCAAGAAAATCGATGAGGAGTTTTTCGAAGAGCTTGAAGAGATTCTCATCAGCGCGGACGTAGGCGTTAACACAGTCGTTGGACTTATCGACAGCCTGCGTGCAGAAGTGAAAGCTCGCAAGATCGAAGACGCTTCCGAACTTCAACCGATTCTGTCCGAGAAGCTGGTTGAAATCTTGAAGGGCAATGACGATCCAGAGCTGCGGATGGCCGACAGCGGTCTGACGGTCATTCTGTTCGTTGGCGTCAACGGCGTCGGCAAGACGACTACAATCGGCAAGCTGGCTCACAAGTTCAAATCCGAAGGCAAAAGCGTACTGATGGCAGCAGGGGATACGTTCCGCGCAGGCGCGATCGAGCAGCTTGAAGTATGGGGGCAGCGTGTAGGCGTTGACGTTATCAAGCAGAACTCGGGAGCTGACCCGGCCGCTGTTATGTATGATGCGGTGCAGGCTGCTAAGCAGCGCGGTGTAGACGTATTGCTATGCGATACGGCCGGACGTCTGCAGAACAAGACGAATCTGATGGATGAGCTGAACAAAATCTTCCGGGTCATCCAGCGTGAAGTGCCGACTGCGCCGCATGAAGTGCTGCTCGTGCTTGATGCGACGACAGGTCAGAACGCACTTAGCCAAGCGAAGCTGTTCGGCGAGAAGAGCGGCGTTACGGGCCTTGTTCTCACGAAGCTCGACGGTACGGCGAAGGGCGGCATCATCATTGCGATCCGCAATGAGCTGAACCTGCCGGTGAAGCTTGTTGGTCTCGGGGAAAAGATGAACGACCTCCAGGCGTTCGATTCCGAGCAGTTCGTACACGCGTTGTTCGCTGGCTTGATTCAAGGCAAAGACACGCAGGACAATGAGGAGCAGCAGCAGTAGTGGAGCGTCGTTCCAAAGGTTGTTCCGGCTGACAAGTATAAAAGCTTGACACCTCTACATTCGCCCTGTATGATAGGAGAAGTTAAGTGAGTGTCAAGTGATTGTACTTGACGGAAGGGGACGTACTCGTGACCAGCGCCCACACGGATGCGCTCGAGAAGACGAATCGCATGAACATGCTGTTTGATTTCTACGAGCCGCTGCTGACGGATAAGCAACGAACGTTTCTGATGCAGTATTTCATTGAAGATTTTACGCTTGGGGAGATTGCAGCGGAAGTCGGCATTAGCCGCCAAGCGGTTTACGAACATATAAAGCGAGCGGAAACCGTTCTTGAGAATTACGAAGCGAAGCTAGGACTGCTGGGTCGTCACCAAGCGCTGCGAGGCGCCATGGATGAGCTCGAAGCCCATATCGCAACGATGCCGCAAGACGGGACACATACCGATGCGCTGAAGCGTATTGCAGATTCGCTTCGCCACGCGGAGCAAACGAGAAACAAATAATAAAGGCAGGTGAATCATCATGGCGTTTGAAAGCTTGACGAACAGGCTGCAGAATGTGTTCGGCAAATTGCGGGGCAAAGGAAAGCTGTCGGAGGACGATGTTAACGAAGCGATGCGTGAAGTCCGGCTTGCTCTGCTGGAAGCGGACGTAAACTTCAAGGTCGTCAAAGATTTTGTCGCCAAGGTGAAGGAGCAGGCTGTTGGCGTCGAAGTTCAGAAGAGCTTCACACCGGGCATGGTCGTAGTTGACATCGTTCACAAGGAACTCATCGAACTGATGGGCGGTTCGGCAACGAAGATTGCGAAGGCAAGCAAGCCGCCGACTGTCATTCTGATGGCGGGTCTGCAAGGTGCCGGTAAGACAACGACGACCGCTAAGCTGGCGATGATGCTCATGAAGGGCAATCATAAGCCGCTGCTCATCGCGGGTGATATTTATCGCCCAGCTGCAATCAAGCAGCTTCAAGTGTTGGGCGAGCAGATCAAAGCACCGGTATTCACACTCGGCAACGAGGTGTCGCCGGTCGAGATCGCACGTCAAGGTCTCCAATATGCGAAAGCGAACAGCCATGACTATGTGATCGTCGATACCGCAGGCCGATTGCAGATCGATGAAGCACTCATGGAAGAGCTTAAGCAGATCCACGCAGAAGTAAAGCCGGACGAAGTGCTTCTCGTCGTCGATGCGATGACGGGTCAAGAAGCGGTCAACGTCGCGAAGAGCTTCCACGAACAGCTTGAGTTGACAGGTGTGGTACTGACGAAGATGGATGGCGATACGCGCGGCGGCGCGGCGCTGTCGGTCAAGGCGGTTACCGGATGCCCAATCAAGTTCGTATCGATGGGCGAGAAGATCGAGCCGCTTGAGCCCTTCCATCCGGAGCGGATGGCGTCCCGTATTCTCGGCATGGGCGACATGCTGTCGTTGATCGAGAAAGCGCAATCGAGCATCGATGCTGATAAAGCGGCAGAGATGGAACGGAAGATGCGCAACGCCGAGTTCACGTTCGAGGATTTCCTCGAGCAGATGGAGCAAGTTCGTAAGCTCGGTCCACTGGATCAGCTGCTCGACATGCTGCCAGGCATGAACAAGGTCAAAGGCATGAAAGACATGAAGGTCGATGATAAGCAGATCAACCGCGTCGAAGCGATCGTACGCTCGATGACGACGGATGAGAAGCGGAATCCAGATCTGCTCAACTATAGCCGCCGTAGACGGATTGCAGCCGGCAGCGGCACGAACATTGCGGAAGTCAATCGTCTCATCAAGCAATTCGAAGAGATGCGCAAGATGATGAAGCAATTTTCCGGCATGATGGGCAAAGGCGGCAAAGGTATGAAAGGCTTGAAGGGCCTTATGGGCAAAGGGATGAAATTCCCTCGCTAATGGGTTCGGCAGTTGATTCTTGTAAGGAGGTGAAACAAAATGGCAGTTCGTATTCGTCTGAAACGTATGGGTGCTCACAAAAACCCTTTCTATCGTGTAGTCGTATCCGATTCCCGTTCCCCGCGTGACGGCCGCTTCATCGAAGAAATCGGCACGTACAATCCGGTTGCACAACCGGCACAAGTGAACATCGATGAAGAGAAAGCACTGAAATGGCTGCAGAACGGTGCGCAAGCATCTGACACGGCTCGCAACTTGCTTTCGCAAGTAGGCGTCATGAAGAAATTCCATGAGCTCAAGCAACAGAAATAACTGTTGAATTGTGGAGGGCCTGAAGATGAAAGAATTAATTCTTGTCATAGCTAAGGCACTAGTGGATCATCCGAGTGACGTTCGCGTCAGTGAGAAGGAGGACGCACGAGGCAATCTCGTGTTCGGCTTGTCCGTCCATCCTTCTGATGTCGGTAAAGTAATCGGCAAGCAGGGCAAAATCGCAAAGGCGCTGCGCACAGTCGTATCGTCTGCTGCGGTGAAGTCCGGCCGGCGGGTTACGATCGACATCGACTCATAATCGAACAAGCTACCTTAAGGGTTGGGATGAATGTCCTAACCCTTTTTCAATACATAAGAACTTATAGATTATCGAGTGTGCAGGAAACAATAAACGTGATACCTACATCTTAAAAAGTCGACTATTGAACACGAGCCCGCCTCTGGTGCTGAATAGCCGACTTTTTAAACAGGGAAAAATGAGGTAACGCTAGAGTCGAGAAAGGAACGAATGTAATATGGCAGATAAATGGTATACAGTTGGAAAATTGGTCAATTCGCATGGCATTCGCGGAGAAGTGAAAGTATGGCCGCAGACGGATTTTCCAGAGGTGCGTTTTGCGAAAGGCAGCGTTCTGACGCTCGTAGATGAAGAGAAGGGTGCTCCAAGCATTAACGTAGAGGTTGTGAGCGCCAGATTGCAGAAGAACGTGTATATTGTAAAGCTGAAAGGCTATGACAATATTAATGATATTGAGAAGTTCAAAGGCTGGGCGCTGAAGGTATCGGAGAACGACCTCGTAGAGCTGCCTGAGGACGAATATTACTACCATCAAATTATTGGCTGTACAGTCGTCACAGACGAAGGCGAAGAGCTTGGCAAAGTAACGGATATTTTGTCGCCTGGCGCTAATGATGTATGGGTTGTCAAAGGTAAGGATGGAGCCGGCCGCGCTCGGGAAGTGCTGCTTCCAGTCATTGACGATGTTCTTCTTAACGTTGATGTTGCGGCGAAGGTCATTAAGGTGAAATTGCTGGAAGGGCTGATTTAACGCCGTGCGCATTGACGTATTGACATTGTTCCCAGAGATGTTCGACGGCGTATTCAGCTCCAGCATTCTGGGCAAGGCGCGTGAGAAGGGCATCGTGTCGCTTGCGGCGGTTAACTTCCGGCAGTTCTCCACGGACAAGCACAGCACGGTAGATGACTATCCCTATGGCGGTGGCGGCGGAATGGTGCTGAAGCCGGAGCCGATGTTCGCAGCGGTTGAAAGCCTTGTACCTGCGGATGGCCCTCGTCCGCGTATCATTCTGATGTGCCCTCAAGGGGAGACATTCACGCAGCAAAAGGCAGAACAGCTGTCGAGCGAGGAGCATCTTATCTTCGTATGCGGACACTATGAGGGCTACGACGAGCGTATTCGCGAGCATCTAGTCACCGATGAGTTGTCTATTGGCGATTACGTGCTTACAGGCGGCGAGCTGCCTGCTATGGTCGTCATCGACAGTGTGGCCAGGCTGCTGCCGGGTGTCCTCGGCAATGAAACGTCCGCTGTTACGGATTCATTCAGTACGGGATTGCTAGAGTATCCGCATTATACGCGCCCAGCTGTATTCCGAGACTGGGAAGTGCCAGAAGTATTATTGTCGGGCCATCATGGCAAGATCGATGCGTGGCGGCGCGAGCAGTCGCTGCTTCGGACATTCAAGCGGCGCCCTGATCTGCTGGAGCAGGCGGAGTTGACCGCAAAGGAACGTGTCTGGCTTGCAGGACTTCGTGAGCGTGAAGAACGTCTTATGGAACGAGAAGCCCAACAACATGTCGATCGTGCAGAAAAAGAATAGATAAGTGGTTGTGTTTTGGCCCATACTGTGATAAAATTTCAGATGTTGTGCGAAAGTCGGACGGTCCGCTATAAGCCATGACCTGACTTGCTATACGGAGTCGGTGAGCTCATAAGAACGTCTATGGGGGAAGGAGTGAATACAAGATGAATATTGTACAAGCGATTACGCAAGAACAACTGCGCAAAGACATTCCTAGCTTCCGTCCAGGCGACACGCTGAAAGTACACGTTAAGGTCATCGAGGGTTCGCGCGAGCGTATCCAGTTGTTCGAAGGCGTTGTAATCAAGCGTCGCGGTGGTGGTATCAGCGAAACGTTCACGGTTCGTAAGATTTCTTACGGCGTAGGCGTGGAAAGAACGTTCCCAGTGAACTCGCCGAAGATCGATAAACTTGAAGTGGCTCGCCGTGGTAAAGTTCGTCGTGCGAAACTTTATTACCTGCGTGAACTGCGCGGTAAAGCAGCTAGAATTAAAGAAATCCGTTAATCGGATCGTCGAGAGGGGCTTGCCAATACAAGCTCCTCTTCGCGTTTCTTGGGTATAATTAATCGTAACAGCTGTGGCAGATGCTGCACGCAAGCATGATTGATAAGATTGAGCGAAGAAGGTGAGCGTATGGACAACAATCGATTCGAAGGCCAAGAAGAAGAACAGCATCAAGCTTCATCGGAAGTGAGAGAAACATCGCACGATGTTGAAGATCGTGTACAAGCTGGTCATTCAACAGCGACTGCTGGAAGCAAATTCGGCAAAGAGATTTTTGAATGGGTTAAAGCGATTGCCATCGCGGTCATACTCGTGCTCATCATTCGCTGGCTGCTGTTTATGCCCTTTATTGTTGATGGTCCGTCGATGCAGCCGAATTTTCAGACTGGGGAGCGCGTCATCGTCAACAAAATTCTGTACAAGATCCGTGAGCCTAAACGCGGTGAGGTCATCGTATTCCACGTTCCAGAAGAAGGTCGCAATTTCATTAAACGCGTTATCGGCGTGGAAGGCGACAAGATTCGTTACGAAGGCGATGAGCTGTATGTGAATGACAAGAAGGTCGATGAGACATACATAAAAGAAGCGATTGACCAAGCTCACGCAGAAGGCCATGACTATAATAACGGACAGTACTCGAACGGTGGATTCCCGAATGAAAGCTTTACCGAATCGGTTGTTCCCGAGGGGCATATATTCGTTCTCGGCGACAATCGACCAGAAAGCAAAGACAGCCGGATGATTGGCTTTGTTTCGCTCGATGAAGTCATCGGACGCAGCGATGTTATTTTCTGGCCGCTCGATAAAGCGAAGATTGTAAAACATCATTGAAATATGACATGCCTCGTGGATGCTGCGATTGCAGAGGTCCGCGAGGCATGTTGATTATGAGGTGACAAAATGAGTATTCAATGGTTCCCGGGGCATATGACCAGAGCCCGGAGACAAATTCAAGACAAGCTGAAGCTTATCGATCTTGCTGTCGAATTGCTGGATGCGCGCATTCCGCTGTCCAGCCGTAACCCGATGGTTGATGATATTCTTCAGAATAAACCACGTTTGATCGTGCTAGGCAAGAGCGATCTGGCGGATCCAAGAGAAACAGAAGCATGGATTGAGCGTTTTAAATATGATGGACATGAATGTATTGCAGTTGATGCATCGACAGGTACACGTGTAGGTGAAATTCCGGATCTGGCACGTCACCTTATGCAGGAGAAAATTGATCGCCAGTTGGCGAAAGGCATAAATCCGCGTGCAGTCCGTGCGCTTATCGTCGGTATCCCGAACGTAGGCAAATCAACGCTGATCAATCGACTTGCAGGCCGCAACATTGCGATTACTGGCGACCGTCCAGGTGTTACGAAAGGTCAGCAGTGGATCAAAGTTGGCAAAGAGATGGAACTGCTGGATACGCCGGGTATTCTGTGGCCCAAATTCGATGATCAGATTGTAGGCTATCGGTTAGCGATGACAGGTGCGATTAAAGAGCAAATTCTCGATATTCAAGATATTGCTTTCTATGCAACGCGTGAGCTTATAAATCGATACTGGGATACGCTCGTGGAGCGTTATGGGATTGAAGCGGAGCGTCCGAGCGATACGGAAGATGCGGAAGAAATCGTCCGTATTATGGAAGCGATTGGCCGTAAACGCGGATGCCTCATCAGTGGCGGACGCGTGGATCTCGAGAAAACGTCCGGCATTATTTTGCGCGAGCTTCGTGCAGGTAAGCTAGGAAGGTTAACCCTCGAATCGGCGTCGACCTATTAAGGCAGTATGCCAGAAATAACCGTCATGGGAGATGCGGGAATGCTGGATTATGAGAAACAATTGTGGGAGCAAGGGTGCACGCTCATCGCGGGGATCGATGAGGTCGGGCGCGGATGCTTGTTCGGTGACGTCGTCGCTGCAGCAGTCGTGCTGCCGCCGGGCTTAATTCTTGATGGAATCAATGATTCCAAGAAGTTGTCGGAGAAGAAACGGGAAGAGCTGTACGAAGTCATCATTGAACATGCGCTCTACTGGTCGGTCGCTCGTATCGATTCCGCTGAGATCGACCGGATCAATATTAAGCAGGCCTCCCGACTTGCAATGAAACGTGCCGTACAGACGCTGGGTGCTGACCCAGAGCATTTGCTCGTGGATGCGGAGAAGGTTGATCTGGATATTCCGCAGCAAGCGATCATTAAAGGCGATGCAACGAGTCAATCGATAGCAGCGGCATCGATTCTTGCGAAGGTGACGCGCGACCGGCTGTGCAAGACGGAATGGGAAATGCTTTACCCAGGCTATGGAATTGCCATACATAAGGGGTATGCGACGAAGCTTCATCGGGAAAGTTTGCTGACGCTCGGTCCAACGCCGATGCATCGCAGATCGTTCCTTGGCAATATTATGGCGGAAATGGAGCAGCAAGTGCTCTTCTAGAGGTTGTTCAAGAAGTCCGCTTGTGATCACGAAGAGAGTCAGGAAGTTTATTCGACGTCGAAGCTTGCGTTCACCTTCGGAGTCCGGGGATTATGCTTCCGATGCAGGTTTCCGCTGGAAACCTTGTATTATGTAGGGTTTGCCTACACTCCGTTCCTCCTGAAGTTATTTGCGATACGCCGGGCGTTACAACCTGCGAGCAAATAACTGCTTCGTAAGCATAAGCTGTTCAGGTTCTCGCAATCTTCTCGGTGCTGACAACCGAACTTTTTGAACACACATTTCTAATGAAGGAATACCATGCAATGTACTCGCCTCGAAGACATGCTTCTGTTGAAGCTGGTGTCGGTCGGGGCATTTTTTTATTCATAACGGTTTACTCTTGAACACCTTATGCCGATATATCGTTCATATAGATTCGTGAAGATTGAGGGGAAGACACCTTGAACAACAACATTACGCAAATGATGAGAGGTCTGCTAGGTGATGTGAAGAGCGGCGATGCCCGGAAGGTAGAATTGAAAGCCGGGCAAGTCGTGCGGGGCGTTGTCATGAAGGTGGAGAGCGACAGCAAGGATGCTATCGTTCAAATTAACGGTGTTCAGGTGCGCGCGAAGCTGGAGACACCGCTAGCTCCGGGCCAGACAGCGATGTTGAAGGTACAGCCTGAGTCGACGCCGGAATCGATTGTGCTGAAGCCCGTTGATACAGCAGGAGATCAGGCTTCAGAAGATTCGATTCGTCAGCTTGTGAAGGCAGCGGGAATGCCGGAGACGAAGTGGGCGATGGATCTTATCCGAGATTTGAAGCGGGATGGCATTCCTCTGACTCGTGATGTGGTGCAGGCGCTGAAGCAGGCTGCCGAGTCGATGCCGAAGGGCGCTGACCCAGAAGAATGGATGCACGCAGCAGCTGTTGCATTGCGTCGGGGAATGCCGGTTACGGAGCAGACGGTTGCGGGGATGCGGCAGATTATGTTCGGCAAGCCTGTCCATCAATTGTTAGCGGAATTAGAAACGCAGCTAGATAACTTGTCCTCACAGCAAGCGGTCAGGAGTTCGGCACAAGGACAGGACAGCCAAGCAGGGGATACAGCGGCGCGATTGAAGGCCATCTTGGCGGAAATGAAATCAACGACGAATGCGCCGATGAACGCGGAAACGGCAGATGCAGAGTCCAGCCGTGCAGGTGAAGGACAACGATCGAATCCTGCGCTGAACACTTCGAATACAAGACCCGTTATCAATCCGGTTGCTTTGCAGAAAGCGGCATATGAAGCAATGGAGCTGCCTGGCGATACGATTGAACTGCCAATGAATAAAGCGGCTTCTGGCGGTTCGGGCAGTCAGATCGACAACGCGCCTGTAAAAACGACAGTCGGACCACCAACAGCGGTGCAAGTTCCAGCAGCTTCAATCGGTGTGGGGAGTGATACAAACGGATGGATCGGCAAAATGCTGCAAATGCTCGGCGTCAATCATGAGCAGCAGCTGCTGCATGAGACTGCAAAGCAGTTGGCTTCAAGTCCAAGAGCTGCTAGCGCAGCGCAGTCCAATCCAGATGCGCTGGATGCTTCCGTACTAACGAAGCAGGCAGGAGGCTCGAATAGTACAGGTGCGGATAATGACATTGCACCTGCTGCTCGTCAACCAGTAACAACAACGCCAACTGCATCGTCAGCAGTCGTCAATGGGAGCGAAGCACCTGCTGATGGTGAAGATGTTAGAGCTGCTGCGGAGCGTGCAAATAACGGTCAGCAGCAGTCCCAGACCGTATCTTCTGCGCAGGTACGTGCTGCAACGCTGGTACATGTGCAATCATCCCAGCAGCTGGAGAACGGAGCAGCACTGCCGCTGCCGAACGGGATACGGCCGACAGAGGGCGCTGTATCCGATACTTTGAAGAGTACGCTGCTTTCCCTTGCATCAATGGATGATGTTCCTGCTCCGCTACGAGAAACAGCACAGCAGCTGATCCATCATATTACGGGTCAGCAGTTGATGCTTGCACCAGAACGAAACGGGTCAGTGCTGACTCACGTCACACTGTTCATCCCGATTCAGGATGAGAACGGCAGTCAGACGGCGTCAGTCCATGTACAGACACGAAGAGGGGCGAAGAATGAGCTCGATGCTGCGAACTGCCGACTATTATTCGACCTACATCTGAAGGTGCTTGGCGATACCGTAGTCGATGTCCATGTGGTGGACAAGATCGTCAATCTGAATGTATGGAACGACCATCCTGTCATGAGTCAGATCGCAGATAACGAGCGCGGAGCAGTGGCTGATGCATTGAACCGTGCAGGCTATCAGCTGCTGACTTTTAATGTAAAGCCGACAACACGTGATTTATCCAATGGCGATCAGTTAGATGAATTATTGAACAGCAGCGATCTGACGCTGCCGGATTTCCCGGCGTATGGCGGCACACCGTATAGAGGAGTCGATATCAAAATATGAAATACAAACCAAGATCGACTTCGACTAATGAAGATGATCAGAAGACAGATCCTGTACGCAGAGCTGTCGCATTGAAATATGAGCCTGGCGAGCGATCCGCGCCAGTCGTTGTAGCGAAAGGCAGAGGTTACCTGGCGAATGCAATTGTGGAGAAGGCAGCTGAGAATGGCGTCCCCGTACAGGAGGACGCTTCGCTCGTTGAAGTGCTTTCCAAGCTCGATATTGATCAGGAAATTCCGCCGGAATTGTATACACTTGTTGCTGAAATATTAAGCTTCATCTATCGTTCGGATAAGCAGGCAGGAGGTTGGGATGATTAAACCGAAGAGGAGCCGTATCGAGACGGGACGGCTGGGCGAAGAAGCGGCAGCCGTCTTCCTGACGGCAGCCGGATATCGAATTCTTGCGAGGAACTGGCGCAGCAAAGCGGGCGAGTTGGATATTGCAGCAGAGCTTAATGGAACGCTAGTCATTGTAGAGGTAAGAACTAGGACTTTAGGTTCATCTTCTGCTTTCGGTGCTGCTTTAGAATCGATCGATGCGCGTAAAGCGTATCGGATCAGACTTGCCGCAGAGGCCTACTTGCAGGCAAACAAGTTGTACCATATGCCTGTACGTGTCGATGCGATAACCGTTACGTTAGCGGCTGACGGAACAGCCGCAGATATCAATCAGCTGCAAGGCGTCCTCTAAGATGTGTTCGATGTCTCTGTACTATTCACCTATCGTCTCCCCCGCACGTCTGTATTGAATAGCCTCGGACATATGAATCTCCCGAATTTCATCGCTTCCGTCAACGTCTGCGATCGTTCTCGCAAGCCGAAGCAGCCGGTCGTGTGCACGGAAGCTAATGCCAAGAGAATCAAATGCGTGTCGAAGCAGCGCAGATGCTTCGTTCGACAGCTTGGCTGCACGATGAAGCGAGGCGCCGGCCAGCTCTCCATTGCTTCTTACTCCAATCTCCTTCGCACGATCGTTCTGCCGTTCCACCGCAGCCATGACACTGTTATGCATCTCGCCGCTGGACATGCCGACTCTAGCCGCTTGGATCGAAGCGGGGCGCGGCACTTCCAGCAGCAAATCGATTCGGTCGATAAGCGGCCCGGATATCTTGCTTCGATAACGCAGCACGGCTGTGTCCGAGCATGTACAGCGTCGATCTCCCGTCTCGTTGCCCCAATATCCGCACGGACATGGATTCATAGATGCCGCGAGCATGAAGCGGGCAGGGAATCTCGTGACCGCTCGCGTCCGTGCGATTGTAACTTCTCGATCCTCCAATGGTTGACGCAATACTTCAAGTGCCGGACGCGAGAACTCCGGCAGCTCATCGAGAAATAAAACGCCGCGATGTGCGAGTGTCGCTTCACCTGGACGAGGGATCGTGCCCCCGCCAATCAAGCCGCCGGTCGAAATCGTGTGATGAGGAGCGCGAAAGGGTCGCATGCGAATTAATGAGGAGGGGCTGCTGCCGAGCTTGCCAGCAACGCTGTAGATCTTCGTGACCTCAAGCGCTTCCTCGTCCGATAGTGGTGGGAGTATAGTGGGCAGCCGCTTCGCCAGCATCGTCTTGCCTGTTCCTGGCGGGCCGCTTAGCATGAAGTTGTGATTGCCAGCCGCTGCAATCAATAAGGCGCGCTTCGCGCCATGCAAGCCAAGCACATCCGCATAGTCAAGAGCAGCCTGTCCGCTGGCATCTCCGCTAATGGATAAACGGCGGTTTGTGGATTTGTCTTCATTATATAAATACTGCTTCCAGCTGTCGCCTTGCCCCCAAGCGCCGAGCTCATTCAAATGATCGATTGCGTATACTTCAAGATCGTGAATCAGTACAGCTTCCGCTGCGTTAGCCGAGGGGAGCACAACGCGCCGTATGCCGGTGCGCATCGCTTGTTCGACCATCGGCAATACGCCAGTGACGGATCTGAGTTCGCCATTAAGCGACAGCTCACCGATCAACATCATGCCTGCGAATGCTTCGGCTGGCAGCTGTTCGCTCGCAACCAAGATCGCGCCTGCAATCGTCAGGTCGAAGGCTGTGCCCTCTTTTCTCAGATCGGCAGGGGCTAGGTTGACCGTGATTCGGCTCATCGGAAATTGGAAGCCGCAGTTGCGGATTGCTGCTCGCACTCGCTCGGACGACTCTCGAATCGCACTGTCGGGCAGCCCGACCAAATTGATTTGCGGCAAACCGCCCGAAATATCTGCTTCAACCGTTATCATGATGCCTTCGACACCGCTTACACTTGCCCCTAAAATCTTCGCATACATAAATAAAAACACCTCCGCCATTAATCGGACGAAGGTGCTTCCTTACAGTTCCGTACCATTTGTATCAAATTGTAATCATCATAATAGGAGAACAATTGCCTGTCAACGACTGGATACCGAATCTGCAGAAAATGAACGGCAATCCCGCGTCAATTCAGGCATCTTGGGATACACTACATTGGGACCGGACAATAGCTATCATCTCAAAACTAGATGAATTCCATATCAAAAGAGTAGATTTTATTTTTACTAAAATAGAGGTAAGAATTAACGTTTAGTGATAAACTAGTAGTTGTTTGTTCACATTAACATTGCTTGATTCAGTTTGCGGATTGGAGGATTTCGTTAATGAATATCCATGAGTACCAAGGCAAAGAAGTCCTGAAGCAATATGGGGTTTCGGTGCCGGAAGGTAAAGTAGCCTTTACGGTCGACGAAGCGGTTGAAGCGGCTAAGTCGCTCGGCACAGCTGTCGTTGTAGTAAAAGCGCAAATCCACGCAGGTGGACGCGGTAAAGCAGGCGGCGTTAAAGTCGCTAAAAACCTGGATGAAGTAAAAGCTTATGCGAGTGAGATTCTCGGCAAAACGCTCGTTACGCATCAAACAGGTCCAGAAGGTAAAGAAGTAAAGCGCCTGCTCATCGAGCAAGGCTGCGACATTAAGAAAGAATACTACGTCGGCGTTGTCGTTGACCGTGGTACAGGCCGCGTCGTTCTGATGGCTTCTGAAGAAGGCGGCACGGAGATCGAAGAAGTGGCAGCTCATTCGCCAGAGAAGATTTTCAAAGAAGTTGTTGACCCAGCAATCGGTCTTCAACCGTTCCAAGCGAAGCGTCTTGCTTTCAACATCAACATTCCGAAAGAGCTCGTGAACAAAGCAGCTAGCTTCATGATCGCGCTCTACACGGCATTCGTTGACAAAGATTGCTCGATCGCCGAGATCAACCCGCTCGTCGTAACTGGCGACGGTAACGTAATGGCACTGGATGCCAAGCTGAACTTCGATTCCAACGCACTGTTCCGTCACCCTGATATCGTGGCGCTGCGCGACCTGGAAGAAGAAGATGAGAAAGAAATCGAAGCGTCCAAGTATGACCTGAGCTACATCGCACTCGACGGCAACATCGGCTGCATGGTTAACGGTGCGGGTCTGGCTATGGCAACGATGGACATTATCAAATATTATGGCGGCGACCCTGCCAACTTCCTCGACGTAGGCGGCGGTGCTACGAAAGAGAAAGTAACGGAAGCGTTCAAAATCATTTTGTCCGACGAGCAAGTAAAAGGTATCTTCGTTAACATCTTCGGCGGCATTATGCGTTGTGACGTTATTGCTGAAGGCGTAATCGCAGCTGCGAAAGAGCTCGGACTGGATCGTCCGCTCGTCGTACGTCTGGAAGGCACGAACGTAGAGATCGGCAAAAAGATGCTGGGCGAATCCGGCCTGAACATTGTTGCGGCTGATTCGATGGCGGATGGCGCTCAGAAGATCGTTGCGCTCGTGAAATAAGGACTAACAAGCGGCTAATTCCGAATTTTTTCTCAGGGGATGTGAAATTTCGATGAGCATTTTGATCAATAAAGATACAAAAGTCATCACGCAGGGCATCACGGGTAAAACCGCGTTGTTCCACGCGAAGGGCGCGCTCGACTACGGCACGCAAATGGTCGGCGGCACGTCGCCGGGCAAAGGCGGTACGACAGTAGACATCGCGCTTGAGAACGGAACGACGGCATCGCTGCCTGTATTCAATACCGTTTCTGAAGCGGTAGCAGCAACAGGTGCGACAGCTTCCGTAATCTACGTTCCGCCAGCATTCGCTGCGGACGCGATTCTTGAGGCGGTTGATGCGCAGCTGGACCTCGTTATCTGCATCACGGAAGGTATTCCGGTGCTTGATATGGTTAAAGTTTCGCGTTACATGGAAGGCAAGAAAACGCGCTTGATCGGACCAAACTGTCCGGGCGTTATTACGCCAGACGAGTGCAAAATCGGTATCATGCCTGGTTACATTCATACGAAAGGTCATGTCGGCGTTGTATCGCGCTCCGGCACGCTTACGTATGAGGCTGTTCACCAGCTGTCGACGCGCGGCATTGGCCAATCGTCCGCAGTAGGTATCGGCGGCGACCCAGTTAAAGGTACGGAATTCATCGACGTGCTCAGCATGTTTAATGAAGATCCAGAAACGTATGCTGTTATCATGATCGGCGAGATCGGCGGTACGGCGGAGGAAGAAGCGGCTGAATGGATCAAAGCGAACATGAAGAAGCCGGTTGTTGGCTTCATCGGCGGTGCTACGGCTCCTGCAGGCAAGCGTATGGGACATGCTGGTGCAATTATCTCCGGCGGTAAAGGTACGGCTGCTGAGAAAATCAAGACGTTGGAAGCTTGCGGCATCAAAGTCGCACCTACGCCGTCTGAGATGGGCTCGACGCTCGTATCCGTACTCGAAGAGCAAGGTTTGCTCGAGAAGTGCATCACGCGCAAGTAATAAAGTAAATATCGTTAAGAAACATTTTATCGCATAGTCGAAATGTGTTTCTACCGATAAGGCAAGCAGCCTTTCGGCCCTATTTGGGCACGAAAGGCTGCTTTTTTGCATTTAAGTCGATTAGGCGGCTTGCATTCTCGTTCCGGCTGAAGCACAATAGGAAAGGAATGTAGGCCTCCTCTATGGAGGTTATTGGAATGTGCGATGATAAGAAGCGCAAGTTGTTGATTATGCTGCATCAAATGCCGGGAGTCGGCTGGAGATCGATTAAGCGCGCGATGGATGCAGAGTTATGGAACCGTACTTCACTGAGCAGCGTAGATGTATGGTTGTCAGCAGGATTTCGTCCAGAAGCAGCTGGAGAAGCAGCCAGACGTTTCTCTGACAGTGAATCGGGGTATGATTCTATCATGTCCAGCTATTCGCAGCATAACGCGGTTATCGTTACGATCGATGATGAGGACTACCCAAGCATGCTTCGCAATATTCATGAGCCGCCTTGGGTGCTGTACGCAATTGGCAGGTTGGAGCTTTTGCAACGTCATTCGGTCTCTATCGTTGGTACACGCACGCCTACCGCTTACGGCAGGCATATGACGAAGGAGCTGGCTGTCGGCTTCGCTGAGCGCGGTCTGACGGTCGTAAGCGGCTTGGCTAGAGGCATTGATGGGATCGCCCATGAAGCGTCTGTAACGCGTGCAGGAAGCACGATTGCAGTACTAGGCACTCCGATCGAACGTATTTATCCACCGCAGCACGCCTCATTGTTCCGGCAAATTGCGAGAGATGGACTGCTGCTGACGGAAGTGCCGATCGGTATGGCGTTCCATCCAGGCTTGTTCCCTCTGCGTAATCGCATTATCGCGGGGTTGTCTGCTGGAACCGTCGTCATAGAGGCAGCGGCAAGAAGCGGCTCGCTCATAACAGCGGAGCAGGCGTTCGCATTTGATCGGGAATTGTTTGCCCTTCCAGGGCCTGTGACGTCGCCGAAGAGCGCCGGAACGAATCAACTGCTTGCTGACCGCAAGGCAAATGCGATATTATCGGTCGAGGATTGGTTTAAGCAATTACCGTATACCAGTTATTCGAGCGAGAGTCTCCCGCAGCCTATCTCTCAGAACAATTCGACTGAGGAGTTGACAGGAGATGCCAAGCTCGTATACGATTTGCTGCTTGATCATCCTTGTTCAGCAGACGAGCTTCATGAGGCTACTGGAATACCGCTTGGACTTTTGCACGCTGTTCTGATAAATTTATGTATAACTCGCAGGATACATCAACAGAACGGCTCTACATATTCCATTATTTGAATGCTGGGAGAGGAGGACGCTTAAATGGCGGATTCGCTCGTTATTGTCGAGTCGCCTGCCAAGGCGAAGACGATCGGCAAATATTTGGGCAGTAAATATATCGTGAAAGCGTCCATGGGGCATATTCGTGATTTGCCGAAAAGCCAGACTGGTGTTGAAGTCGAGAACGACTTTCAACCGAAATATATAACGATTCGCGGTAAAGGCAACGTCCTGAAGGAATTGAAGGATGCGAGTAAAAAAGTGAAACACGTCTTTCTCGCAGCCGACCCCGATCGCGAAGGGGAAGCGATTGCTTGGCATCTAGCCCACTACTTGGAGTTGGATGAAGCGAATAGCTGCCGCGTTGTATTCAATGAAATCACGAAGCAAGCTGTCAAGGATGCTTTCAAGACGCCAAGACCAATCAATATGGATTTGGTCAATGCACAGCAGGCGCGTCGTATTTTGGATCGACTAGTTGGTTACAAAATCAGCCCGTTGCTGTGGAAGAAAGTGAAGAAGGGCTTGTCCGCCGGCCGTGTACAATCGGTTACGGTCAAACTCATCATCGATCGCGAGAATGAGATTGAAGCGTTCGTACCCGAAGAATATTGGACGATCACGGCTAAGTTGAACAAGAACGGAGCTGCGTTCGAGGCCAAATTCTACTCGGTCACAGGTGAGAAACGGGAGCTTGGCAACGAAGCAGAAATGCAGGCCGTGCTTGACGCGATGAATGGTGCGCCATTCTCGGTGACCGATGTTCGAGAGAAAGAACGGCTGCGCAATCCGGCTCCGCCTTTCATTACTAGCTCGCTTCAACAGGAAGCGGCAAGGAAGCTCGGCTTCCGAGCGTCCAAGACGATGTCCGTCGCACAACAGCTGTACGAGGGCGTTGATCTAGGCAAAGAGGGTACGGTCGGTCTTATTACTTATATGCGTACGGACTCGACGCGTATCTCGCCTGTTGCGCAAGAAGAGGCGAAAGGTTTCATTGAAGGTAAATATGGACCGTCTTATTTCCCGGAAGAGCCGCGTATTTATTTGAAGAAGAACAGCAATGCACAAGATGCGCACGAAGCGATTCGTCCGACGTCCGTGCTGCGTGAACCGGATCAAATGAAGGAATTCCTTACCCGCGATCAACTGCGTCTCTATAAGCTGGTATGGGAGCGGTTCGTCGCAAGTCAGATGTCGTCGGCTATCCTGGATACGATGACGGTCGACCTTGCAGCGGGCGACACGGTATTCCGCGCTGTTGGTTCCAAGGTCAAGTTCGCCGGCTTCATGAAGGTTTATGTCGAAGGCAATGATGACGGCACGACAAACGATGATGATAAATTCCTGCCGGCGCTTGCTGTAGGCGATCTTATCACGACGGATTCGATCGAGCCGAAGCAGCATTTTACACAACCTCCGCCACGTTATACCGAAGCGCGTCTCGTCAAGACGTTGGAAGAACTCGGTATAGGCCGTCCAAGTACATATGCGCCAACGCTGGAAACGGTTCAGAAGCGCGGGTATGTTGCGATTGAAGAGAAGAAATTCATCCCGACCGAGCTTGGCGGGCTTGTAAGCCAGCTGATGGAGGAGTTCTTCCCTGAAATTCTTGACGTCGAGTTCACGGCTCAGATGGAAGATGAACTTGACCACGTCGAAGAAGGTACGGAGAACTGGGTGAAGGTGTTGTCCGAGTTCTACAAATCGTTCGAGAAGCGGCTTGAATTCGCAGAGAACGAGATGAAGGAAGTCGAGCTGCAGGACGAAGTGTCCGATGAGTTGTGCGAAAAGTGCGGCAAACATATGGTTTACAAAATGGGCCGCTTCGGCAAGTTCCTTGCATGTTCTGGATTCCCAGACTGCCGCAATACGAAGCCGATCGTCAAAGACATCGGAGTAGCGTGTCCGAAATGCGCCAAAGGCAGCATTATCGAACGCCGCAGCAAGAAGGGCCGCGTATTCTACGGCTGCAACTTGTATCCGGAATGCGATTTCGTATCTTGGGATAAGCCGGCAGGGGTGCCATGCCCTTCGTGCGGCGGACTGATGGTCGAGAAGCGAAGCAAGGCAGGCGTAAAGCTGCAATGCACCGTTTGCGATCATAGCGAACAGCTCGCAGAGGATTCAGATGAGGATCACGAACAAGAACAAGCGTAATGCTTGTACGCATGCATGATTACAACGTGCTGCCCGTCTATTAGAGACGGCAGCCGTTTTCATTCCGAAAGGTAGGTTTGTACATTGTCTTCAGTCAACAAAGTAACGGTCGTCGGCGCCGGTCTCGCTGGCAGTGAAGCTGCATGGCAGATCGCGTCGCAGGGCGTTCCTGTCACGCTATATGAAATGCGTCCCGTAACACGGACGCCAGCCCATCATACCGATAAATTCGCTGAGCTTGTGTGCAGCAACAGCTTGCGCGCGAACGGTCTCACGAATGCAGTTGGTGTACTTAAAGAAGAAATGCGCCGTATCGGCTCCCTTATTCTAAGCAGCGCTGACCGCAATGCCGTTCCGGCCGGCGGCGCACTCGCTGTAGACCGCGATGGCTTCTCCGGTGATGTAACACGATCGCTTCGGGAGCATCCGCTTATCGAGGTGCGCAATGAAGAACTGACAGCGATACCAGAGGACGGCATCGTCGTCATTGCGACTGGCCCGCTGACAGCACCTTCGTTGTCCCAGAGCATTCAATCGCTGCTGGGCGAAGAATACTTCTATTTCTATGATGCAGCGGCTCCGATCATCGAGAAAGATTCGATCGATATGAGTAAAGTATACTTGGCATCCCGTTACGATAAGGGTGAAGCAGCTTACTTGAACTGCCCGATGACAGAGGAAGAGTTCAATACGTTCCATGATGCGCTCATTACGGCGGAGAAAGCGGAGCTCAAAGAGTTCGAGAAGGAAGTATACTTCGAGGGTTGTATGCCGATCGAGGTTATGGCTTCTCGGGGTAAGCAGACGGTATTGTTTGGACCAATGAAGCCAGTAGGTCTTATTAATCCACATACGGGCAAGCTGCCACACGCGGTCATTCAGCTGCGTCAAGATAATGCAGCAGGAACGTTGTACAATATGGTTGGCTTCCAAACTCATCTGAAGTGGGGCGAGCAGAAGCGGGTGTTCTCCTTGATCCCAGGTCTTGAAAATGCAGAGTTCGTACGTTACGGCGTTATGCACCGCAATACGTTCATTAACTCTCCTACGCTGCTAGATGCGACTTATCAGTTCAAAAAACGCAATACGTTGTTCTTCGCTGGTCAGATGACGGGTGTTGAAGGCTACGTTGAATCAGCTGCTTCCGGGCTGATTGCCGGATTGAATGCTGGTCGTCTCGCACGTGGACTCGATCCGCTTGTACTGCCTGCTGATACGACGCTCGGCAGCATGGCGAACTATATTACGACGGCTGACTTCAAACACTTCCAGCCGATGAACGCGAACTTCGGATTGTTCCCGCCGCTTGAGAAACGGATGAAGAGCAAGCGGGACAAGAATGATGCGATCGCCAATCGGGCGATCGAGTCGATCGAGCAATTTAAGCGCGAGCATCTGAACTAGTTGTTTGATGCTCGCGAAGTCGGGTTATTAATGGTTAATATACTTAGAAGTTTGATAACTCAGATAAAACCAAGCCTATGCTTACGATGCAGTTTTTCTAAGACCCATTATCGAAGATAATGGGTCGCTCAGAAAAACTTTAGGAGGGACCATTCATGGAAATGCAATTTCATGCGACGACTATATGCGCGGTTCGGCATAATGGGCAAGGCGCTATTGCAGGCGACGGACAGGTAACGTTCGGTAACAGCATGGTAATGAAGGGGACCGCCAAGAAGGTGCGCAGATTGTATCGAGGGCAGGTCGTTGCTGGCTTCGCCGGCTCGGTAGCGGACGCGATCACGCTGTTCGAGAAGTTCGAAGGCAAGCTGGAGGAGCATCACGGCAATTTGCAGCGTGCTGCCGTCGAGCTTGCGAAGGAATGGCGATCCGATCGTGTGCTAAGACGGCTGGAAGCGATGATGATCGTCATGGATACGACTGGACTACTTCTTATCTCGGGTAATGGTGAAATTATTGAACCGGATGATGGCATTCTCGCAATCGGGTCTGGCGGGAGCTTTGCACTTGCGGCGGCAAGGGCGCTCAAGCAGCACGCGACGCATTTGGAAGCGAAGGACATGGCAAGAGCGGCACTGGAAACGGCAGCAGATATTTGCGTGTTCACAAACCGCAACATTATTGTTGAGCAAGTATAACGGTTTCTATCATTAATAACCGGCGGAGGGATGTTATTATGAGCAACGAGTCATTGACACCACGACAAATTGTTACGGAGCTGGATAAGTATATTGTCGGTCAAAAGCAGGCCAAACGTTCCGTTGCAATCGCTCTACGGAATCGTTACCGGAGAAGCCGGCTCGCCGAAGAGCTGCGCGATGAAATCGTTCCAAAGAACATTCTGATGATCGGACCGACCGGTGTCGGCAAAACCGAGATTGCCCGCCGTCTCGCGAAGCTGGTGCAGGCGCCGTTCGTTAAAGTGGAAGCGACGAAGTTTACCGAGGTTGGATATGTCGGTCGTGACGTCGAATCGATGGTACGGGATCTCGTGGAGACAGCCATTCGAATCGTGAAGGCAGAGCGGACTGAGGCGGTGAAAGACCGCGCTGAGGTGCTTGCGAATGAACGCATCGTCTCCCTGCTGGTACCATCGCCTAAGAGCACGAAGACACAAAAGAATCCGTTTGAGATGCTGTTCGGCGGTCAACAATCGAAGGAAGAAGACAATGAGCCTGTTCACGATGCTTCCACTGCGGAGCAGCGCAAGGCGATCAAAGAGAAACTTGCTGCTGGTCTGCTCGAGAACGAGCTCATCGAGATTGAAGTAGAAGACAATTCACCGAATATGCTTGATATGCTGTCGGGTCAGAACGGCGAAGGCATGGGCGGTATGAACATGCAGGAGCTGTTCGGCCAATTCATGCCGAAACGTTCGAAGAAGCGCAAGCTGCGGATTAAAGAAGCCCGCAAGGCGCTTACGCAAGAAGAAGCGAACAAATTGATCGACATGGATGACGTTATTTCCGAATCGGTTGCGCGCGCAGAGCAATCTGGTATTATTTTCATAGATGAAATTGACAAAATTGCAAGTCCGTCAAGGGGCGCAGGTCCTGATGTTTCCCGCGAAGGGGTTCAACGTGACATTTTGCCGATTGTCGAAGGCTCTACGGTCATGACCAAATATGGTCCCGTAAAAACCGATTATGTATTGTTCGTCGCAGCGGGAGCTTTCCATGTTGCGAAGCCTTCGGATCTGATTCCAGAGCTGCAAGGCCGGTTCCCGATTCGCGTAGAGCTGACTTCCTTGAGTCTTGACGACTTCGTCAATATATTGAAGGAACCGAAGAATGCACTGATTAAGCAGTATGCAGCACTGCTTGAGACGGAAGGCATTGCAATCGACTTCTCGGATGAGGCGATTCGCGAACTTGCATCGATTGCAGCTGACGTGAATAAAAACACGGAGAATATCGGTGCCAGACGTCTCCATACCATTCTGGAGAAGCTTCTCGAAGATCTATCGTTCGAGGCGCCAGAGCTCCAATTAGAACAAATTACGATTACTCCTGAGTATGTGCGGGAGAAACTGGGAAGCATCGCGCAAAACCGCGATTTGAGCCAGTATATTTTGTAGCGGCTGTTGGTTCGGGAGGATACAACAATGACTCTTCTGTCAAAAACAAGAACGTTGAACAGGCTGCTCCAGCGAGCGGCCGGCAAAGCACTCAATTTCCGCGAAATGGCGGAGGTGCTGAGCGCAACGATGCAAGGCAATGTATTTGTAGTTAGCCGTAAGGGAAAGATTCTCGGCTGCGCAGCAATCGGCGCTTATGAACACGATCATATGCGTGTGATGTCGCTCGGCGAGATTCGATTCTCGAACGAAAGCAATGAACGTTTCCTGCATCTGCAGGAGACGGTAACAAACGCGGAGCCAGATCCTGGTGTTGTTGAGGTGTTCCCGCTGTTGTCTGGTCAGCGGACCATGACTGTGGTTCCTATTATCGGTGGCGGCGATCGGCTCGGCACGCTCGTATTGACGAGGGACGCAGAGATGTTCGGAGACGAAGATCTCATTCTTGCGGAATATGGCTCAACCATCGTCGGGATGGAGATCTTGCGCGAGAGGGCCGAAGAGGTCGAACTGGAGGCAAGAAGCCGTGCAGTCGTCGCGGTCGCAGTAGGTTCGCTGTCGTTTAGCGAAATGGAGGCTGTGGAGCATATTTTCGAAGAGCTGGAAGGGAAAGAAGGACTGCTCGTCGCTTCGAAAATTGCAGATCGAGTTGGCATTACCCGTTCGGTTATCGTGAACGCGCTGCGTAAGCTGGAGAGCGCCGGTGTAATCGAGACAAGATCGCTCGGAATGAAGGGGACGTATATCAAAATATTGAACCCTCAACTACTTGTAGAATTAGACAAATTAAAGACATAAATTGAATAAATTCGTTGTTAGTAGGAAAGCCCCGTCTTTTGTATTCAAAAGATAGGGCTTTTTTCTTATTGTACAAAAATAGGAATTTCGTGAAGATAATCATGTCGGCAAAACTCGACACTTTTCCATATTATTTTTAATAAAATGGTGTCGAAGAAAGCAGGAATACATCGCTTCAGGTTGAATAGTGTTAAGAGATCATGAACAAGAAAGCGGGGGGATAATCGGTGAAATTGTTAAATGGCGCTGAATTTCGAGTATTGGAATCGGCGGTACATTCGGCTGAGCTGAGACAGCAGGTCATTTCGGATAACGTCGCTAACGTTGACACTCCGAATTTCAAACGCTCCGAAGTATTGTTTGAGGATCTGCTGACAGAGGCTATGGGAACTAGTGAGAAGTCAATCTCGGGCTTCAGAACAAATGCCAAGCATATTCCAATAGGGCAATCGTCGGAAGTGCCTGCTCCAATCGTCGCAACAGACGAGACCAGCTCGATAAACAATAACGGCAATAACGTTGATATTGATCGAGAGATGTCACTGCTAGCGAAGAACCAGCTCGTGTACAATCTGTACATTCAGCAAGTGAACCATGATGTATCAATGATGCGAACCGCAATCGATGGGAGGGCTTAATTAGGTGAAGCTTAGCGGCGGTTTTGACGCGAACGCATCGGCACTTTCGGCACAACGACTGCGGATGGATGTTATCTCTTCCAACATTGCCAATGCAGAAACAACTCGCGCCAAATATGTGAATGGTAAATTTGTCCCTTACTCGCGGAAACTAGTTGTGATGGAGCCGACTAGTTCTAATTTCTCACAAATGTTGCAGAGTCAACTAAATGGCACCGGAGGAACCAATGGCGGAGCAGCATCCCCTGGTGTGAAGATAACCAATATCGTCGAAGATCAAACACCTTTCAAACTTGTTTTTAATCCAAGTCATCCAGATGCAGATGAGAATGGATACGTACAGATGCCAAACGTTGATATTGCAAAAGAAATGATCGACATGATTTCTGCTACTAGAGCATACGAAGCGAACGTTACGGCATTGAACTCCAACAAAGCCATGTTTGCCAAAGCGCTTGAAATCGGAAAGTAGACATGACGGAGGGATAAACCTTGATTCAATCAATTACATCAATCCCGATTCAATCGGTTCAGTCTGGTAAGGCGATTACATCGAGTGTTCAGGCAACTCCAGCAGAAGTAACGCAATCGTTCGGCGACTTCCTTCAGCAAGCAATCGAAGAGGTGGGTGCGCAGGAGAAGAATGCGCAAGCGCAGACGGTCAAGTTTATGGCAGGACAAGCGGATGTGTCGCAAGTCATGATTGCCTCGCAGCAAGCGGAATTAAGCCTTCAGCTCACAACACAAATTCGCAATCGCGTAGTTGAAGCTTATCAGGAGATTATGCGAACGCAAGTATAGATAGTGAAGTTGAGCGGGTACAGCAATGGGTGAGGTGACATTGTGAATGAGACATTCGCCCGGTATCGCGAAGGTATTTCGCGGTGGTGGGGACAGACAGGTAAGAAGCAGCGAATCTGGTTAGGCGCTACATTAGGACTCATAATCTTATCGATCATTTTACTAACATACATATTTTCAAGAACGCAATATGAGGTTGCGTTTAACAACTTAGATTCAACGGATTCAGCAGCCGTTATGAACTACTTGGACAGCAGCGGGATTGGCTACAAGCTCTCGAACGATGGCAAAAGCATCTCGGTTCCAAGCGCGGCGGCTTCGCGAGTAAAGATCGAAGTCGGTTCGCAAGGACTTGTACGCAACGGTTCAATCGGATTTGATTCCTTCTCTGACAGCTCCTCTTCATGGGGAGAAACGCAGAACATGTTCGACGTCAAATACCGGAATGCACTTAACGGTGAAGTGCAGCAGCTGTTGAACAACATGAAAGGCGTCGAATGGTCGAAGGTTCTGGTTACGCTTCCAGAAGAAAGCGTGTTTGCGAACGATGAAGGCGAGAAAGCGATCGCTTCGATCTCGATGAAGTTCGTTAACGGTTATCGTCCAACACAAAAGGAAATTGACGGATACTTCAAACTGGTGAAGACAGCAGTGCCGAAGCTGGCTGTTGAAGATATCACAATCGCTAGCCCAGAAGGTCAACTGACGTCATCCGAACAAGATGGTGGTGCAGCGAGCACGGATTCGGCGGATCAACTGTTCACGATTCAACGCAAGTATGAGAGTGAACTGAAGAAGAACATTCAACAATATTTAAGCACCATCATTGGCGAAGGAAATGTTGCCGTATACATTGCCAGCAGCCTCAACTTCGACAAAACGACTTCGGAGCAAAATCTGCTGCAGCCGCTTGAGAATAACAACAACAACGGCGCTCTGATCAGCTCACAGGATACGAACAAATCGTCGACGAACAACAGCGGCGATGCAGGTGGAATACCGGGAACCGGTGAAACGGATGTTCCAGGTTACACAGCATCGGATACGGGCAATGCTTCTTCGGAAGAATCGTCCAGCATCCGCAACTATGAATACAGCCGTATTAAGAACATTGTTGAGTCCAGTCCGTTCATGATTAAAGACTTGACGATCAGTGTTGGCGTAAATTCAGCTTCGCTCAAAGGCGATGCGCAGACGCAAATTACGAACTATGTCAAACAAATTCTTCGCACGCAGCTGGCTCAATCCGGATTGGATGTTTCAAGCGATGCGGTTGTAGGCCAACGGGTTACGGTTATGGCGCAGGATTTTGTTGTGGACGGAGCGGTTTCGCAAACATCTAAGCTGGGTCCAGTATGGATGGCGGGAATCGGAGCAGCGGCAGTCGCACTTATCGCTGGCCTGATGTTCTTCGTAAGACGCAAACGTAAGCAGAATGCAGAGTTGATGGCAGCTGCAGCTGCGGCTGAACCAGTTCGAGTCGAGTATCCAACGATTGATCTGGAGAATGTAACGAACGACCATCAAGTGAGGAAAAATCTTGAAACGCTGGCCAAGCGCAAGCCGGAAGAATTCGTTAATCTCCTTCGGACTTGGCTTGTAGATGAATAGAGGTGGTCGGCATGGCGCGAGCTTATGGGGGTTTGACAGGCAGGCAGAAAGCAGCAATCTTGCTGATTACGTTAGGACCTGAAGTATCGGCTGAAATTTTCAAGCAGCTGCGTGAAGAAGAAATCGAACAGCTGACGCTTGAGATTGCAAATGTCCGTAAAGTCGACAGCGCTGAACGCGAACTGATTCTAACGGAGTTCCATCAGATCTGTCTGGCGCAGGAGTATATCCAACAAGGCGGCATTGCTTACGCCAAAGATATTCTTGAGAAAGCGCTTGGGGAACAGAAGGCTGTTGAAGTGATCAGCCGACTGACTGCAACTTTGCAAGTAAGACCGTTCGACTTTGCCCGCAAAGCGGAGCCGACGCAAATCTTGAACTTTATCCAGAACGAGAACCCGCAGACGATTGCATTGGTGCTCTCGTATTTGCAAGCTGAACAAGCTTCCAGCATCTTGTCGTCGCTGCCGCAAGAGAAGCAGGCAGAAGTGGCAAGAAGAATCGCACTCATGGACAGCACATCGCCGGAAGTCATCTCGCAAGTTGAACGTGTTCTTGAACAGAAGTTGTCCGCAACGGTTACGCAGGACTACTCGACGGCTGGCGGTATCGAATCGATCGTACATATCCTCAACGGTGTTGACCGAGGTACGGAACGGACGATTCTCGATGCGCTCGAAATTCAGGATCCGGAGCTTGCAGAAGAAATCAAGAAACGCATGTTTGTATTCGAGGATATCGTCAATATCGACAATCGTTCCATTCAGCGGATTATCCGCGATCTGGAGAATGCCGACCTGCAGCTTGCGCTCAAGGTGGCGAGCGAGGAAGTTCGCGACGCAATCTTCCGCAACATGTCCAAGCGTATGGCGGACACCTTCAAAGAAGAAATGGAATATATGGGTCCTGTCCGGCTGCGTGACGTTGAAGAAGCTCAAACTCGTATCGTAGCAACGATTCGCAGACTGGAAGAAGCCGGCGAGATTATCATCGCTCGCGGTGGAGGAGATGATATCATTGTCTAATTTGATAAAGTCTTCACATGTTGTTTCGGTTGAAGACTTGCGCAAATTGGAATGGTTCAATCGCTATGTGCCAGCTGCACCGGTGAATGATCTTATTCAACCTGAGATTCCGAAGCCAGATGCCGAAACGATATCGCTTCGCGATGAAATATTGCAAGATGCCCAGCAATTCGCTGAAGAGCGAGTGCAAGAGGCTACGATGCAAAGCAATGCTATGTTGGCCGAAGCCGAGCAGCAGATTCAGCAGTGGTGGCAATCACAACGCGAAGAAGACGAGAACGTAATCCGTCGAGCCCAGGATGAAGGTTTCAGCCTTGGTTACGAGGACGGACGAGCGCAAGCAATCGGTGATCTTCAGCGTGAATGGCAGCATCGGATTGAAGAAGCGCAACAACTGCTCAACTCATCCTATAAGATGAGAGATCAAATCATTCAGGAAGCAGAACCGTTCCTTGTCGAGCTTAGCTGTGCGATCGCTGAGAAAATCATCGGCCACCAGCTCTCGATGAACCCGGATCTTGCAGTCGAAATGATTCGTAAATCACTAGCTAGACGTAAAGAACAAGGCGTCATTACTCTATGTGTTGCACCGCAGAATCTAGCATTCATGCAGGCAGCCAGAGAAGAGCTTGCGTTAGCGATCGATTCCCAAGCAGAGCTCCATATTCTGCCGGATGTAACGGTACAAGATTACGGATGTGTGATCCGTTCCAGCTTCGGCAGCATTGATGCGCGAATCGACACACAGCTGACCGAGATCAAACGCGAGCTGACACAACTTGCGCTTGAAAGCGATGAGTGGGGGAACGCCAATGAACGTTCCGAAGCTTAATGCATGGAAGTACCTGGAGCATCTTAGACCAATCGACCCAGTTCGTGTTAACGGCAAGGTCACACAAGTTATTGGTCTGACGGTTGAATCAGAAGGCCCGGATGCGAGTATCGGCGATGTATGCCATATCTATCCGACCAAAGGTGCAAAGCCGCTCAAAGCAGAAGTCGTCGGTTTTCGTGATAACAAAGTTATCCTTATGCCGCTCGGTGAGCTGGATGCAATCGGACCAGGCTGTGATGTCGTTGGTACAGGCAAACCGCTGACGGTACAAGTTGGCTCCGAACTGCTAGGCAAAGTGCTTGACGGGTTAGGTCAACCTCTTGATGGTTCCTTCATCCCCAGCCGAATGCCGCACTGCTCTACGAATAATACGCCGAGCAATCCGCTCATGCGTCCGCGCGTGAAAGAACCGCTCGGAATCGGCGTTCGTGCGATCGATGGACTGCTCACGGTTGGGCGTGGCCAGCGCGTCGGTATATTCGCAGGTTCTGGTGTTGGTAAGAGTACATTGCTGGGCATGATCGCTCGCAACACTTCCGCTGATGTTAACGTCATCGCACTGATCGGCGAACGCGGACGAGAAGTGCTCGAGTTTATCGAAAAGGATCTTGGTCCTGAAGGACTAGCTCGTTCTGTCGTAATTGTTGCGACATCGGATCAACCAGCGCTCGTTCGAATGAAAGGCGCATTGATTGCTACGACGATAGCGGAATACTTCCGCGACCGCGGCTTGAATGTCATGCTAATGATGGATTCAGTTACCCGGTACGCAATGGCGCTGCGCGAGGTTGGCCTCGCGATTGGCGAACCGCCTGCGACGAGAGGGTATACACCTTCCGTCTTTGCGGCTCTGCCGAAACTTCTTGAGCGGGCGGGAACCGGTCAGAACGGATCGATTACAGCGTTCTACACGGTACTCGTCGATGGCGATGATATGAATGAGCCAATCGCAGATGCAGTCAGGGGCATCTTGGACGGTCATATCGTTCTGAGCCGCGACCTGGCGCATCAAGGACATTTTCCGGCGATTGATGTACTCGCCTCTATCAGCCGCGTCATGAAGGAAATCGTGACGGAGGAGCAGCAGGACGCAGCCAATCAGCTCAAAAGTTTACTAGCTACTTATAAGAGTTCGGAGGACTTGATCAATATTGGGGCGTATCAAATAGGTTCTAACGAAAAAATTGATCAAGCGATTCATGCAATCGATGAAATACGGGCATTCACAAGGCAAAAAACAAACGAGAAGGTCGGTTTGGAAGAAGCGCAGCAGCTGCTCATTTCACAATTTCTCGGGAGATGAACGATAAGTGGCTAAGTTTGTATACACCTATGCGAAGATAGTAGGTTTAAAGGAAAGCGAGAAGCGTCAAGCGGAATGGATGCTGTCGGATGCACTCGGTAAACTGCAGCTCGAACAGCTCTCGCTCGATCAATTATTGACAGAGCGTAAGTTGTGGGAAGAAAGGCAGACCGAGATGGCTCAATCGGCAGTACCGCTGGGTGAGCTGGCAGCTGTTCAACAGTATTTGAACTACTTGGACAGCAGCATTCAGACCAAAAACGCAGAGGTTCGCCTTGCGAATGGAGTCGTAGAGCAAAGCCGCAGCCATCTGACAGTTAAGCTGAAAGATGAGAAAGTGTGGCTGCAAGCGAAGGAACGAGCATTCAATCGATTCCGGCAAGCATCGATGCTCCAAGAGCAGAACGAGCTAGATGAAATGGCGACAGTCCGTTTCATGATCGCAGCCCCTTAACCGATGCTAGAAGCTTGCGTGATCCGGGACTTCGGGAGGGTTGAAATTGGCGGAAATGGATTTGGACAATGAGCGCTACAGCGGATTTGAACGATTTATGTTCTTCTTGACGCCGATTTTGTTCACGATCATATTGCTTGGTGTGTTTTTAATGCTCTTCAACGAGAATATGAGGAACAGAATGCTAGAAGCAGGCAACTCGATTCCATACTTGGCAGATGTGCTTCCTGACCCGAAAGCGAAGGAAGCGACTACCGATCAAGAGATGACAGTCGAGAAGTCGACGGCGAAGATTGATGAGCTGCGCAAGCAGTTGAATGACAAGACGGCCGAGCTGACAGCGGTGCAGGACAAGGCAGCGTTGGCAGATGAACAGATCAAACAGCTGCAGAGCGAGATCGAGGCGCTTACGAAGGCGAACGATAAGAAGCTGCTCGATGATGAGCAGTATCAGGCGAAGGTTACAGAGCTCGCTAACATGTATGCGCTTATGACGCCTAGCAAGGCGGCTCCTATCCTGCAAAGCATGTCTACAGAAGAGGCTGTGTTAGTCCTTGAAGCAATGGCTGTGGATAAACAGTCCAAAATTCTTGAGAAGATGAACGCGCAGAAAGCGGCGGATATCTCGATGGGATTGAAAGACGTCGTGACGGCGAAAGATCGCCAAATTGCTGCACTTCAAGCGCAGCTGGAACGTCAAGCAGGCGCGAATGGATCCAGCACACAAACGTCGACGACGGTTCTGGATACGGCGCAGCTGCAAAAAACATTCGCCAGCATGACACCAAAGAATGCGGCAGAGCTGCTCATCAAGATGTCAGATCTAAGTCCTAGCAAGGTGCTCCGCATCTTGAACGCTGTAGATGACAGCACACGTGCTGGTATTTTGCAGGAGATGTCGGCGCTCAACAATGGTGTGACCGCACAGCTCGTTTCCAAGCTGATGACAGGCAAATAATCAATTCCTCTCGCTTTCAATGGATGGAAGGAGGTGAAAACAGATGGATATGGCAATTGTATCAGCACCGGCAGCGCCAACGGCACAATCGAAGTCTTCTACTAATGCAGCTGATTCTTCCAATGCAGCCGCATCTAGCAATGGTCAATTCAAAGACAAGCTTGCGGGCAGCATGAAAGATACCAGCGGTGCGAACACGAGTGCTGCGGGTAAGACGGAGACAGCTTCAACAACTCAAGCTGATCAAGCGAATGCAGCGCAGTCCGAAACAGCCGTACCGATGACAGCAGAGCAGCTTGTTGCAGCGATCGGTGAACTTCTGCAAGCACTGCAGGATAACTCGGATCAACAGCAAGGCAGCGATGCGGATGCACAAGATACGCTTCAGCAGATGCTGGACCAATTGAACGCGATGCTATCGCTGCTCGGTCAGCAGCCTGTACAACCTCTGCCGCAAGTTCCAGGGTTCGAGGTTGAGGATCTGAAGGCTGATGTTGCGCAGGCACTGGTCGCTCTTCAACAAACGATTGACCGCGGACAGCTTGGCGCAGCTAAACTTGGCAATGTAACGGAGTGGCTGGGCTCCCAGCTTCAAGTGCTTCAGCAAACGATGCAGCAGTTGAAAGCGTCGTCTGCGGAGCAAGCAGCACCGCAAGAGGATGATATGCTGAGCGCAACTCCTCAATCTTCAAGTAATAACGAGCCGGCTTCGGCATCAACGCAGTCCCAAACGACAGTAACGGTCAAAGCAGCATCGTTGCTTGATCAGTTGAACCGGAATGGCGTAAGTCCGAACCTGCTTCAAGTCATTGCTGGTCAACAGCAAACGAATGAGCAGCCGACTGACGGAACGGTATCCACTGAGGATGCACCCGTCGCTATCAACTTAACCGCACAAGCACCAGAGGGTGCACGTACTATCGCTATGGCACGGACGGTTCAAGTGACGCAGCAAGTTCCTGTTCAACAATTTGCCGAAACGATGGCAAACCTGATGGTTAACAAGTTCGAGGTGAAGACAGCTGTCGGTATGTCGGAAGCAAGGCTGACGCTCACGCCTGAGCATCTTGGTCAAGTGGATGTACGAATCTCGATGCAAAATGGCCAGCTAACGGCACTGTTCTTGACAGACTCCAGCACAGCGAAAGATATGCTGGATAACCAGTTGGCGCTTCTTCGCGCGAATCTTCAATCGCAAGGATTGAACGTCGACAAACTGGAAGTGTCTCAGCAATCGGTAGATAGTCAAACGGCTCAACAGCAAAATAGCGGATCGGGCAGACAGCAGTCCAATAACGGCAATGGAACACATGACGCTAGTGAATCAGAGCAATCTGCATTCGAAGCAGAGTTGACTGAACAATCCGTTATACGTGAGCTTGGCTATGGACGAGGCATTAACGTAAGAGCATAACGGATGAACATCAAAGCAAGCAGGGATGGAGGTGACAGCAGTGGCAGGAGCAGCGATCAATTCGAATGCAGTATGGCCGAATTACAGTACGTCGAACGTACAGAAGGCAGCTGCAACAACGAAGGATACAACGCTTGGCAAAGATGATTTTTTGAAAATTCTTGTGACCCAGCTTCGCAACCAGGACCCAAGTCAGCCGCTCCAAGACCGTGATTTTATCGCGCAGATGGCTCAGTTCTCCTCGGTAGAGCAGCTGATGAACATGTCGGAAGAGATGACTAAGCTTCGGCAAAATCTCGGTTCAGCCTCCAGCTTGATCGGGATGACCGTAGAATGGGACGGCCTCTCGGACCAAGGCATCCAGACGACCTACTCAGGTATTGTGGAAGCGATCTCGATTAAGGATGGCGCGCAGTACGCGAAGGTTGGGGACCGGACCGTGAAGGTTGATGATTTAACCACGATTACATATGTACCTGCATCGTCGACAGCATCATCGGAGTACGAGGAAGCAGGCGGCAGCAATGAGTAATCGAGTAACGATCGGCTCACTGTATCCGCTTCCGGGACGTCCGGCTGATGTACGAGCTTCGTCTAGCGCGACGGGACGCACGTCGGACAAGCCTTTCGAACAAATGCTGCAGGAGCAGCAACGACAAGTGAAATTCAGTCAGCACGCCGCACAGCGCATTCAACAGCGTGGCATCTCGATGCCGCCAGAGACGATGACGAAGCTGGCAAGTGCCGTTGATCAAGCAGCATCCAAAGGTGCTGTCGATTCTTTAATCGTAATGCCTGACGTCGCATTGATCGTAAACGTTCCTAATCGAACGGTTGTGACCGCGATGGAGCATTCGCAATTATCGAATACGGTATTCACACAAATAGACAGCGCCGTCATTCTTCATTAATGAACAATAGGCTGGACCTTATTAGGAAGCCTACCAATCGCTGATCGACAGAAGCGATTGAAATTCCAATGTAAAGACATGGGAGGATGATTTCGTAGATGCTTAGATCGATGTATTCCGGTGTATCCGGCATGCGTGCCTTTCAAACGAAACTCGACGTAATCGGCAATAATATCGCGAACGTGAATACGGTTGGCTTTAAAGGCGGCCGCGTTATGTTCAAAGATATTTTGAGCCAAAGCGTTGCAGGTGTGACTGCGCCAGAAGAAGGTGTACAAGGCGGCACGAACGCGAAGCAGATCGGCCTTGGCGTTGCGATTGCAGCGATCGATACGATTCATACGGCGGGCAGCGCAATGACGACCAACGTACCGACGGATGTGCGAATCGATGGCGACGGATTCTTCGCAGTCCGCGCCAGCGACGATCAAGAAGTGCCTTACCTTACTCGTGCAGGTAACTTCACGCTGGATGCGAGCCGTCAACTTGTAACGGCAGATGGCTACTTCGTTCTGGCGGAAGGCGGCGAGCCTATCATTCTGGATGAAGGCGTTACGTCGTTCTCGATTGCACAAGACGGTACGATTATCTCGATCAATGCAGACGGTACGGCCGAAGCGACGGATTTCAAAATCGGCGTCGTGAAAGTAACGAATCCATCCGGTCTCGAGAAGATCGGCGGCAACATGTACCGCGTTACTCCGAATGCCAATATGGAAGAGATTGAAGTTGGCGCAGCGAATGATGCCGAGACAGGCACTGGCGCTATTATCGCAGGCCAATTGGAAATGTCGAACGTCGATCTGACGAGCGAGTTCACGGAGATGATCGTCGCACAGCGCGGTTTCCAAGCGAACTCTCGTATCATTACGACATCTGATGAAATCTTGCAAGAAGTCGTCAACCTGAAACGATAGAGCAGTGGCCGAGGAGAGGTCGTAAGATCTCTCCTCGGGAGCAGCCAATGCTTACGAAGCAGCTATGTCGCCTAGTGGGCTAGACAGCCTGCTTGTGACGCTGCATAACCTTTGGGAGGAAACGTATGATTGGCTTAACGCGATTGAATGGCATGCCCATTACGATTAACGCTTTATTAATTGAGACGATTGAAGAGATGCCTGATACGCTCATTACGCTCACGACCGGTAAGAAACTACATGTTCTCGAAAAGTCTTCGGAAGTGATTTCGCTCGTTCAGCGCTATCTTCAGACGATTGGCGTCATTGCGGCGACAACCCATAAGAGCGAGCAAACGGAGGAACCCTCGATATGAGAAAAATGGTACCGTGGTTAATCTCAATCCTGTTAGCCATTACGTTAATTGCGATCGTCGTAATTATATTGCTGAATACGATGTTCGACGACACCAGCAAGGAGGCCAAATCGTCAGAACCTGTGAAGATAGAGGTCTTGTCAGCTGATGAGCGAGTGGAGGTCACTTCTGAATTGAAGGATATAAAGCGCAATCTGCTCGATAACGATTACGTTGTCATTGCAAGTTTTGCGTTCCAGCTAGACAGCAAGAAATCGAAGGCATCATTCGAGAAAGTAAAAGATATTCAAATTCGTCCGATCATCAACCGTGTCATCGCAGATATGACGGTCGAACAGCTGAACGGTTCGAAGGGTCAAGATATGCTCGCTTCGAAGCTCCTGAATTTGATCAACCAAGAGCTGCCCGAAGATGAGAAGCTGGTGAAAGTCGACATAACGAACTTTTTAATGTCCCAGATCTAGTCGATAGACCGGTATTCCTGTAAGGGGGTGAGAGATTTGGTTGATGTGTTGTCGCAGAACGAGATTGACGCGCTTCTAGCTGCCCTGTCATCCGGTGAGATGGATGCGGAAGAGCTGAAGAAAGAGGATACGCAGAAGAAAGTGCGTTCCTACGATTTCAAGCGCGCGACTCGGTTCTCAAAAGATCACATCCGCAGCTTAACGCGTATTCATGAAAACTTCGCGCGGTATTTGACAACCTATTTCTCCGCGCAGCTTCGAACCTTTGTACAAATTAGCGTCGTAGACGTAGAACAGCTTCCATACGATGAGTTCATTCGCTCGATTCCCAAAATGACGATTCTGAACATTTTTGAGGCAGAACCGCTGGAAGGCCGAATGGTGCTCGAGGTGCATCCGAACGTCGCTTATGCGATGCTCGACCGACTCTTGGGAGGACAAGGTGCAGCTCCTTCTAAGATGAATGCGCTGACTGAAATCGAAATGACGATTATGGAGCGTATATTCAGCCGAGCATTCGAAAGTCTTCAAGAAGCATGGAAGACGATAATAGATTTGAATCCTAGATTGGAAGCTCTTGAAACGAATCCGCAGTTCATGCAGATTGTTTCGCCGAACGAGACGATTGCTCTCATCTCGTTAAGCACCAAGATCGGCGACACGACGGGGATGATTAATCTATGTATCCCGCACGTCGTAATTGAACCAATCATGCCGAAGCTCAGTGTGCATCACTGGTTCGTATCGCAGAAAAAATCGCGCTCGCCAGAAGAAGTTGAAATGCTGGAGCAGCGCGTAAACCGTGCACAGCTGCCGATCTCGGTTGAGCTGGGCGAATCAAACATCAGCATCTTTGAATTCCTTAACTTGTCGCAGGGCGATGTCATAACGCTCAATAAACCTGTTGGCGAAGGACTGAATGTTAAGGTTGGCAACAAAATCAAGTTCATCGGCAGTCCCGGTTCGATCAAAGATCGGATTGCGGTACAGGTTGACGAAATTGTCAGCGAAGGAGTAGAGGAAGAACATGACTAGTAAAGATTATTTGAGTCAAGAAGAAATTGACGCTTTGCTGAGGCAGTCATCCAGTGATCCTGAGCCTATGACGACCGCAGCGGCAGTGGAAGGAATTGCGAATTTCCTCGATACGATCGAACAAGATGCGCTTGGCGAGATCGGCAACATTACGTTCGGCAGCGCAGCGACAGCTTTATCGACACTGCTAGGCAAGAAAGTAGAGATTACAACGCCGCAGGTCACGCTCGTAAAGCGCTCAGAGCTGAAAGAGGTATTCCCGAAACCGCATGTAGCTGTATCGGTTCAATATGTTGATGGCTTCCAAGGCATTAACTCCCTTGTTATCAAGACGCATGACGCGCAAGTCATTGCTGATTTGATGCTTGGCGGTGAAGGCGATGTTCCGCCTGGGGAACTGAATGAGATTCATATTAGTGCGGTTCAGGAAGCTATGAACCAAATGATGGGCTCTTCTGCAACATCGATGTCGACGATTTTCAACCGTTTCGTTAACATTTCGCCGCCAGGTATCAATATTCTGGATGTCGACAACGGCAGTGGCGTGAACACTTTACCGCCGGATGATGAATTCATTAACGTCTCTTTCCGCCTCATGATTGGTGATCTAATCGATTCTACCATTATGCAGCTGCTGCCAGTATCGTTCGCTAAGCAAATGGTAGCGACGCTGATGGGCGGCATGGATGAGGCTTCAGCACCAGTTGCAGCGGCTTCGGCATCCGCGCCAGTACAGACTGCAGCACCAGTTGCAGCAGCTTCAACAGCCGCGCCAGTACCGGCTGCAGCGCCTGTAACTCAGCAGCCGGTAGCTACACCGCCTGCAGCGCCGCAAGCGTCTTATGCGCCGCCACAGCAGGCGTACGCAATGCCGCCGCAAGGCCCGAATACATATGGACAGCATCCAAATCGTAATGTGAATGTGCAGCCTGTTCAGTTCGCGAATTTCCAAGGTGCACCTTATGTACAAGCAGACGACACAAATCTCAATTTGCTTCTCGACATTCCACTGAAAGTAACGGTAGAATTGGGTAGAACCCAGAAGCAGATTAAAGAGATTCTAGAGTTGTCGCAAGGATCGATCATCGAGTTGGACAAGCTTGCTGGTGAGCCAGTCGATATCCTCGTGAATAACAAACTGATCGCTAAGGGTGAGGTTGTCGTTATTGACGAGAACTTCGGTGTCCGCGTAACGGATATCGTTAGTCAATGGGACCGCATGCAAAAAATTCAATAACATCCTAGGGGGAAATGTGAACGATGGCTAACCGTATTTTAATCGTAGATGACGCAGCATTCATGCGTATGATGATCCGTGATATTTTGACAAAAAATGGGTACGAAGTCGTAGGTGAAGCGCCAGACGGCTCGGTTGCTGTCGAAAAGTTCAAGGAACTTAAGCCAGACCTGACGACGATGGATATTACGATGCCTGAGATGGACGGTATCGCTGCACTGAAAGAAATCAAGAAGCTTGATCCGAACGCGAAAGTCATCATGTGCTCCGCAATGGGCCAGCAGGCGATGGTAATCGACGCCATTCAAGCAGGTGCCAAGGACTTCATCGTTAAACCTTTCCAAGCGGATCGTGTAATCGAAGCAATCAAGAAAACGCTGGGATAGGACTTAAGCCTTATGAATAACAGCCAGCTTCGTGTCGCGGCGCTCGCGACAGCCATCCTACCATTCTTGGCCGGGAAGGCTGCCGCGGCGTCCGAAGGACTGGATACGACGGAAAGCGTACTGCATGCCGATACGAATTACACAGGGACACTTATCACTGTCATGATTGTATTGGCCGTCATTATCGGTCTAATCATTCTTTTAATCAAACTGCTTGCTCGACGCAATCGAGGATGGGGAGCTAACCGGGCGCTTCGTACGCTTGGTGGCGTGCCGCTAGGCCAGCACAAATCGCTTCAGGTTGTCGAATTAGCCGGCAAAGTGTATGTAGTTGGTGTCGGCGAGAATATTACGCTGATCGATAAGTTGGATGATCCAGAGCAAGCGACTCATATCATTAACCTTATGGAGCAGAGCAATGCGATAAGCTGGAACCCTGCAGCACTTTCGGATCTGATCGGTAAGCTGAAGAAGAACAACCGTGCGAATGACAATGCTGAATCGGAGCAGTCGTCCGAAGGGCCGGATTTCGAGAGAATGCTCCGCCGCAAGCTAGACGAGCAGTCGCAGCGCAAGCAGCAAGTCGAAACACTGCTGCGTACCCCAAATCAAAGCGATCGGTTGATGGACGAATGAAAACAAAATGGATTTTAGCAGCCGCTTTCGTGCAATTGCTGATGTTGGGATTGTTCCATTCTCATGCGTATGCAGAACCGCTTCCGAATGTCAGTATCTCAATCGGAGATGAGACGGAAGGGTCGGGCTCAAGTGCCATATCGATTGTTCTGATGCTGACTGTGCTTAGTATCGCGCCAGCGATACTGATGCTGATGACAAGCTTCACTCGAATCGTCATTGTACTTGGCTTCGTCCGTACTTCACTCGGAACGCAGTCATCACCACCCAATCAGGTGTTGATCGGACTTGCGATGTTTTTGACCTTCTTCATCATGGCACCAACATTGTCACAGGTGAATCAAGTGGCGCTGCAGCCGTATTTGAAAGGCGAGATCTCACAGACGCAGGCGTTCGAGAAAGCAGCAGAACCAATGAAGAAGTTTATGTTCTCGCAGACGAGAGAGAAAGACCTTCTCTTGTTTATGAAGTATACGAAGACGGAGAAACCGAAGAGCTACAAGGATATCCCGATTACCGTTCTTGTTCCGGCGTATGCGATCAGCGAGCTCAAGACTGCTTTTCAGATGGGCTTCATGATATTCATACCGTTCCTCATCATCGACATGGTCGTATCCAGTACGCTAATGGCAATGGGCATGATGATGTTACCGCCGGTTATGATCTCGCTGCCATTCAAGATATTGCTCTTCATCCTAGTGGATGGCTGGTACTTAGTCGTCAAGTCACTGCTGATGAGCTTTAATATGAGTTAGCGGAAGGGAACGAACAGCGATGAGTGCGGAATTTATTATCGGGCTGGCAAGTCAAGCTGTATTCACGATACTCAAGGCAAGCGCTCCCATGCTCGTAATTGGTCTAGTCGTCGGTTTGATCGTTAGTATTTTTCAAGCCACCACCCAGATTCAAGAGCAGACGCTCGCATTCGTGCCGAAGATCGTAGCCGTGTTTGCTTCCATTATCATTTTCGGACCTTGGATTCTGAATACGCTGGTAGACTTCACATTTAACATCTTGAACAACTTGTATAAATACATCGGATAGGCTGGTTGAAAGGATGGAGCTGATCGCACAGGGGTTCCCTATTTTTTTGCTGATATTTTGTCGAATGACAGCGTTTTTCGTCGTAGCTCCCATTTTTTCCATGAGAATGGTACCGGCTACGTTCAAAATCGGCATCGGTTTCTTCCTATCGCTAATCGTATTTCTTACTTACGGAGTGAAACAGACTGTCGATCTAGACGCTGCTTATGCCTTACTCGTCATTCGTGAAGTATTGGTCGGTCTGCTTCTCGGATTTGTCGTCTATCTGTTCTTTACGGTCGTTCAGACCGCAGGCGCACTCATGGATATCTCGATGGGCTTCGCAATGTCCAACATCATCGACCCGATGACAGGTGTCTCGGCGCCAATCTTAGGAAACTTTAAGCATCTGGTGCTCATCATGGTGTTCCTGACCTTGAACGGTCACCATTACTTGCTCACAGCATTAATGGACAGCTATCAGTGGCTTCCACTAGATAACGATTTATTCAAGCACATGTATGACGGGAAGGTTTCCGACTTTGTTCTTTCAACCTTCGCAGAGACGTTCATGATCTCGTTCCAGATTGCATCGCCAATTCTGGTCGCCATGTTTCTGACGGATGTCGGGCTTGGTTTTCTAGCTAAAACAGCCCCTCAGTACAATGTGTTCGTAATCGGGATGCCGCTCAAAATTTTACTCGGTCTGTTCATACTGGCACTCGTTGTGCCATCGTTGTCGAATGTTTTCGATCATTTGTTTACGACGATGTTCGAACGGCTTCACCAGTTGTTAGCGATGCTGCAGCGACCGAATGCAGGCTAGGTGCCGCCCACAAGGCGGCAGCTGGTACCGGATAAGGAGGTGACGGCAAAGTGGACGACAGAGTCTTATATCGTTTCAAGCTCGATTTGCAGCTGTTCAGTCAAGAGAAGACAGAGAAGGCGACACCTAAGAAGCAGAATGAGGCTCGGAAGAAAGGCCAAATTGCGAAGTCACATGAATTGCCGGGCGCGTTCATTCTGCTGTTCGTCTTTATGAGCTTTTTTATGATCGGGCCTTTCTACAAGGATAAAATCGTCGGTTTATTCGGCAGTTTATTCGATGAATGGCTCACGATGGAAGCGACGCCAGGCAATATCATGTCGCTGATGACAGGTCTAATGTACGAAATGCTTATTATGCTTTCGCCAATCTTCGCTATTTCTGTACTCGTTGCATTGCTCGCCAACTATATGCAAGTCGGAATCCTGTTTACAGGACATCCGCTGATGCCGAAGTTCAATAAGCTGAATCCGATTCAAGGCGTTAAAGGCATTATGTCCATGCGTACCGTCATTGAGTTTCTCAAGGCGATGCTGAAGCTTCTTATTATCGGATTGGTCGTTTTTCAATCGCTCAAGAGCGATTGGAGCAAGATCCTTCACCTGGATCAAATGCCCGTCTCCGAGCTGCTTAGCTTCGTAGGGGGCATTACATTAATGCTAGGCATCAAAATCGGCGTTCTGCTGGTCGTTCTAGCAGTAGGTGACTTTTTCTACAAGAAATATGAACACGACAAAAACTTGCGAATGTCCAAGCAGGACATTAAAGACGAATTCAAGACCACCGAGGGTAATCCACTTATTAAAGGTCGAATTCGCGAGCGTCAACGGAAGATGGCGCTTCAACGCATGATGCAGGAAGTACCGAAAGCGGATGTCGTAATTACAAACCCTACTCACTTCGCTGTAGCATTAAAGTATGATGCCTCCAAAATGGATGCACCTGTCGTAATAGCGAAAGGGATGGATTATGTTGCGCTCCGAATTCGGGAAACAGCCAAGGAGCACGGCGTCATTACGATGGAAAACAAGCCGCTCGCCAGAGCGCTGTACGACCGTTCGGAAATCGGCGATTCGATTCCTTCGGATTTGTTTCAAGCGGTGGCGGAAGTGCTGGCATATGTATATAAGCTGAAAGGCCGAGTGAAATCATCTTGAAACGGGGGAACGCGTCATGAAACCTAGGGACCTGGTCATTTTGATCGGCATCATCGGCATTGTGCTCATGATGGTTATTCCCGTCCCAACTGTCCTTATGGACGTGCTTCTCATCATTAATATTTCAGCAGCATTGATGATATTGCTCCTCTCGATGAATACGAAGGATGCACTGCAGTTCTCGATATTCCCAGCCGTGCTTCTCATTACTACTTTGTTCAGGCTATCGCTTAACGTATCGACAACCCGTAACATTCTTAGTAAGCATGAAGCGGGAGAAGTCGTCGAAACGTTCGGTAACTGGGTAGCAGGCGGCGAGATTGCAATCGGTTTCATCGTCTTCCTTATTCTCGTCGTTGTGCAGTTTATCGTCATTACCAAAGGTTCTGAACGTGTCGCTGAAGTTGCAGCACGATTTACATTGGACGCGATGCCAGGCAAACAGATGAGCATCGATGCGGATCTGAATGCAGGGTTAATTAATGAACAGCAAGCAAGAGAACGTCGTACCAAAATCGAGAAGGAAGCTGACTTCTACGGTGCAATGGACGGTGCGAGTAAATTCGTTAAAGGCGATGCAATTGCAGCCATCGTTATTTTGTTCATCAACTTGATCGGTGGTTTCATTGTCGGTATGGCGATTCACGGCATGCCGTTTAACGAAGCACTCCATACATACTCAATCTTGACGATCGGCGACGGTCTCGTCAGTCAGATTCCTGCGCTGCTTATCTCTACTGCTGCTGGTATGATCGTGACGCGTGCATCATCGGAAGGCAATCTTGCTGAAGATCTTTCTTCCCAGATGCTCAAATATCCGAAGCTGTTGTACATCGTTGCAGGTACAGTAACTCTTCTAGGTTTATTTACACCAATCGGACCGATCGCGACACTTCCAATTGCTGCCACGCTCGCCTATAGCGCATGGCGTCTGCAGAAGAACATGAACAAACAGCAGATCGAAGAGGAGTTGCTCGTCGAAGAGCAGCAGATCGAGGAAGTACGCAGTCCAGAAAGCGTCATCAGCCTTCTGCAAGTCGATCCGATCGAATTCGAATTCGGTTACGGACTTATCCCGCTTGCTGATGCGCAGCAAGGAGGCGACCTGCTGGATCGGATTATTATGATTCGTCGTCAGTGTGCGCTTGAGCTTGGTCTAGTCGTACCGGTTATCCGGATTCGCGACAACATCCAGCTTAAGCCGAACGAATATGTGATCAAGATCAAAGGCAACTTGGTTGCTCGCGGAGATCTTCTATTAAATCACTACTTGGCGATGAGTCCTGGTTATGACGATGAATCGGTCATCGGCATCGAAACGACAGAGCCGGCATTCGGACTTCCGGCTTTGTGGATTGATGAGACAATGAAGGAACGGGCAGAACTGTCGGGTTATACGGTCGTTGATCCGCCATCGGTTGTTGCTACGCATCTTACCGAAATCGTCAAGCGTCACGCTCACGAGCTGATCGGACGCCAAGAAACGAAGGCGCTTGTCGAGAACGTCAAAGAGAACTACCCGGCGCTGGTCGACGAATTGATTCCGAACGTACTTACGATCGGCGATGTTCAGAAAGTACTGGCGAAGCTGCTTCGCGAGAAAATTTCGATTCGAGATCTCGTTACGATTTTCGAAACGCTGGCCGATCAGGGCAATTACACGAAGGACACCGACGTGTTGACCGAATATGTTAGACAATCGTTATCGCGTCAAATTACACAGCAGTTCTCGCCAGGCGGCGAAATGTTGCGCGTCATTACAGTCGGACCTTCGCTCGAGAAGAAAATCGCAGAGTCGGTACAACAATCGGATCAAGGAAGCTATCTCTCGATTGATCCTGTTTCGACACAGCAGATTTATCAGCGGTTAACCGATCAAGTTACGAAGCAGATTCAAGCAGGCAATCAGCCGGTTGTGCTTGCTTCGCCAACGATTCGCATGTATTTGCGCAAGTTGGTTGAACGAACGATGCAAGATGTACCGGTTCTATCGTACAGCGAGCTTGAGCCGAACATTGAAGTACAAAGTGTTGGGGTGGTGAATCTGTGAGAGTGAAGCGTTATTTGGTCAATACGGTGTCGGAGGCGCTTCCGCTTATCCGCAGTGAGCTTGGCAGCGATGCTGTTATTCTCAGCACGAAGGACATCAAAGTCGGCGGGTTTATGGGCATGTTCCGTAAAAAAAGAACGGAGGTCGTTGCTGCGGTTGAAGCTCAAACGGCTAAACCGAGCAAACCACGCCCGTCCCAGCAGCAACAACCATCAATGAATATCAACACACCGCAGCGCCCCGCAGCATCCGCTGCAGCGGCGTATGGAGCAGCATATGAGCCCAACGGCAGAAGTACAACAGCAACTGCCGTGCTCGATCCGCTGGAAGCCAGCCAAGTTGCAGAACGAGCAGCCTTCGTTCTGCAACAGGCTGCTTCCATAGATAAGCAGGTGGAAGAACCCATTCACACAACATCTCCTGTCATACAAACATCAGCACCAGCTGCATCATCGAGCTCGACAGGAAGCGAATCTACATCGAGATCCGAATTGGAGCATCTGCTGACAACAGAGATTCGAGATATGAAAGAGTGGCTTATGAAGCTGTCTCGCCAGAAGACGATCGATTCCCAACCAGCTGCGATTCGCTCGCTATGCGAGCGGCTTGAAGAGCAGGAAGTGGCGGCTGAATGGATCGATAAATTGCGAGACACATTGGATGAACTGCCTGAAGTACAGGAAGGCTTGGTTGATTCTTCGTTCGTGTGGCAGCGGGCATCTGAGATTATTACCGGCTGGCTGACACCATTCGAGCATGAAGGAATCGGCAGCAGCGAGCGTAACGTTTACTTCGTAGGTCCAACAGGGGTAGGCAAAACAACGACGATCGCGAAGCTGGCAGCCGAACAAACGCTCAAAGCAGGCAAGAAAGTCGGATTTATCACGTCTGACACTTACCGCATTGCGGCCGTAGATCAGCTTAGAACTTACGCCAACATATTGAATGTACCGATGGAAGTCGTTTTCTCGCCTAATGAAGTGCCGAGAGCGTTCAGCAGATTGGAAGATAAGGATCTCGTTCTGATGGATACGGCTGGCCGCAATTATCGAAGCGAGCTGCATGTTTCAGAAGTAAACAGCATGTTGAACACGCAAGAGGCTGGCACCGTGTTTCTCGTTATGAGTCTAACGGGCAGAACGAGTGACATGAGGGTCATTGCGGAACGATTCATCCCTTATGGGATCCGTCAGGTCATCTTCACGAAGTTGGACGAAACAACCGTGTACGGCACGATATTAAATCTGATGTTGGAATATGGCCTACAGGTTGCGTACGTTACGAGCGGACAGACTGTTCCGGACGATATCTCGCACTTCCGTGCAGAAGAGTATGTCGCAACGCTTCTGGGGGAACCCGCACATGTATGATCAAGCGGAAGCGCTGCGCAATATGATACGCAGCAGCGCAGGGGTTCAGGCAGGACGCGGCACGCGCATCATTACGGTAACGAGCGGGAAAGGCGGAGTCGGCAAATCGAACTTTAGTTTGAATTTCGCCCTTGCCTTACAGCAGTTAGGTAAAAGCGTTCTCGTATTCGATGCCGATATCGGGATGGCGAATCTCGATGTGCTGATGGGTCATTCGGCAACCTACTCTATCTATCATCTGCTTAAGCAGGATAAGACGATATGGGATATCATTCAACTCGGCCCCCAAGGACTTCATTTTGTCGCTGGGGGCTCTGGAATGAACGAGCTGCTTTCATTGTCCGATGCACAGCTGAACAAGTTCATCGATCAGCTCGACAAGCTGCAGGGACGCTATGACTACTTGCTATTCGACACCGGCGCAGGCTTGTCGAAGGAAGCTGCAAGCTTCATAGCAGCCGCGCACGAGACCATCGTTGTTACGACACCAGAGCCAACTGCGATCACGGATGCTTATGCTTTGATGAAGATGGTTCGATCGTTTGGTCATAACCCTTCATTCCGACTTGTCGTCAATCGTGCGCTGGACGCGCGCGAAGGTCAACAAACGGCAGACAAAATCGCGATGGCTGCCAGCAAGTTTATGGGGATCGAGGTGCCGCTGCTCGGCATAATCGCGGACGACCCGAGCGTAAGCCGGGCGGTTCGTGAGCAAAGGCCGTTTTCACTCGCTTATCCTGCTAGTGACGCGACAAGAGGGGTCCAATCGATTGCGCGTACCTACCTCCAGATGCCAGCTTTGAAAGAAGCGGCAAACGGCGGTGTCAAAGGATTTCTACATAAGATGATCAGACTGATGAAATGATCCTTTGGGTAAACGGAGGTGTGATATGGCGCTGTATCGCGTACTTGTGGTCGATGACTCAGCTTTCATGAGAAAGATCGTATCTGACCTAATTATGAGAGACGATCAGTTCGAGGTCGTTGCTACGGCCGCGACAGGACTCGCAGCGATTGATGCAGTAGCGAAGCATAATCCTGATGCGGTCACGATGGATCTCGAAATGCCCGAAATGAACGGTCTTGAAGCGCTTGAACGTATTATGAATGAGAGGCCGATGCCTGTTATCATGCTATCCGGCATTAGCGAGGAGAATACGCGAGATACGATCAAGGCACTTCATTACGGCGCATTTGATTTCATCCGCAAACCGGCGATCGACGGTTCCGTCGACATTAATCAGGTTGGCGACCAGCTGCTTGATAAGCTTCGAATTGCTGTACTAGTCAGCCGCGCGCAGTCGAAGCCGAAACCAGAGAAGAAAGCTTCATTAATAAAGCCTGCCGACCGAAAGCGTTCGGAAGGCACGCCTGCTATAAAACTTGATTCGACCTCGATGATGGCTGCTGCCAGCGAAAGCAAACGTCAGCCAAAGCCTCAGAAGAAGCAGATAGGCACATCGAAGGATTCGGAACAATCGGTTGCACGGAAGTCGGTTCCATCAGAACCAAGAGCGGGCAGCAGCGAGACGGTAGCTCAACCTGCATTTGAGATAGAGCCGGTCAAACCTGCCAATTCGGTTGAGCGGAATCCCCTGCTTCCTGTGAAAGGGAATAAGCGCATCGGTTCTCCTTTGTTCGACAGCGTGGTGTTGATCGGCACATCTACAGGCGGACCAAGAGCACTTCATGAGGTCATTTGTACATTACCTGCTGACTTCAACTCTCCGGTACTCGTCGTGCAGCATATGCCGCCTAACTTCACACGTTCGCTGGCACAACGGCTCGATGCTTTCAGCAATGTTCGTGTGACCGAGGCTGTACAAGGAGAACGTGTAATAAGCGGAACGGTGTACATTGCGCCAGGCGGCTTCCATATGGAGCTAGCTAAGGATCGCAGCGGCTATTACATCAAGCTTACCGACGATGAGCTGCGAAGCGGCCATCGGCCATCGGTCGATGTGTTGTTTGAATCGGCAGCTTCCTGCGGAGACCTGAAACGCCACGCCGTTCTTATGACAGGTATGGGCAGCGACGGTGCCAAAGGCATGAAGCTGCTGCGCGAGTGCGGAGCAATAACCGCAATTGCAGAAGCGGAAGAAACTTGCGTCGTATACGGCATGCCCCGTGCTGCCGTTGAGATGGGAGCGGCAACGGACATCGTTCCGCTGCCACGCATTTCAAGCTCTATTGTACAAGCAGTTGCAAGGCGTTCAAACGAGTAATAGAAGAACTGTACGTTAGGCGAAGTAAACAACGGAGGTGCTCGAGCATGGACATGAACGCATATTTGTCAATGTTTATCGACGAATCGAATGACCACCTGCAAGCGCTCAACGAAAATTTGCTTAAGCTGGAAAGTGACCCGAACGATATTAGCATCGTTCAAGTAATATTCCGTTCGGCTCACACGCTTAAGGGTATGTCCGCTACGATGGGCTTCGAAGACCTTGCTTCATTGACGCATGAGATGGAGAACGTGCTTGATCTCGTGCGGAACAGCAAGCTTTCGATGGACAGCTTTATTTTCGACACGATGTTCAAAGGATTAGACGCATTGGAAGCGATGGTTCAGGACGTAGTCGGAGGCGGAACAGGCAAAGCGGACGTAAGTGCAATTAATGCGGCGCTGCAATCGATCGTCAAAGGCGATTACAAGAACAAGCCTTCTGAAGCAGCAGTCAGCGCGGGAAGCAGCAATGCTGCACCTGGCGGCGGCTCGGGCAACGCAATGCTGGACATTTTCCAATTCTCGGTGCTGAAGCAATCGATCGAGGCCGGCAATCAAGTTTATTACATAAAAGTAACGCTCCGCGAAAGCTGCGTTCTTAAGGCAGCTCGCGCGTACATGGTGTTCGACGTCCTGGAGAATAACGGGGAAGTCATTAAATCGGAGCCGTCGGTTCAAGAACTGGAGCAGGAGAAGTTCGACCGCTCATTCGTAGTCTTCATGATTTCCGGGACGCAATCGGATGCTCTGAAGACGCAGATCGAAGGCGTATCCGAGATCGAACTTGCCGAGGTTGTACTGCTCGACGAAGAATCGCTCCAACTATATGCGCCATCGGCTGAAACACGCCAGCCTGCTGCACAAGAAGCGAGTGCACCGGCAGCTGCGGCTAACCGAGAGGCTGCGAAGCGGGAAACAGGAGAGGCGAAAGCGCAAGCTTCGGCAGGCGCAGTAGCAGTGAACCGAACGATTCGCGTTGATATCGACCGCCTCGATTCACTCATGAACCTGTTCTCGGAGCTGCTGATTGACCGAGTTCGATTGGAGCAGCTATCGAGTGAAATTAAACGCAATGATCTGAGCGAGACGGTTGAGCATATGGCACGCGTCAGCACGGACTTGCAAGATCTCGTGCTGAAGCTTCGGATGGTGCCGGTTGAATCGGTATTCAACCGATTCCCTCGGATGGTACGCGACATAGCGAAGCAGCTCGATAAAAAAATCGATCTCATCGTAACGGGAGCCGATACCGAACTGGACCGTACGGTCATTGAAGAAATCGGCGATCCGCTCGTTCACTTGCTCCGCAATTCGCTCGATCACGGCGTTGAGATGCCGGCTGATCGGTTGGCTGCAGGCAAGTCGGAAACAGGTACCGTTCATTTGAGAGCTTATCACAGCGGCAACCACGTCTTCATCGAGGTGGAGGATGACGGCAACGGCATCGACGGTGCTAAGGTGAGCCGAATCGCGGTGAAGAACGGCGTATTGACCGAAGAGGAAGCAAAACGTCTGACTGAAGAGCAGATGCAGATGCTTATCTTCGCTCCAGGGTTTAGTACGGCTGATAAAATATCGGATATTTCCGGCAGGGGCGTAGGCCTTGATGTCGTCAAATCCAAAATCACTTCGCTCGGCGGCCATGTGACGATTCGATCCAAGCAGGGACAAGGAACTGTATTCTCGATTCAGCTGCCGCTGACGTTGTCGATCATTTCTGCGATGTTGATCAAGATGGGCGACGAGAAATATGCGATTCCGCTTTCTTCGATCGTGGAGACCGGAATCGTTCAGCGGAATCAGATCGCTACGATTCATGGCAATCAAATGATTGAGTTCCGGGGCAGTGTCATTCCTGTCGTATCGCTTGGCCGTGTACTGAGTGTTCCTGGGTATCGTGAAGAAGATGAAGCAGAGAATGAGATTGTCGTTATTCGCAAAGGCGATAAACTGGCAGCGCTCATCGTCGATTCTTTTATCGGCCAAAGCGAGATCGTACTGAAATCATTAGGCAAATATTTGCCAAGCATTAAGTCCATCTCGGGCGCAACGATTCTCGGCGATGGTCAAGTTGCCCTCATTATAGATCCGAATGCTTTCATTAAATAAGGGAGGGAATACGAATGGCAGAAGATATGAAGGTTATCGTTTTCGCGCTGGGACAAGAGGAATACGGGATTGAAGTAGACAAAGTACGCACGATTGAACGGATTCAACCAATTACACGCGTGCCGAAGGCTCCTGCTTTTATTAAAGGGGTTATCAACCTCCGCGGCGTCGTAATTCCCGTTATCGATTTGAGAGGACGGTTCGGTCTGGAAGAAACGGTAACGACAGAGAATTCGCGTATTATCATCGTAGCAGCTAACGAGCTTGAAGTCGGCTTCATCGTTGACTCGGCGAATGACGTCATCGATATCGATGCAGAATCGATCGACACGCCTCCTGAAGTAGTCGGTGGCATTCAAGCCAAATATTTGCACGGCATCGCGAAGATCGGCGAGAAGAGACTGCTCGTTATGCTGAATCTGTCCGAGGTGCTGAACCGCAAAGAAATAATCCAGCTTGAGCAGCTTGAGGTTTAGTCGTGAACGACTTTAACGGGCTGGGCGCATTTAAGCTGGACGTATTGAAGGAAGTCGGAAATATTGGGGCGGGCAACGCAGCAACTGCGTTGTCCCGTCTGCTAGACAAGCCGGTCGACATGGCTGTTCCGAAAGTGTCGCTGCTCCCATTCGAGGAAATTGCCGAAATCGTAGGTGGCACGGAGCAGATTGTAATTGCCGTATTTCTGCGCGTTGAAGGCGATGCGCCGGGCAATATGTTCTTCATCATCGAAGAGCCATCGGCCAAACGAATGATGCACCGACTGCTATCGATGGCCATTCGCGAGCAGGAAGACTACTCGGAGTTGGAATTGTCCGCATTATGCGAGATCGGAAACATTCTCGCCGGTTCTTATCTTTCGTCGCTCGCTGACTTTACCGGACTGTCGATGATGCCGACGGTTCCATCCGTAGCAATGGATATGGCAGGAGCAATTTTATCTTACGGGTTACTGCAATTCGGGGAAATGGGAGATTCAGCACTCCTGATCGAGACAGCGTTCCTTGAGGGCAGAGATATGTTGGAAGGCCACTTCTTCCTCATTCCGGATCCCGGTTCATTCAATAAAATCTTCCAAGCGCTAGGGGTTACATCCGAATGATGGAGCAGTTAACAGTCAAGGTCGGCATGGCTGACCTGAACATCGCATCGAATGGGGCTTTGATTCGGACAAGCGGACTGGGATCGTGCGTAGGCGTTACACTTTACGACTCGGTTGCAGGAATTGCAGGTATGGCACACGTCATGCTGCCTACTTCAGAGATTGCAAGAGAAGTGAACTTCAATGTTGCCAAATATGCGGACACTGCCATTCCGGCACTCATTCAAGCGATGGAAAATGCGGGCGCTTCAATTACACGTATGGTTGCCAAAATGGCAGGAGGCGCACAGATGTTCGCCTTTGCTGCTCAGAACGATTCGATGCGTATCGGACCTCGCAACGTAGAGTCTTGCAAGTTAGCTTTAGAGCAGGTATCGATTCCTATTCATGCAGAGGATACGGGAGCGAATTTCGGTCGGACGATCGAAATTGACAGCGCGACGGGTAAATTGACAATTCGAAGCGTTCAGTTCGGTATAAAGGAGATTTAATAATGATTGGAACATGGCGGTGGAATGTCGGGTTTGGCGCTGTAGGAGGCATGATGTCGCTATTGTTCTCGATGAGCGGGAACACGTTTGCGGTTAGTTGTTTGAGAGGGATGTACGCTTTTGCCGCATTTTACCTCTTGGCTTTCCTATTCCGGGCTGTGCTTAGAATGGCTATGCCGCAGCCGACTGTTCCATCATTGCGCCATGATGAACATGGGAGCAGTCAAGAAGCCGGCAGCCAGTTCGAGGCTGTAACACCAGACGAATCGGACGAGCTGCACGAGCTGCTCAAATCCGATTCCAACGTTCGTCCAGCAGCAGCAGGTGCAGGTACACAATCGCATCAGTTTCAACCACTCAAGCCGCCTCAACTGGTATCGACGCAGAACAAAGATCCAGAGGAACTAGCCAAAGCAGTACGTCACCTGACAGGAGGGTGAGACGATGATTGAGCCGAAGACGCCTCATTTGTCTAACATCGAGAAATGGCGCAAATGGAAAACCGAAAAGGACATCGAAGCGAAGAAGCAACTCATTGAGCAGTATTTGCCTTTGGTCGACTATGTGAAGAGCCGAATGGCAATCGGATTACCTAAGACCGTTTCGAAGGACGATTTATACAGCAACGGCGTTATGGGACTGATCGATGCAATCGAGAAGTTCGATTATGAGCGCGGTTTGCAATTCGAAACTTATGCTTCATGGCGTATTCGCGGATCCATCATCGATGGACTAAGACAAGGGGACTGGGTTCCAAGGTCGGTACGCGATAAAGCGAAACGGATCGAAGAAGCCTACCAGCTGTTGGAACAAAAATATTTGCGCTCCGTATCGGATGCCGAAATCAGTGCGTATCTAAACGTATCAGAGAATGAATATAACGTGATGCTGCAAGAAATTGCGGTCACGACGATTTGTTCGCTCGAGGACCCGATCCGCGAGGAAGAATCAGAAACAAGGCTCTCCCTGCTAGTTGACGAGAAGGCCAAAAACCCGGATTATAAGGTACATGAGTATTATTTGAAAGAGTCACTCATGAAAGGGATCGAGCGACTGACTCCTAAAGAGAGAACCGTAGTTTCCCTATTTTACTATGAAGAATTGTCTCTAAGCGAGATCGCAGAAGTAATGTCTTTATCGCCATCACGGATTTCACAGCTGCATTCCAAGGCGATTCTGCGGCTTCGCGGAGCTTTAGCTAAAAATAAAGATCAGTTGCTCCAAAATACGTAATTGAGGAGGAGTCGCCTTGAGCGAGGCAGGTCAATTGGAACAACATATTCGCATTCAAATATCTGCGGATAAGCTTTCTGCATTCATTCAATTCAATCGAGCAGATGAATCGTTTACCTGTTCGCCTGAAGCGCTGGAGCAATATATTAAGAACAATGGTGTTGTCTATGGTTTGCAGTATGACGTTATACATAAAGTAGCGAAAGACCCGAAAGCTTACTACTATGATCAGACGCTGATTGCAATAGGGGATCCTGCTCAACAAGGGGAGAACGGTTCGATCCGTCTCGCTCATCGTTTGGAGGACGGGGACATACAGCGCCCTGTTGAAACTGCAGATGGCAAAGTCGACCTGAAAGAAGTTAGCCGAATCAACAATGTCCAGCGCGGTCAGCTTATCGCCGAGCGAATTGCTGCCACAGAAGGCAAAGAAGGCATGAGCGTAACAGGAAGCGTCCTTCCCGGCAAGAACGGGAAGGATGCCCGATTCAAAGTTGGCAAGAACGTCGTTCTTAACAGCGAGCAAACAGCGATGTATGCAGCAATCGACGGGCTGGTTACGAAGACGGATAACGATAAAATCAACGTCTTCCCTGTTTATGAAGTTAACGGTGACGTCGACTATCGTACAGGCAATATCGATTTCGTTGGCACGGTTGTCATTCGCGGCAACGTGTTGACTGGTTTCCGAGTGAAGGCTGCGGGCGATATTCGCGTGATCGGCGGCGTAGAAGGCGCGGAGATGGAATCCGAAGGTTCCATTGAAATAACTGGCGGTGTTATGGCTGGCGACAAAGGTTATATCAAAGCGAATCGAAACATTAAGCTGTCATTCGTGCAAGACGGCATATTGCAAGCCGGGGAGAACATTATCGTCAGCCAAAGCATTATGCATTCCCAGCTTAAAGCCGGGAAATCAGTTATTTGCTCTGGCGCGAAAGGGCTTATCGTCGGCGGTGTTGTACAAGCAGGCGAGCGTGTAGCTGCACGGACTATCGGCAATACGACGTCTACGGCGACGACGATCGAGGTTGGCGTGCTGCCTGAGCTTCGTTCGGAGCTGCAAGAGCTGCGGACTTCTGTACGTCAGTTAGTTGACAGCATAGATAAAACCGAGAAGGCGCTGAGCCTGCTCGATCAGCTTGCATCATCCGGTCAGTTATCGGATGATAAGCTGGCGCTTCGCGTTAAGCTTGGGGCGACGAAGAGGCAGACGAACGAGCAAATCGATATGAAGCGTGAGCGCATTCTCGATATTGAGAAGGCATTGGAGGATTCCGATTCGGCTCGTGTCGATGTCGCGAATGTATGCTACGGCGGATCCAAGATCGTCATCGGCCGATATACGCGATTTGTGAAAGATGCTACCAAGCGCTGTTGTTTCCGACTGCAAGAAGGAGATGTCAGCATCATCTCGATCTAGAGCTGTTAGCTGCGATGGCTGAAGACGCAAGAAGGGAGGGCCTAGCTTGGCCTATCGTCCAATCGATTTTCAGGTATCGATGTCGAATATGCCCGATAAGAGTATTGCTCACAGTCATTCGTTGAATAAGCCGGTTGCGGATCATACGTTTGCAGCCGACAACTTCACGAAGCAGACGGATCAAGCCCGAATTCGCAATGCGGCAGCCGAGAAAGCGGAGAAAGGTTCGATAAGAAGCGGTGAGGAACGTCAGCGGCAAGGCGATGCAAGGCAGCGGGGAAAGCGCCAGTCCGAAGCCGAAGACGGCGCAGAACTCCATTCGAAACAATCGGATCTGCATCCATATAAGGGCAAAAATTTTGATGTATCTCTATAGATAGAAACTGATTAGCAAGTTGCCGCAGTCAACGCTTCGGCAAGAAGCAGGTGAGAAGATGAATATGCAGCCATGGGGATACGTTGCGCTGTTAGGCGCATTTATTGTAGTTATGTCTTGGACGCTCCCGCGTAGAAAGGCCGAGCAGCCTGCTGCGCAGGTGACGAACAACATGGAAATTGCTCTTGAGCAATTTATGGAGAATATGGAGTCGGACAATCGTGAATTGGTGGAGCTCGTGAAACGTGCGCAGACGGACAACGCCGAGCAGCTCGCTATCCGTGAACGCCGAATCATTGATCTAGAGCACCGATGCGCAGAGTTGGAGTCACGTTTAGAGAAAGTAATGGTACAGCCTGTGCTTGGACAGGTGCAGACGGCTGCCCCTCAAGCAGTGGATGCTGCAGTTGTCCAACCACTTGCTGATGCGCAAGAAGTGCCTGTGCCGCGCGATACGATTCGTACGCGCTATCCCGAATTGTTCGAGCTCTATAATGAAGGCAAATCGATTGATGCCGTTGCCCGCAAACTGAATATGAACAAAGGCGAAGTACAGCTCATTATACAGCTGGCGAAGCAGGAGGAGGGCGTACGTGCTTAAAGACCGACGCTTTCTGACAGGACTTGGCGCAGGCATCGTAGCTGGCGCTCTGCTTCTTCAGCTTATGACGATGGGACAGCAGACAGCCGAGCTGCCGGGCGCTGACTCCTCCGATCAACCGATATATACCGAGCAGGAAGTTGAACAGATGATCGAGAAAGCCAAGGCGGAGGCTAAAGCAGAAGCGAATGCTGCAGCTTCGGATACCTCTAAGCAAGCTGAAGAGGAGCAGGTTAAAAGTCCAGAAGAGCCAACAGCTCCTAATCCGCCTGCCAAGCCGGAAGAAGCGACCGAGGCGCAGCAGCCTGAGCAGCCTTCTGCACCGGACGCTGGCTCAGCTTCTGAAGGGAAGGAACAGGCTGCAACTATTAAGCAGGTTGTCATTCGAATTGAGCCAGGCGCTAATCTAACTTCGACAGCGAAGCTTCTAGCGGATAATGGGCTCATCGCTAGTGAAAGCAAGTTTATTTCGAAGATGAAGAATGACAAGAAGCTGGTCCGCGCCGGCTATTTCGCGTTCAAGGGCGAGCCGTCGCTGGATGAAGTTGTCAAAACACTCACGAGTCAGCCGCTTACCTCCAGCGAAGCTAATCGAATAAAGTCGAATTCTTGAATGAAAAAGGGGTCATGTTACTTGCATGACTCCTTTTATTATGCTATATTAATTGTCGGTGTTAAAAACACACGCCAGTTAATTCCTTTAACGGTGCTCACCGGGACGGTGAGTTTTGAAGGAAGATGCGACCGGCGGCGGAACAATTCCAAAACCATTATTAGGAGGTGTAGTGAATATGGCGGTTATTTCCATGAAGCAACTCCTCGAGGCTGGTGTGCACTTCGGTCACCAAACGCGTCGTTGGAACCCAAAAATGGATCGTTATATTTTCACTGAAAGAAACGGCATTTACATCATCGACCTGCAAAAAACGGTCAAAAAAGTTGACGAAGCGTACAACTTCATCAAATCGGTAGCTGCTGAAGGCGGCACGATCTTGTTCGTTGGTACGAAGAAGCAAGCTCAAGATTCGGTTAAAGAAGAAGCAGCACGTTGCGGCAACTTCTACATCAATCAACGCTGGCTCGGCGGCACGCTCACGAACTTCCAAACGATTCAAAAGCGTATCGATCGTCTGAAGCAACTGGAGAAATGGGAAGAAGACGGTACGTTCAACGTACTGCCTAAGAAAGAAGTTATCATTCTCCGCAAAGAGAAAGATCGCCTCGAGAAATTCCTCGGCGGCATCAAAGGCATGAAAGGTCTGCCAAGCGCGCTGTTCGTAATCGACCCGCGTAAAGAGCGTATCGCAGTTGCGGAAGCTCGCAAACTTGGTATCCCAATCGTAGGTATCGTTGATACGAACTGCGATCCGGACGAAATCGACTATGTCATCCCAGGTAATGACGACGCTATCCGCGCTGTTAAGCTTCTTACGGCGAAGATGGCTGACGCAGTTGTTGAAGCTAACCAAGGCGAACAAACAACGGCGTAATCATACTCGGTATACAACAGAAAGGGTGGTCAGAAGGTGTAAAGCCTCCTCACCGCCCTTTTTTTGAAACAAGAGGGAATTTAGAACGAATATCCAGGAGGTAATAGTATGGCAGTTAGTGCGAGTGCAGTTAAAGAATTGCGTGAAAAAACAGGCGCAGGTATGCTCGATTGCAAAAAAGCGTTGGATGAAGCAAACGGTGATATCCAAAAAGCTTCCGAGCTTCTTCGTGAGAAAGGTCTCGCGGCAGCAGCTAACAAAGCTGGCCGTGTAGCTACGGAAGGTGTGGTTGAATCTTACATCCACGCAGGCGGCCGTATCGGCGTTCTCGTTGAGATCAACTGCGAAACGGACTTCGTTGCAAAAACGGATCAATTCCGTGAATTCGCTCGCGACATCGCAATGCAAATCGCAGCTGCAAATCCTAAGTTTGTTCGCCGCGAAGAAGTTGCAGCAGATGAGCTCGAGAAAGAGCGCGAAATTCTGACGGCTCAAGCGCTGAACGAAGGCAAACCTGCTAACATCGTTGCTAAGATGGTTGAAGGCCGCCTTGGCAAATACTATGAAGAGTTCTGCCTGATGGAGCAATCGTTCATCAAAGACCCAGACAAAACGATCTCGACGCTGCTGAACGAGAAAATCAGCACGATCGGTGAAAATATCTCGATCCGCCGCTTTGTTCGTTACGAACTTGGCGAAGGTTTGGAGAAAAAAGTTGACAACTTCGTAGAAGAAGTTATGTCGCAAGCTAAACTGTAAGTAACATTACAGCAGGCGGGGCGGGTGTCTGCCCCGCTTTGTTGTATGCTCGGAATAAGTGTGATTGTGATTGTGTCTTCGCCATTGTTTTGACGAGGTACAAGATGGAGGTAAAAAGGAATGGAACGTCCAGTTTTCAAACGCGTAGTACTTAAAGTGAGCGGCGAAGCACTCGCTGGTCAGAACGGTTACGGTATCGAAGCTAACGTTATTGCGTCGATCGCTGAGCAAGTAAAAGAAGTAGTGGAATTGAATGTCGAGGTTGCTATCGTAGTTGGCGGCGGCAACATCTGGCGCGGTATTGCAGGAACGGCCAAAGGCATCGACCGTGCAACGGCTGACTACATGGGCATGCTTGCAACGGTAATGAACTCGCTGGCATTGCAAGACGCACTGGAACAAATCGGCGTGCCGACTCGTGTACAAACGTCGATCGCGATGCAGCAAATTGCTGAACCTTACATTCGCCGTCGCGCGATTCGCCACCTGGAGAAAGGCCGCGTCGTTATTTTCGCAGCAGGCACGGGTAACCCGTTCTTCTCGACAGATACGACAGCAGCGCTTCGTGCGGCTGAAATCGAAGCCGAGGTTATTCTGATGGCGAAGAACAAAGTAAATGGTGTCTACTCTGCTGATCCGTTCAAAGATGCAACGGCTGAGAAATACGATCAGCTTACGTATATGGAAGTGCTCAACAAAAACCTGGGTGTTATGGATTCGACGGCATCCTCGCTTTGCATGGACAACAACATTCCGCTTATTGTATTCTCGATAACGGAATCCGGCAATATTAAACGTGTTATTCTTGGCGAACGAATCGGTACAATCGTGAAAGGAAGTGTCAACTAGTGCCTCAAGCGATTAAGAAGGATGCAGAGGAACGGATGGATAAGGCGATCGGTGCTCTCAAGCGTGATCTTTCCACGCTGCGCGCAGGACGTGCAACGCCAGCGCTGCTCGATCGTATTCAAGTTGAATACTACGGCGCAATGACGCCAGTGAATCAGTTGGCAAACATCAATACGCCGGATACGCGTACACTTCTTCTTCAACCGTGGGACAAATCGTCAGTTGCGGCAATCGAGAAAGCGATCATGAAGTCCGACCTCGGATTGACGCCTTCCAATGATGGAAGCACGATTCGCTTGTCGATTCCACCGCTTACAGAAGAGCGTCGTACGGAGCTTGTTAAGCTGACGAAGAAGTTCGGTGAGGAAGCGAAGATTGCAATCCGCAACATTCGCCGCGACGCGAACGACGAAATAAAGAAACTCGAGAAATCGACAATCTCCGAAGACGAGTCGCGCCGCCACCAAGATGATATTCAGAAATCGACTGATCGCTTCGTTGCAGAAGTAGAGAAAGTACTGGCTTCTAAAGAGAAAGAGATCATGGAAGTTTAATAGACGATGCTGCCCCTCCGACAGGTGGGGTTTGTTGTATCATTAGGAGGAGTCCCGGATGATCGATCGATTATGGTCCAAATTCGTCAAGCCGTCATCCGATAAGGCAAGTACGCTGACGGTTGAGAATGTGCCGCAACATGTTGCAATTATCATGGACGGCAACGGTCGTTGGGCTAAAAGCCGTGGGCTGCCTCGCATTGCCGGTCACCATACCGGCATGAAGGCAGTAAAGCAAATCACGATGGCAGCGGATCGGTTGGGTGTGAAATACCTAACGCTATACGCGTTTTCGACTGAGAACTGGAAGCGACCGAAAGCAGAGGTTGACTTCCTGATGAAGCTTCCGCAAGAATTCCTAGCTATTGAGCTGGAGGAACTGATCGCTAATAATGTGCAGGTTCGTATGATGGGGTACCGTGAGGCACTGCCTGACTACACGATCGATGCGCTGGAAGAGGCGATTAAACGAACAGCTACAAATACAGGACTTATCCTCAACTTTGCGCTCAATTATGGAAGCCGCAAAGAGATGACGGATGCCGTGAAGCTCATTGCAGAAGCGGTACAGGACGGTAAGTTGTCCCCCGAGCAAATTGATGAATCGACCATGAGTGATCATCTATTCACTAGTGGAATTCCAGATCCAGACCTGCTCATCCGAACAAGTGGTGAGCTCCGATTAAGCAACTTCATGCTGTGGCAGTTGGCATATAGCGAAATGTGGTTTACAGACGTCTACTGGCCTGACTTCTCGGAAAGTCATTTTCACGAGGCGATTGCGGAATATCAACGACGCGCACGCAGGTACGGCGGCTTGTAACGAATAATGGAGTGAACAAGTTGAAACAACGGATCGTGACCGGTGTACTCGCCGGAGCTGTATTTGCCAGCGCTGTCGTCGCCGGGAATTGGGTATATGCAGTATTGATCGTTCTGCTAGCTCTCATCGGATTCCATGAATACGTCAAAATGAACGGCGTCCAATGGTTTCATCCTTCATCGCTTCTCGGTTTTATTGGCGTCTTACTTCTCGTTCTTCCATGGGAGTTAATTGGAACGAAGCAGCCATCCGTAACAACCGTGCTCTGGGTGTTGATGTTCGCGCAATTAGCAATTACCGTTTTATCCAAAAATAAATGGACGCTCGACGGCGCATCCTTGCTGCTGCTCGGTGCATTCTATGTCGGCTATGGCTTTGATGCTATGCTGACAGTCCGTTCGGTTGAACCTCACGGACTGTATTACTCTTGCTTGGCTTTCGGATGCATTTGGGCATCTGATGCCGGCGCTTATTTCGTCGGACGAGCAATAGGAAGAACGAAGCTCTGGCCTTCGATTAGTCCGAACAAGACGGTAGAAGGTGCCGTCGGCGGTGTTGTTCTGGCGCTTATAGTCGGTCTTGTGTTCGCGTTCTGCGCACCGGATTGGGTTAGCATTGGCAAAGCGATTGGCATTGCAGCTGTCTGCGCAGTCGCTGGTCAGATTGGCGATCTCATTCAATCGGCCTACAAGCGAATTCGCGGAATTAAAGACTCGGGATCATTGCTGCCAGGGCATGGCGGTGTGCTCGATCGCTGCGACAGCTGGATCATCGTGTTTCCGCTGCTCGTACTAATGGGGCTGTTCACTGTTTAGAATTTCTAAAGTCCGAGTATTACATTACATAATCGTTTACTGCAGCAAGCCGATACTCGGCACATAGGCGTCTGGAGGATTTCGACATGACGAAGAAAGTAACCGTACTCGGCTCTACCGGCTCAATTGGCACGCAGACGCTGGACGTGATCGCTAATGATCGAGATCAGTACGAAATTGAAGGGCTCGCAGCCGGGAACAATATTGCACTGTTGATCGAACAAGCGAAGAAGTTCCACCCGAAACAAGTATGTGTCGCTTCGCAAGAAGCAGCTAAAGAAGTAAAGCTCCATCTGCCTGCAAGCACGAAGGTATACTATGGAGAACAAGGACTAATCGAAATTGCCGCTGCCGGACAATCCGATATGGTCGTGACGGCCATCGTAGGCAGTCGCGGACTCGGCGCTACGCTTGCAGCGATTCGAGCAGGGAAAGCAGTCGGACTTGCGAATAAGGAAACGCTTGTGACAGCAGGACATTTGGTCATGTCGCTTGCGCAAGAGCGCGGCGTTCCTGTGCTACCGATCGATAGCGAACACTCGGCTATTTTTCAATGTTTGAACGGCGAGAGCCGCAGTTCGGTCAAACGAATTACGTTGACAGCCTCCGGCGGATCATTCCGTGATCGTACACGCGATGAGCTCGCCAATGTGACGGTCGAACAGGCGCTCAAGCATCCGAACTGGTCGATGGGCGCGAAGATTACGATCGATTCGGCAACGATGGCTAACAAGGGGCTTGAAGTAATTGAAGCTCGTTGGCTTTATGACATTGACTATGATGACATCGGCGTTGTCATTCATCCTGAGAGCATCATCCACTCTTATGTGGAATTTGAGGATCACAGCGTGATGGCACAGCTGGGTCTGCCCGATATGCGTGTTCCGATCCAATATGCGCTCACGTATCCTGCTCGCCGTCCGACGCCAACCGGTCGATTGGATTTGGTCAAGCAGGGCACGTTACGCTTCCGCGAGATGGACGAAGAGCGTTATCCAATGATGAAGCTGGCTTATGCGGCAGGCAGGGCTGCCGGTACAGCGACTACTGTGTTCAATGCAGCCAATGAGGTTGCAGTCGCACGTTTTCTGCGTGGTGAAATCGGATTTCTTGATATTGAACGGGTTGTGGAGTCGGTGCTCGAAAAGCACCATACCATTGCAAATCCAGACGAGCAGACGATTGCGGAGACGGATCAATGGGCGAGACAGCAGTCGGAAGTCGTGTAGAGCCTAGCATAGCGGTTCTCTTGTATCGGATAGGAGAATAATGATAAATTAAGAACAAGCCAACCCGGTGCTGCTGGAGTATGTTGGATCAGGAATAGGAGGCTCCTAGCCATGCATATGATACAGGTCGTCTTTCTGACCGTTCTCGTTTTTTTCGTCATCGTGACGATTCATGAGTGGGGTCATTATTATTTCGCTAAGCGGGCCGGTATTCTCGTTCGTGAGTTCGCAATCGGGTTTGGACCCAAATTGTTATCGTTCAAACGCGGTGAAACCAGATATACGCTTCGCCTTATTCCGGCAGGCGGATTCGTTCGAATGGCTGGGGAAGACCCGGAAATCGTCGATGTAGCAGAAGGGCAGACCATTGCTGTCCGGCTAAGCGGCGACACGGTTACTCGTCTATACTTGGATAGGCTCGATGAGCGAAGCCAAGTCATTCGGGGTGAAGTGCAGGCAATCGATATGGAGCGTCGTCTAAGCGTTACGCTTGATGTCGATGGTGTATCGGAAACGTATCGCATTCATCCGCAAGCGCTTCTAATTTCCAAAGGCAAGGAGACCCAGATCGCTCCGATCGATCGTCAGTTCGGCAGCAAGACGATCGGGCAGCGTGCCCTTGCGATTTTTGCAGGACCGTTCATGAACTTTGTACTTGCCTTCGTCTTAATCGGCATTTACATTCAGCTCTCTGGCGTTACGGTGGACAATCCCGATAAGGTTCTTGTCGGTGAGATCGTAGCAGGCAGACCTGCAGCTGATGCAGATTTGAAGGTAGGCGACGAAATTCGATCCGTTAATGGGATGAAGGTTGAGGTAGGCGAGGAAAGCAAACTCATCGATCTCATTGCAGATTCTGCAGGAAAACCGACGAATTGGGAAATTGTTCGAAATGGCGAACTGCGGAAAGTAACGATTACGCCCGAGTACGATAAAGAGGCTAAGGTCGGTAAAGTTGGCGTTGGCTTTGCTTATCCAACAAGAGCCGCAACGTTTGGAGAGACGATTAAACTTTCCGGTCAATATATGAAGTCGATGACGATAGCGATATTCGAGGGCTTCAAGAAGTTGATCTTAGGCGAGTTTAAGCTGGATGATCTTGGCGGACCGGTTCGTACGGCTGAAGTTACGGGTCAGATCGCCGCGCAAGGCATAACGAAGCTGACGAGTTGGGCAGCGCTGCTTAGTTTGTATCTCGGTATTTTCAACCTGCTTCCGATTCCGGCATTGGACGGCAGCCGTCTCATCTTCCTTGGCTTGGAAGCTGTACGCGGCAGGCCGCTCGACCCGAACCGTGAAAGCTTGGTTCACTTTATTGGTTTTGCGATGATCATGCTGCTTATGCTGGTCGTCACTTATAATGATATTTTGCGATTGTTTAGAGGGGAGCACTAAGAGCGTTTATGGCGAAGGAGAAAGGTTTTGTAACCGAAATTACGCCTCAGAGCGAAGATTTTTCCCGTTGGTATATCGATGTCATCAAGAAAGCAGAACTGATGGATTATTCCCCAGTTCGCGGATGCATCGTATTCCGTCCGGAGGGCTATGAGCTGTGGGAGAACATTCAACGTGATCTGGACCGCCGTTTCAAGGAGACGGGCCATCGCAATGCCTATTTCCCGCTGTTTATTCCAGAGAGCTTCTTCCAGAAAGAGAAGGAGCACGTTGAAGGCTTTAATCCGGAGCTACCATGGGTGACGGAAGCGGCAGGCGAGAAGCTCGAAGAGCGTCTGGCTGTTCGCCCAACGTCTGAGACGATGTTCGGCCATATGTATGCCAAATGGATTCAGTCATATCGTGATTTGCCTGTCCTTATTAACCAATGGGCGAACGTTGTTCGTTGGGAGAAGCGCACGCTGCCGTTCTTGCGGACGAGCGAGTTCCTCTGGCAGGAAGGTCATACGGCTCACGAGACTGAGCAGGAAGCACGCGAAGAAACGATGCGTATGCTTCATGTCTACCGTGATTTCGTACAAGATTTCCTTGCGATCCCGGTTATTATGGGTCAGAAGACGCCTTCCGAGAAATTCGCAGGCGCAGTCGATACGTACTCCATTGAAGCGATGATGAAAGACGGCCGTGCGGTACAAGCGGGTACATCCCATTACCTTGGTACGAACTTCGCTGTTGCATTCGATATTAAGTTCCTCGACCGGGAGAATCAACTGCAATTTACGCATACAACGTCTTGGGGCGTCAGCACGCGCCTCATCGGCGCATTGATCATGGTACACGGCGATGACCGCGGTCTCGCATTGCCTCCGAAGGTAGCGCCAACGCAGGCGATTATGATCCCAATCGGACCGCCGAAGACTCGCGATGTCGTAATGCCGCGTGTAGACGAGCTGTTCGCACAGCTCAAACAAGCAGGCGTACGCGTTCGTGTTGACGATCGTTCCGATGTTAGCCCAGGCTGGAAGTTCAACGAATACGAAATGCGCGGTGTACCGCTTCGTATTGAGATCGGCCCACGCGACTGCGAGAATGGACAAGCGGTGCTGGTTAGCCGGATTTCCGGCGAGAAGCGCATTGTGCAGCAAGCGAATCTCGTAGAAGAAGTGGAACGGATGCTCGAAGAGATCCACAACGATATGTTCGAACGCGCGAAGCAGTTCCGTGAGGACAACTTCCGTTCGCTCGATACGCTCGATGAGATGAAAGCGTTCCTCGAAGATAAACGCGGCTTCGTCGAAGCGGGCTGGTGCGGCTCCGCAGCATGCGAGAAGACGGTCAAAGAAGAGACGGGCGCTACGAGCCGGAACATTCCGTTCGAGCCGACGTCCCACAAGTCGACCTGCCTCGTCTGCGGCGAGAAGGCAGAGCACACGGTTGCTTTCGCAAGAGCATACTAATTTTTCTACCCCGCCCAAACCCTCCCCTTCAAAGGGGAGGGCCCCAGGGGACATATCCCCTGGAGCCCTGAAGGACTGGTCTAGGTACGTTTAAGCGTGTGCCCGCTTTGTCCCGTTGGGACAAGCTCTGGGTTAGAGTGGTTTAGTAGGGCTCGATCATCTGCATACTTATTCGAAGTGATGCATCATCCGAGTGGATACTCGCTTTCGTCCCTGCGGGACACGCTTTACTGTAGAGTGAAATGGTAATGATAAGAACACCTCTTAAGTGAACATTGGATAGACACTTGTTGTTAATCCCAATGAAACTATAGAGGTGTTTTTTTGTGCGGAAATCAGTAGGTATTTTGATTAAAACTTTAGAGAAGAGATATTCCAGGCGATCGAGCGTTCGTGTTACATTATTTGTAATATGTGGTGAAGGGTGGGCAGTTGATGAGATGGAGGTGCTGCGTTGGATTGGGAATGGTATTTGCCTTACTTGCGGCAGGATGCAGCGATGATACGAACCAGGATACTGCATCCACATTGGAGTCAAAGGCAGCTACAGCACAGACGGAGGAGCAGAACTCGGGCAAGGTACAAACCATAGAGGATATTGAAGGATGGGAACATCCGACGAAGAACGTTTTTGAACGATACGGGCTTCAACTGATGAAAGTGGAGTTGTCCCATGATCAAACGTATCCAACCTTCTATTTGTCAACAGATCCAAGAAGGCTGCTTACGGATCCTGGTTTTCAATATGAATTGGCCGAGGCGAACGGATATTGGGATTATAAGATCATTTACGACGATCAATTCGTCGAAATATATGCCGACAAAGCGAGTAAGCTCGTGAACAAAATGGTGACTTCAAGCGAAACGATTGATATGTTCTGGCGCGAAGAGAACGGGAATCGCCACAATGACAGCTATACGATTCGTTACGGGAATCGGATCATTTTCTCGGATTTGAACGGCGGCATTTATTTGAACGAGCTGGATGGAAGTCATTTGATTACGTTGTCGGACGACTATGCAGAGAATATGAGCATTCATGCGAACGAATTATTTTATACAAGCAATGCTTCGATCTACCGGTTGAACCTATCGAGTGGCAGACAATCAGTTTTATACGAAGGGAACGATGACGAGCCGATCCAATGGATGGAGTTATCGCACAATCAGCTGTATTGGGTGAATGGTAAGCTGCAGGTGATGGATCTGCAGGGAGGCAATAGGGCGACGCTGTTAAAGGATAGAATCATCCTTTCTCCTCAAATTGTGAATGGCGATTTGTTGTATGCATCACGGGATGTCACGACGGACCGCTTTACGATACAACGTTTTGATTTGGAGTCACGTGAGAAAAGAGTCGTGAAGCAGGGAATTGATGATTTGTATGGGATGCAGCAATACGAGGATGGCATTTACTATTTGACGCGAACTAGATCGCCAGATGACGGCAAATGCACCTGCAGCATTCAACGGATGGAGTTGGACGGGTCGAATAATACGGTTCTTCATTCGTTCACGGACAATGTTCATTCGATGAACGTCGCTGGAGACTGGATTTATTATGTGAGGCGCGATTCTGCTCAATATGAGGTGATTGCTCGGCTAAGCCTTCATAATCATGGCCAAGAGGAACTGCTGCCATCTTCACCGACCTATCGGATGCTGGGGGAGTGGAAGCTAATTGAAGATCCGGATATATTCGATTCGCCAGGTGAACTCAATATCACAGCGAATTGGCTGTACTATTATAATGTTTATGGGCACAACAGTTACTTACAAGCTTTGCGCTTACCGAATTAACCATCGCGCCGCTCGGCATCCTCGAAGGATACCGGGTGGCCGTTAATTTTCAGATTATATTTTCATTTCTTCCGAGTCCCCACACCTGCTCCGTTTCAGGTATAATATAAAGCGATCATCACAAAGTTCGACACAAGCAGTCAAATGTTGCATCGGACAAGTTCAAGGGGCGAAGCCCACGAATTGGATCTACTATAGCAGGTCATAGGGGCTTCACCCCTCAAATCACCTGGGGTTCTAAAGGGGCGAAGCCCCTTAACCCGGTCGAGCAACGACCAAGAGCGTGTCCCGAGGGACGACAAGCGGCTTAATAGCACTTAAGTCGGGTCGAGCGCCGAATACCTATCACCATTCATCAACCGTACCTAGATACAGCTCCAGTAAAGCGTGTCCCGACTAGGGACGGAAGCGAGCGCACGGACCACCGTGCCTAGACCAGTCCTGCGGGATTCCAAAGGGTGCAACCCTTTGGAGCCCTCCCTCTTGGGAGAGGGAGGGTTTGGGTGGGAGTGGAAAGATCGGGTTCCAAAAGAGGCACAGCCCCTAATATTCGGTTCGAAGGGGCGCAGCCCCCTCAACTCTCCCGGGGTTCTAATGGGGCGAAGCCCCTTAACCCGGTCGAGCAACGACCAAGAGCGTGTCCCGCAGGGACGACAA
>NZ_BTCK01000029.1:0-87143 GCF_033239625.1 Paenibacillus sp. CCS19
CGCGGTGTCGTAATAAACTAAATGGACATTAAAAAGGCTGTCGAGACTTTCTCGACAGCCTGAAAGCCGCATATAGCGGCTTTCGACGTTTAATAGGGCTTCTACTTGTTGTTTAAGTGTTTGTGAACCATGGCTTTCATTGCGGATACGGTCGTTTTCTTATACTGCAGTCCTAGACGAAGCACTTGCAATTGCTCTCGGTGAGACAAGTTCTTAAACCGAGGCTCCTGCTTCATGAACTGACGAATGATTCCCCAACTGCTTGCCGGGGCATCACTTCGCTTGATATGCGGTACCTCATAGGGTAATCTCTGATTCCGAATAAAGTGAATCAATGAATTCAGCTTGGTTGACACTTTGGTCTCGTCTACAAGACAAGGTGCAGTTGTCTTTCTTGTATGCTTCTTCAAGTAATCATAATGGCTGCTGCCGCTTACCAAGACATAGCCGCCAGCTTTCTTGCTCTTGCGGACGATCATGAGCTGCATACAATCTTGCGCGGTCCGTTTGAGTTCCTTGATTCGATTCGTTAATTGGATCGTAAAACCGGGTTTGATCTTGCTAAGGGGGATATATTGAACCGTATATCGCATAGCAGTCATCCCTTCAAGGTATTCTCTCGTCGCATGACACGACAACAACTTTATCCCACTAAACGCCAAGAAACCGCAAATGGCTTGGCATTTAATGAGATAAAGTTCTTATCATCCGAAAGTGTTATATACATTCTCACATTCTTGCGCGGTCGGTTCATAGAAGCAATGCTTCTTCCATCGGCCTACGAACGGCTGATTATACCAAGTTGGCGGACATGGTCCGGGATTGTCGAACGTTCCGGGACGGAAATACCATAAGGAGAATTTGGCCGGCCAATTCCGCTCCCCATTTACAGCTCGTTGTGCGAGACGGCGTTCCCTATCCCTAGCGCTTTGATAGTACATACCGTGTTGCAACGCTTCGAACGCATGCGGCTGGTTGATCATTTGAGGAATTGTCCGGATATTTTTGAAATCGGAGCAATTCGCCCTAATTCGGTTAATGCCAACATTTCCAACGAGGAGCATGCCCATTTCCCCTTCGGTCTCTGCTTCAGCTCGAAGCAACCTTGCCAACATATCAATATCCTGTTGCCGGGCTTTTACAACTGCCATTGGCTCACCCCTAATGATTTCTAGACTCATCATATTGTAGGCGAAGCGGATGTGTGACTGTGGCCTATTTGTTCTTATGCGAGCAGTTCGCCGACTTTCGCCAATAAAAAGCAAAAACAGCCGGTCATAGCGACCGACTGTTCCTGGAGGAGAATGATTTAGAGTATTGCCTTCTCGTACGCTAGTACACCCTCTTTCTGGTGATAGTCATTCCTTGTCCGGACAACTTGGTGATAGACCCTTACAACTTCCTCTGCAATCGCTTGATGACCGACCACGTTCGGATGAATCGGGTTGCCAATCGGTCGCAGGTCGAGAAATCTTCCTTTTCGATACCCGTCGATCCAATTTGACTCGCTGCCCTTGAACAGATGTTCCAAGTCTAGTAGATGGACATCGTACCATTCGATTAATCGTCGAATGTGCTGATTGATGATCTGCGTCGTCTTCTCCATGACCCACCAGTTAGGAAATGGGTTATATATTGTACCAATAAGTATGGTTGTCCCAGGGTGGGATACGAGACTAATGATGCTTCTTATGTTGTTGCACAAGTGCTCTGCTGCCCGGCTTAAACCAGAAGTATTGCCGACTAACAGCGGCAGCGTGTACTTAATGACGTCGTTCCCGCCAATGACAAGCGTCACTAATCGTTGTTCTTCGCACAACCGGTCTCTGCTTCTGGAGATGGATTGCAACAGCTTATCCGACGTCCACCCAGGTTTCGCATGCATCAGCATCTCTACCTCTTCGTTCTCCTCCAGCAGCGATTGAACGTGAGACGGAAAAGGAGAAAGCTTCGTTCTCAAATCGTGCCCAAACGTGATTGAATCGCCTAATGCCAAATAATGCATAGAATCGTCAGCCTCCTACTCTTCTGTCATTCGTGCATCTGTAACACAATGACAAACTTAAGTTACATAATTTAGTATTGTCATTATATGTCATCGTACTATTTTTGTCTAATTGTGGAAGCGCTTTCGACAAATAAATCCATAGATTTGTCCGACTATCATAGTGATGCTATAGAAAATAATAGAATTATCGATAATCCCTCTCGATTTCTGCCGAATCTTCTAAACAACAAAAAAATGCCGCAATAATGCGGCATGGGGTGATAAATGTTCGGACCCTATTGTTGATGAAATGAAATTATCCTGTATCCGGCAACATTCCAGTTATAGCATATCGATCATGACATTGAACATGTTCTGGCCAAACCATACTTCCGCTGCAACGGAGGGGGCTTTACCCAGTATAGTAGCTAGCATGAAAGTGACAATATTCATTTTGGTCCACGCTGCGATGAACGTAATGAGCCCTGACGGTAAGAATGGAATAATTCTAGCTATGAGCAAGAGGCTGAACTGTTTGCCTTGACGGGCATTCATGAATGCTCTGCTCCAACGGCTTTCTCGCTTGTTTTTTCTTCTAATAGTCAATATCCCTTTGCGATATAACCCGTAAGTCACGAAAGCGCCGAGCGCCTCTCCTACAAGAGAGAGGGTGAAACCAAGCGGAAGGCCAAAAACAATTGCATTGGCGCCTGAGAGAAAAACAGACGGCACGATACCTAAGATGCTGATGATTATATTCAGCAGCAAGCTAATCATAATCGCCCATATTCCGAACTCTTGTAACCATTCTGCCGTTTTGTTGACACTAAAAATGCTCTCCATCTGCAAGCCTCTACTTTATCGTTAATAGTCTATCTGCTCAATACGCAATACTCGCATATTACTTCCGTAACGGACGTATTGTCAATGAATGCATCTGTCCCCTACTGATAGCTAACTCGGTAGATGACCCCGCCTTTGTCGTCTGAGATGAGAAGTGCGCCGTCCGTAGTCTGAAGCACCCCTACCGGGCGCCCCCAAACGCCGGAATCCGTTAACCAGCCGGTGAGGAAATCGTCGGGCGGCCCTGTAGGCTCCCCGTTCTCGAAGGGAACGGAGACGATCTTGTATCCGGTCCCTTCTGTACGGTTCCACGATCCATGGAATGTGATGAACAGTCGATCTTGGTACGCTGCCGGGAATTGAGTGCCGCTATAGAATTGCACACCTAGCGGAGCGGAGTGTGCTTGCATTTTCAACGCTGGGGCGTTCGTTGTTGAGCATGAATCGGCTTGTCCGAACTCGGGATCGATGATATCCCCGCCGTGACAGACCGGCCATCCGTAGTCTCCGCCATCCCGAATCATGTTCAGTTCTTCAGGCGGGAGGTCGTCCCCGAGCATGTCTCGCCCATTGTCCACACCGAAGATCGCGCCTGTCTGCGGATGGAAGGCGAAGTCCACCGTATTGCGAAGTCCGGAGGCAAAGAGGCGTCCGTCTGAGCCGTCGGCATTGTAAACCCACATCGCTGCACGGCGGGCGTCCTCCTCTATGCAGACGTTGCAAGATGATCCTATCGTAACGTACATACGTCCATCCTGGCCGAAGTGGACGGTGCGCGTGAAGTGTCCGCCATCCGCAGGCAGGTCCACCAGCTTCTTCCCGCGGGCTCCTGAGCCATCGAAGCGGTAGATCCCGTCCGTGGCACCTACATAGAGCGAGCCCTTATACCATTCTACCCCGTGAGCACCCTCCACGTTCGATGCGTATATCTCAGAAGAGTCTGCGACGCCATCGCCGTCCGCGTCAGGCAGGCGGCTAACCTGGTTGGCATCCATTTCCGCCACATAGACCGCTCCGTCGGGTCCGAGCGCCATATGCCGCGGCTTCTGAAGTCCAGCTGCGAATACCTGAACCGTGAAGCCTGGCGGCACTTGAAGTTTCTGGTCCCCACCGGGATACGTTTCCTGATATTGGGGCGGAACGAGAACCGACACTGGCACCAGATTCGAGCCCAAGACACGAGCTTGGCCAGGTGCAGTAGGGTTTGCCTGCTGGCGGTCAGTGCATGCGGTAAGCAAAAGTACGTTCAACATCAACAGCGTATAAAAGGTCCGCATCATAGAATCTCCTCGTAACAAATTGGTATAGATTCATATAAGTATATTCTATAATTAGCGGACCACGTTAATTGCGCTCTTCTTATTGACGCGCCCTCTGGTAAACGTAATTTGGCTGCTGACTGATCTTGCGTATAATCGCCGGTCGTTCCATTCGGGAAGTTTCCAGATACAGAGCTCTGATTTAAAGTAATTAATCCACCAATTGCCCCTTTCGCGCCTTGTTGCCCTACGGTCAGATTACCGTTTAAGCCGATTGTGTTGCCCGTCAGCGTGAATTGTACCCGGTCAATCGTACTGTAAATTAACGTATAAGGCATTTCATCACGTCCTGTCCTTCTTATCTAACCCATTATATGAATGGATAAAATCGACAAGACTAATCAGACTTGTCAAGACAACACAAAAATGCCGCATTCATCCATGCGGCATTCATCCTATATACCTGAACTAATTCCCTACTCTTCAATCCTACCGTCTGAAACTCGGCATGCCATTTGATCGACTCCCATCGCCATCGTTGATGAGGTCTCGACTAAGCTGCGTACCGGCACTTCGATCTCTTGTTCTGGTTCGGCAAGGGGATAAATCCGGGCTGTCTCCTTGGTTTCGTCAACATGCTGTATGTAGATCGGAACTCCGTTATACGTTACGTCCTCCATAGTCGGAGAATCGGCAATTTCCTTGGCCCGATTAATATCCAATGCATATTCCTCCTCTGCTTCGATCTCCTTACAGTATGAGCGGAGAGGGTATGGAGTATGCATCGTCTCGCTTGTATTGCAACGCTCTCGGTTGTGCGTTACGATTCTATAAAAACTTACTAGGAGAGTCACTCATGACGATCAGCGCAGCTTTGCCTTGGAGAGATGTACTTGCAGATGAGAACAATCATACGATTACTGGCGATGTCCGGATTATCGAGTCCTTCCCGATTCCGCAGCTGCAGACGGAGCGTAGAGTTTGGATCTATCTGCCGAATAGCTATAACGAAGGCGATCGCAGCTACCCGGTACTTTACATGCACGATGGTCAGAATGTGTTCAATCAGGTGACATCCTGGGGAGATGAATGGGGAGTCGATGAGACACTCGAGCAGATGGCGCTTGAGGATCCCTCGCTCGAGGCGATCGTGGTCGCAATCGATCATGGCGGAACCGAACGCAACAATGAATATAACTTCACGATTAATCCGGAGTATGGCTTCGGTGGCAAAGGAGCGGGTTACGCCGAGTTTCTGGCCGAGACGCTCAAACCGTATATCGACAGCCAATATCGGACACTGCCCGAACCCGAGCATGCAATGCTTGTCGGGAGCTCGTTCGGCGCCTATGTCTCGTTGTACACTGCCATACGTTACCCTGATCGATTCGGCCGCGTGGGCGCTGTCTCGTTCGTGATGTGGCACGACAACGGCGGAATTGTCCAGTTGATTCAACAATCGGACCTATCCCCTTCGCTGCGTGTCTATCTCAGCATCGGTGAACAGGAGACCGACAATCCCGAGTTTAATCAAGCTGCCTACGAACAAATTATACTGGCTCGACAGACGTTAATCACGGCAGGTGTTCCTGAGGATCGAATTCGATTCGATTATGTCCCTAAAGGAACGCACCGCGAAGCAACGTGGAGCGTGCTGTTCCTTGAGGTACATCGATGGCTGCTACAGCCATAAAGATATCTCCTCATATCAACTTAGTATGACGACCAAGAAGGGCGTACAATCCCAGACCGCAATATCTGAGATCGTACGCCCTTCTGTCATCTTGTTATGACGCCGTGCTTTCAAATTAAGTCGCCTCTGTCGTGCTGTTCAAGTTAAGTGACGTTCCTGCCACTTCCACTCCATTCACAAGAAGGACGATCCGGTGCTCGCCAGGATAATGCTTGCGCGTCGTCAAGTCGGCGAAATGGTGTGTGCGTTGTCCCGAAACGACTCCGCCTCCGTGTACGGTCTTGTCCGACAGCAAAAACAACTTGCGCGACGTTTTTCCCTTCGCTTTGACGAAATAGATGCCGTATTCGACCCGAATTCGGGCAGGATCGCCTTCGCGCACTTGCAGGTTATAAATCAGCTCGCAGCTGCCGCCTATCAGAAGTTCGGTCGGATTCGCTTTGATCGACGCCGAGACAGCAATTGGCTCGCCGCTCTCCTCTCCGGCATACCCGAACAAGGCGAGCGCTTCCGGTACGGCTTTGCGGACCAGCGTCCTGCAGGCGTGGCGGACAATCCAATCGGTGTCTGGATGAGCACCAATCCAGCTGCTAGCAGTCTGAATCACGAGCTGCGGATGATCTTTGGCGATGTCGTTCAGATTGTTGGCTACGCTTTTGCGTACATAAAGAGACGGATCGGCTTTCAACAGCTTCAACACGTTCAGCACTGGAGCCGGGTCGCGCTTGAATACCGGAAGCGCCTGTCCCCACGGGAGCCGCGGTCTGCATCCTTCACTAGCCAATCGCCTCACATGTTCGTTCGAATGAAGCGCCCATTCACTCATCTGCTTCATCGCCCGCTCCGGATCACGCTCAATAAAGGCGCGAATCGCAAATTCAGCCGACGAACGCGTCGTAAATCGTTCAAGCGCGCGCATGGATAGTTCCCAATCGCGTTTCGATAAACCGTATACCTCAACGAAATCTGGGAAAAACAAATAAGGAAACCCTATGCATTGCTCGTCGATCTGGAATAGAACGTTCAACGCGTCGGCATATGGTTCTGGCAAGTGTGCTCCCAATACGGACGTAATTCGACGAATGCGGCCTTTCAGCTCCAGTGTCTCCCATCCTTCTTGCAGCACGTCGGAGATGAAGCTTTCGGTCTGAAACGGGCTATATGCGCGCCTGACCTTGGTGCCGAATTCTCTTAGGAAAGCTTCGTGGTACATATTTTTCAAAGGCTCTGCCATAAATGAATAATGCCTCCTGTATGCAAACTGATGTTCCCCTCAATGATTTTACCACAATTCAGACAGTTGCAGAAAGGCGTTATTTGGTGAAAGGAGATGACATCGTGGAAGCATACCGAGCGAAGGAAATTGCGGATTCTCCGGATATTATCATCGTGTCGTATCTCGGCGTTCCGGTGTTTATCGAGCATGTTAACGTAGGAGCCGGCACGGCAAGAATTCATCCGCTGGACAATCCAGAAGAGGAGCAGACGGTACCGGTCGACGTATTGTCGGAGCAGATGGACGACGAGTTTGATGTGCCGTTGTTGTAAGATCCACCAGCGAAACGATATCACACACCAAAGGCAGCAGATCCCGAGATCTGCTGCCTTTCTTCAACTGTCCGAGCCTTTCTAATCAATACCATCCTTAAAATGTGGCGTATGTCGTTTGTCTCCTTTATGGTCCTGGTCATCGACTGTTTCTTCAAGAACCTCCAATATCGACCGTCGAGCTATTTCGAGCCCCTTTCGTACGCCTGCTTCATACTGGCCTGAAATATCTTTATCCCCGCTCAATTGCCCTTGTGAAACCTCGGCATAATGTTCATGTTCTCTGTCGTTGATTCTGTCTGCAATATGGGTCACGAATTTGCCTACGTCGCGATGTTCACCCATCAGTTTTTGAGCTTCTTCATTAAGCATGTACATTCTCCTTAAACTTTTTTAATTTTTTAACAATTAATTCAATCAGCCATCGAACAAACACCGCTTTGGCAATATACAACGGGAAGGAATATATGTATCGCCAATGATCCAGGTCATAAATGTTGAGCCAGACTGAAATCGGTTCAGCAATGAAAGAAAACGCCATTGCCATTACGACATTGGCAATAATAAAGGACTTCCAGCTTCGGAAATATTGATAAACCATCATGTGGAACACAGGTAATACGGATAAATCAATTGTGCTCTGGCGTGGGACTAACATAAGGATCTGGTACGGGTATGACCATAACCCGAGTTCGCCGCCAGTATCATCAAGTAGAATAATGACGATGGAAAGCACCGCACCGTAAAGTAGAATTTCCTTCACCCTTGCTTTATCAACCAGCTTCCACCAAATGACCCATTGTACAAAGATAAGGACAAGCAGAAGCCACCACTGAAAGGAGAACAGAACATGGTGATAAAAATATTGCTCCCTCATTTCCGTAAGCTTATGGTCGACTGCCTTTATTTCGTCAAAGGTGGGATATTCGCCTGACACAAGTGATGCAGCTCCTTTGTTCATTTCTCCGATTTATGGTTTAAGGAATGTTCCAGTCATTGTCTGCTATCGGGTTACAGCCAAGCCGTAAGCTTTATGGTCCCAGAGTATATCTTCTACGACCGCTGCCTGATGATCTTCACACGCAACAACGAGTATGACGTCGCCCTTTTTCCCTTTTTTGATTTCGAGTTTATTTTTGTTGCGATTCACAAGGTAAATGACCCAATTGATGGCCACTCCGACAATAAAACCGAACGCAGCACCGGCAAGCCCCCAGATGATGGGTCCCCCTTTCCATACGAACCCTTTGCTGGCGCCTATGGTTGCAAACATAAAGCCTAGGACCATCCCTTTATCGATAAAGGACAGTCCGTCTGCACGGTGGATGCTGTCGAGCAGCCGCGGTTCTTTTTTGCGCAGGTCGAGAGGAACTGCGTAAATGCTTGTAATCCCCTTTGCTTCAAGCTCAGTAAGGGCGATTTCAAGAAGGGTTGAGTATTCGAATGTTGCGAAAATTTGCATGATCACCGATCCTCGACTTTCAAGACATGTCCAGCAGGCTGGTAATTGCTTATCAGGTATGCCTTCTGAGCATCATCAAACAATTTATTATTCTCTACGGTGTTCGTATAGGCATCATAAATCGTAAAGAAGTAAAACGACGGAAAATACAACACCCATTGTTTATCAAGGACCGATGTGGAGGATTCCAAATCCCCTAAGATAAGGTAGTGGATGGAAAGAATCAGATTGGAATTCCATATGATCACAATTGTGCTAATCAGAATAAACGATGCCAAGACGATGCGATGCAAATAGAGCTGCCCCAAACTAGGAATTCCCATTGACCATACAGCAGCCAGCCACGGCTTGCGTTTATCAAGGTAATTAATCTCAAGCGCTCCAATGCTAAATTCATTGAATGGCCCTTGTTCCCGATTGGCTAGAACATAAATCTTGTTCATATCAACAGATGTTCTATAACTATCGTAGATCGCGAATAAATACACAGGAATATACAGAGACATGAATTTAGGATCCATGACATCTCTGGCTGCCTGAAACTCCCCGTTGAAGGTATGCACGATCGCTAAATTCAAGTGAATTTTCTGATTGATAAAGATCTCCCACAGAATAAGGGCATATCCACGCAAATATTTGTTCAACAGTAAATGTCCAAATCCAGGAAAGGCCATCGACCAACAGGCTATCCCGAATGGATTTCGTTTATGTATTTGCGATGTCCCTAAGATACTTACATGGGCTACATAACGTCGGCTGCGGTACTTTTCTCTGAAGTTTTCCATTAGACCCCCGAATATTTGCCAAGTATACGAGCATAGGGTGTCTTTTACCGAAAAGATTTATTCAAATCCTGTCAAGAAGTCGGCAAACGATACGGCGCTTATTCCCTTTTTAACTTACTGTACAAATATACGATTAGGAATGCCGCGCAGTAGGTAGTGAAGGTCCAAACGACATGCCACCCATTGCCATATATAACCCTTCCGATAATAACGAGGATGTACTCCGCCAGCGTTATTCCTATGCTCCACACAACAATTAATTTCACAGGTGACCAAATTCGCTTTTCTGTAAAATGGATAAGGAATACTCCCCACACCGGATACATGCCTAAATTGTATGGGATTGCGGAATAAGACTCATTCTCTTCGACAATCGGCTTAACGATCCAAAAACCATGTTTGACGAAGAAGTCGTTGAGAAGAAAAGCGATGACGGAGCTGATCGGGAAGATTCGAATGAGCAGCCTGATTTTATGTGGAATGGGAGCAATAACGACGCATAGCCAAGGAATGATCAATCCGACAATATAGTTAAAAATCATGCATTCACCTTCTTACTCCAGTTTCAGATAGTATTTACAATCGATATCCATACAACGCAACAGAAGTGGAGCTTCTTGCCTCGGCAGTGCCCCGAAAGAAAAAGAGCCGCTAGAAATATCCTAGCGACTCTTGCTTGAACGTTGTCGGATCGATGCTAACCCGTCCACACAAACACCAAGCGAAATCATTGTAACGATGAGCAGAACGATCCATCCTAAGACAGGAATATTAATAGCTGAGGCGATTACGATCGCTCCAACCATCACTTTCAACCATGTCGGGTTCGCTTCCGCAAAGCGAATTTGTTCCCCTAGACGATGACTGATGACGGTTAGCCCAGTAAATACAGCAATGATGAACGCAATCAGAATGAAGATCAATATTGGAATTCCGACGATCGTAATGGCCAGCAACGCGCTAATCGCTATAAGCGCTAAGCCACTTAAGAAACCGATGTATAACAAGCGGCTCCAAGACGATGCTGCGTAATGGCCGATCAAGGAACGCATCTTCTTCTTTCCTAACAGACCAATAAGTGTCGGTACAAGAATAAGCAGGATGACAATACCCAGCTGTATCATCCATAATCCAACCGTAAGGCTCCCTCCGATTAATAAACTGGTCTGTGTCGGATCATCCAGCGACAGATTATACACGTCATCCCCAATGAGCGTACCTGGCTCCTGATTGACTTGTCCACCAATAACAACGATCATGCCGTCTATCTGGGCAGTATTAGCTGCGTGCAGGTCACCATTAATAACAACAACAATACCTGTAACGTGTCCAAGGACTTCTGCATCTCCTCCGACAACGTATACGTCATCAACGGTCTGGCCGACTGGAACGATCGTGTTCTGATGTTCGAAAACAGCTGCCGCAGATGTGCGGTCGGGCGTCATAACCAAGAACACAATAAGGATGCAACTGAACACGTATGCCATTCGTTTCATCGAAGTCATTGTGGTCATCCTCCCTCCATCGATGTTAGACGTATTGCTCTTCTCAGATAATAAATGGACGTGAACAAGACGAAGATCGATAAGAATACAGCTGTTGCCGAAATAATGGGAATGCTCGCCATGAAATGAGTCGACATGTACAAGAAAGCGGATAGCAATCGTATAAAGCTATGGATGAACTTAACGACCATCATACTCCTCGTAATTCCGAACAGGATGAAGATGAATCCAGCTAACAACGGAAGTAATAGCCATCTCTTGCGAATTGTCACTCGTTGTTCCTGTTGAATGGCTTGCATGACATGGATATCAAAATCAATGGGTGCTTGCTTGTATTGGAATGCATCATGTACCTGCGCTTGGAAGCTTAACCAATCTTGCAGTAACGCCTGACAGGACGCACAGCTCTCGAGGTGAGCTTCGACCGCGAGCTTTTCTTCTTCAGTCAACTCATTGTCCAAGTAGGCTAACAATTGATCTTCAAGATGGTTCATACAGGCTCCTCCTTCCTTAATTGTTTGCGTAGTGCCATACGAGCTGCGAACAATCGAGATTTGACCGTGCCTAACGGAACTTTGGTCACCTGTGCAATCTCTTCATATCGGTAGCCCTGTACATCGTGCAATAGGATGACCTCGCGATGCTCCACGGACAGCCCTGCGATTGCGTCTTCGATCGACAGTCTCTCGGAAGGATCAGATGCTTCCCTGGTATCTATCATCGAATCGTCGGCTTCCTCCTGGAAACCCTGTTCTTTCATCTTCTTCATGATTCGGTTTTTGGATAGGTTAGATACGATTCTGAAAAACCATGATGCGAATGCGAACTCACTTTCAAGACTAGATAAAGAGTAATATGCCTTCACAAAAGCTTCTTGTGCAACGTCTTCGGCATCCATCCGATCATTCAACATACCTAGCGCGTAACGGTACACTGGATCTTTGAATCGCTTGACGAGTTGGGCGTATGCATCCTTATCTCCATGCTTGGCAAGATGAATGATTCGATATAACTCCTCGTCCACTCCTCATCAACCCCTACTGTTCTGCAGCCTTCCTGCCTTGCATCCATTCATAAATAATCGGAATGACGATAAAGCTGTTCAGCGTGGAAGTGATCATCCCGCCGATTACTACAATGCCAAGCACTTGCGAAATAACGGTATCTGCATGATGTGTCAACGCAAGCGGCAGCAGCGTCAATATGGTTGTGCCGGCGGTCATGAAGATCGGTCTTACACGCGACAGGCTTCCAGACATAACAGCTTCGCGCAGCGGCATGCCTTCTTTACGGTTGCGTTCGATTCTGTCAATTAGCACAATTCCGTTCGTAACCACGATACCGGTGAGCATCAGTACGCCGATCAAGGCGGCAAGATCCCACTGTCCTTGAATCCCGTACAGAGCAATTACAACGCCGGACAACGCAAGCGGGATACTAATCAGCACTGCGAGCGGTGCTTTCCATCCTTTGAATACGACGCTCGTGATTAAGAGTACTAGAAGAATCGAAATCACGACAGCGATCGTCATCTCGATGATCATTTGCGTTATTTGAGCTGTAATTCCCCCTGTGGAGTAGACTACTCCGCTTGGCAGTTGGATTTGCGACAATGATTCGTTCACAGCCTTGGACACTTTGCTCATATCCTTTGATGTGATTTGTGCGGATACGATTGCGACAGGCTTGCCATCTTGTTCTACGATCGAGGAAGGTGCGCTGCTCGCTTGGATGGAAGCGACCTGATCCAGACGGTAGGTCTGGGTTCCCGTACCATGTAAGGTCTCCGCTGATAGCGAATCCAGCACCTGCTGTGGTGTATAGACAGGCAAGGCAGCATCATTATTCGTTCCCTCTCGAATCGGATCAATATACACATCAACTGGAATACTGCCATTCCCATTCGACACAGGAAGATCAAAGTCTTTCCCTTTGGCGAGATAGCGCGCTACAATCTGATTGATTTCCGCCGGCTGGATGCCTGCTGCCTCTACCTTCGCTTTGTCAATCTGAACATCGAATTTGGGAATTCCATTCGTCAGGTCCGATTGACCGGCAACGGCTAAGCCTGATATGGCAGCGAGCTTGGTGCGCACTAACTGAGCTGACTGATCCAGCGTTTGTTGGTCCGAACCTGAAAGCTTAATTTGGATCGACGAGTCATCGCCGGCCAGGCTTTGATTCGTCACGGTAATGACAGCTCGATCCGCAATCGGGGACAGCTCGGCTTGCAAATTAGTGATCGCAGCATCGACCTCTTGCTTGTCCTTCACGACAACCGATAAATTCGCGACATTCGGCTGTTGAATATATCCGCCACCTTGATCGAACACATCATCTGCAGTCGGCGTGAAGGAAGAACCGAATACTGCCGAATAGGAATCGACCATCGAATCCTGGTACAGAGCGGCTTCCACTTGTTTCACCTTGTTATCGACGGCTGACAGCGGCGATCCTTTGGGCAGTTCAATCTTGATTGCGACTTGTCCAGTGGTCGAGCTTGGCAGCAGGCTGAAAGGCAGCAGTGCGGCAAAGATCCCAGCAGCAATAAACAATAGAAGCGAAATGCTAATGACCGATTTCTTATGCTTGAGTACTAGAACAAGTATTGGCTTCATTATTGGTTCCAGTGTAATTGCCTTTCCCTTCGGCTCCTTCCAGCCCATGAATGCGAACGTTGGAATCACCACCATAGCAACAAGGAACGATACGGCAAGCGAAATAACGACCGACCAAGCAAAACCGGAATAAGATGCGCCGACGATGCCTCCGACTAAGGCGATTGGCACATAGACAGCAATCGTTGTCGCAGTCGATGCGAAGATCGCAGGCAGCATTTCTACGACAGCGGAAGCCAGTATTGGCAGGATCGGTTTTCCTTTGTTCTCTTGCTCACGACTATACATGTTATCCAGAATAACGATCGCATCATCTACGATACGCCCCATCGCGACTATGAGACCTGAGACAGTAAGAATATTCAATGTAACACCCATCGATTTGAGCACTGCCGTTGCAGCAAGCAGCGAGATTGGTAACGAAACGGCAATAAGAAGCGTTGAACGTACATTGCGGAAGAAATACAGTACGCATAACATCGAGAACAGACAGCCTAGCAGGCCTTCGCGAACTAGTCCCATCAGGGAGTGGTTCAATTCTTGGGCTCGATCAGTCAGCAATTGCATCTCTACCTCATGTTTCTGTACAGCAGGAATAGCGTTCACACGCGCTTTCACTTGTTTCGCTGTGTCCGTAATCGTGGCCGAAGGGGTTTTGATTACGTTAATCTGTACACTCGCCTTGCCATTGGTGCGCGATACCGTCTTCACATCTGTCAGCGACGGTGATACGGAGGCGACCTCATATAAAGGGACGGCATGATCTTTATTTTTAATTTGCAAATTGCGCAGGTCCTGTTCGCCTAAATCCCAACCGTCGATTCTGATCGGGAAGGTGCTCTTCACATTCGCTGCATTTCCTTGAAGGGATGGAATATCCGCTGTGATCGATTTGTTGAAATCATCGAGCGTGAATCCTTTAGCCGTCAAATCCTTCATCCGCACGAGTACGACGTAACCTTTATTCGCACCGCCAACCGTCTGTACATCCGATACGCCAGGAACGGATTTTAACTGTTTGACGATCTCCATCTGCGTCGTGGATTGGAGGGTTAGTTCGTCTATGCTGTTGCTTGCTGATGTAAGGCTGTAACTTAGAATAGGGAATGTGCTGGACGTCAACCTTGTTACGACAGGTTTGTTCAACCCATCAGGAAGATCGGCGTCGATTAATGCCATTTTCACATCACTTTCTGCTCTGTCCATGTTGTAATCCATTGGAAAAGCAAGATTCAAGAGCACGCCGCCATCGTACGAAGTCGTTTGAATACTCGTTAGACCATTGGTTCGGTGTAAAGCCTCCTCCAGCGGAGCAGCAACATCATGTTTAATCTGATCGGCCTGATAGGACGATGCTCGCAGCGACACCATCATGGTTGTGTTATTAATTCCTGGCAAGTAGTCGCGCTGCATTTGGTACGCCGAGACGCCACCCCAAGCGAGAATGAGTACAACAAAGATAAGGATAATAACGGATCGCTGCATAACCGTTTCAATCAATCGCTTCATAGTAATGACTCCTTTCGGTTTGTATATGAGAAAGGACAGACGCGATGGCCGATTTGTTCATAGGAACTTATTTGTATTTATTGGAAATAATAAAAGCCGCCATTATAGGCGGCTTGAATTTATTCATCTGATTAAAGGTGTAATGTTACATTTTGATAAAAAGATCGTCTACATGACGCACTTCATTTGAACTCTGTTCTAGACACCAGTATGATGTATATATGTGGTTAGTTGTTAAGCGTTTGAATCGCTATCATACGTTTGACGAGCCTTCTTTATGAATGAAAGGACGTGCGTCCCGTTGACCAAAACACGTCAGGTGACGGAGAGATTGAAGTTCATGCTTTTGAATCAGAAGTTGTTCAGTTTCCTTCTTATCTTACTAATGATTGGGGTGAATATTTTTGTCATTAGCAAGATAACCTTTGTATTCCATCCGCTGAAGATTTTGCTTGAAACGGTGTTCCTGCCTATTCTGCTAACCGGCGTCGCTTACTATCTGCTTAATCCGATCGTCGAGTTCTTAGAGAAGCGGAATATTAAACGGGCCTATTCCATATTGGCTCTGTATTTACTAGTTGCTGGCATCATTACACTGATCGTTCTCGCAGTCATTCCGCTGTTAAAGGAACAAATCACAGGATTAATCGATCAATTCCCAGCATTTAGCCGAGAAGCGCAGCTCCGATTCGAAGACCTGATCGGCAGCGAGTACTTCAACCAATTCCAGCAAGCGACTGGATTTGATGCTGCAAGCATGACCGATGCCTTCTCGAGTTATGCAACTAATATTCTTAACAATGCATGGAATAGCATTGGCGGATTCGTTGGCGCGCTTACTGAAACCGTGCTGTCGATTATCGTCGTTCCGTTTATTCTCTTCTACCTATTGAAAGATCGTCGCAAATTAGCTCCCTATGTGCTTGATTTTCTGCCGACCAAATTACGTAATCGTTCGTTCACCGTCATGCTGGAGATGAATCACCAGATCAGCTCCTATATTCGCGGGCAAATTCTTGACAGCCTTTGTGTCGGTGTACTTTTATACATTGGTTACTTAATTATAGGATTGGATTATTCACTCGTTCTGGCTGTCACTGCAGCCTGCACGAGCGTCGTTCCTTATTTGGGGCCTGCGATTGCAATTGCTCCAGCGTTAGTTGTCGCCATGGTTACCTCCCCGATCATGCTGTTGAAAATGGTCGTCGTATGGACGCTTATTCAGCTCTTCGAAGGTAAACTCATTACGCCTCAAATTATGGGCAAAGCGATGCGCATCCATCCGATCACGATTATTTTCGTTATCCTTACGGCCGGGAAGCTATTCGGAATTGTCGGCATTATTCTCGCGGTTCCGGGGTACGCCATTCTGAAAGTTATCGTGACCCACTTGTTCAGGTGGTTTAAATCGTATTCAGGCTTATATGAAGCGAATAAGGAACCCGATTATGAGATTCCCAAATCTTGATTGTACATAGCAGTCGCTTAGCAGATAAAACAAAAAGTCGCGAATCATCGCGACTTTTTGTTTTGCGTTCATATAGGTTATCACAGACTGGATTGCGGTAAATCAGATCGCCGCGGGTCTGACGATTCCTTCCGATCTGGCTGAACGTTCTTGCTGGCGTGATATGATAAGCAGCGTCGCCCAGATTAGGATGAAGCCAATGATTTGGGTGAAGGTCGCTGCCTGCTGAAACACAACATAGTTGATCAGCACACCAACCATCGGGAAACTTAGTTCCGCCAGTGTGGCATAAGAAGCCTTGATGGCGCTCAAGCCCTTGTAGTACAGCAGCAAGCTCAAAAGTCCTGGCAGCAGCGCCTGCAGCAGCAGATTGAGGGCGACAAGCGTCATACCTTTTGCCTCGCTCGGAAGCGTCCATGCTTGGTGTTCTCCAAGGGTCAACGCAAGCAGAAACGGGAGCGCTAGAATAAAGCGAAGCGATGTCACCGTCTCGTAATTGACAGCTTGCAGCAAGTACCGACCCATGACGGTGGAACCGCCCCACAGCAGTGCCGCTCCAATCGCCATCAGACTGCCTGTCTGCAGCATTTCGCTATAATCGGAGAACGGGAGCTTCAGGCCAAAGGTCAGTAAGTATGTGCCTAGTATCGCAATGAAGAACAGCATGCCGAATGATTTCGGTAACCTCTCCTTCAACAGCCACTTGGCCATCAGGATAGCGAACAAGGGTTGGAGCTTCTGAAGCAGAAGAACCGAGTTCAAATCGCCTGCTGCCAGCCCCTTCGTGAACAGAACGGTTGCAAGTGCGGAACCGCCCCATGAGACGAACAGAAGCGCACCGAAATGGCGAAGCTTGATCTTGCGGAGCTGCTGGCGATGCTTCCACAACACCGGAGCCATGAACAGCACTAGAATGACGTGCTCCATCAATGCAATCTGAGTCGAAGTAAGATAATCGAGCAGCAGCATGCGGAACAGCGGGTCGACTCCCCATAAAGCGGAGCCAAGTACGACAAACCCAAACGCGGGTTTTATCGCTCGTTTGTTGAACAATGGCGAAGAAATCAAGTTACTCATGGTTGAATGCTCCTTCTCGTGCATCCAACCTTCAGGGATGATATGGCTTATTATGGAGTTGCTAAAGAAAAGCCCCGTTTCGTAATGACAATACGAAACGGGGCTGGCCAAATAGAACATGCCGTCGGCATGCTGTATAAGGCGATCTTCTCCCATCCGGACTTTACCGTCGGCCTTGGATTCACACCAAGTCAGTCTCTGTGCCGCTAGTCGGCTCGGAGAGTCGCGGGCTTAGCTATACAGCTTCACCGCCGGTCAGGAATTTCACCTGCCCCGAAGATCAGTATGCAATAATGGTTTATGACTAACGCTACATTACCTCTCATGCTGTTCTGTGACTATGTTATGCATCACGTGAACGATAAAAAAGTAAGTAGCAAACATTTTTTATAATCATAAGTTCAACAGCGGCTATTGTCAAGCACCGAATGATGGAATCGTTAATTGATTTGCGCTGCATGACATTTAGGAAATGCAACCGTAAACGTCGTCCCGCTGCTATTGCTCTCAACCTTGATGTCCGCCCCATGGCGGCTAATGATTTCATAACAGATCGACAAGCCTAGTCCGGTGCCGCTGCCTTTGGTCGTGAAGAATGGTGTTCCAAGTCGCTCAAGCACGGAAGGCGGCATCCCTTCTCCTTCGTCCTGCACCGTAAATCCGACCGTATGAGAATTGTCGAACAGCTCGACGCGGATTTCTGCTCCTACAGGCGAAGCTTCCAGACCGTTTCGAACGAGATTGATCAACACCTGCTGAATTTCCTTCTTGTTCATGCAGACGTGCGATACCGCTTGCTGTTCGAAGGTTAACCTCTTCCCCCTCATTAAGGCATCTGCTTCGAGCAGCGGCATCACTACCATGAATACATCGAGCAGACCGCTCATCTCGCGATCGTCGGTAGGTGATTTGGACAAGGATAGGAAATTGCCGATAATGGCGTTGGCACGATCCAATTCGCTGATGATGAGATCGTAATGCGGGCTGAGCTGCCCCGTCGGCTGAAGACTATTCATCAATTGCAGGAAGCCTCTTACGGTCGCGATCGGATTCCTCACCTCGTGGCTGATGCTTGCAGCCATTTGCGCTACTAAGCTCAGCCGGTCTAGTCGTTCTAACTCGCTGCGAAGCTTTAACTGTTCTTCGTTCCGTTCCGCAACTAAGCTCTCGAGATATTCTTTGTCCGCTTTCATTTGACGTTCTTGCAGTACGAATTCTGTAATGTCCTCCGATGTGGCCAGTACGCCGAGTACTTCCCCCGCTTCGTCAAGAATCGGCGACGTGTTCCAGACCGATATCATGCGGTGGCCATCCTCCCAGACAAGCTCGAGCACCTCATTAAGGACTTCGATTTTATGTCGGGCAGTTCGCTGCATCGGCATCTCATCGGGTGATATCACGATCCGGTTTCGATATACACTAACTTGCGGTGGAGTGGTGGATGAATGCGAGAAATCCTCGCCTTCCGATACACGGAGCATTCGGGCAGCCTTCCGATTATGTAGAATCGTTGTGCAGAGCGGATCCGTCGCGATGGAGACGCCGCCAGGGCATTTACTGAATATATCCCAATATGGGGATGGAATCATGTAAGCGTTCGTTATGTTACATTCAGTTGATTGTTCTAGCATAAGCTCGAACCCCTCCTTCGTCGACCGGTTCATGATGAGCGAAAACGACCGTTTCATATTCATCCATGTTTATTACTAGATTACGACTCAATCGTTTCTTCATTATCTATTCAACTTGAAGGAAACATATCCTGTTAGTATAAGTAACTTGAAACAAAACAAAAACACGTCTAATTATAGATGTGCTCAAAAAAAGCCGCTGTTTATGCGGCTTTCAGGTGCTTAATCAATCATCTTCATCCTTCTTCTTTTTTCCTTTCCCCTTCTCATGTTCCTTCTTCTCATCTTTGTCCGAGTGCTTCTTGTTTTTCTTCTCCTCTTTATTAGGCTTAGCTTTCTCTGGTTTCTCCGGCTTATTCTTCTCTCCTTTTGTGATTGATGATTTGGCTGCAATACCCGGAGCATTAGGAAATTTCATGACCGCTTCATCTTTAAGCGCTTCGCTCATCAGCTTCTGGAATACAGCTGCGGCAGCCTTGGAGGTCGTCGTCAAATAATGACTTGTATCCGTATGGTCATAACCAAGCCATACCGCACCGACAAGCTGAGGCGTAAAGCCGACAAACCAGTTGTCCTTCATGCCTCCGTCCGTACCCGGCATTTCTGTAGTGCCCGTCTTGCCGGCTATCGGTCTACCTGCTATTGCAGCTTCGACGCCTGTACCTTCAGTTACCACACCTTCGAGCATTGACGTCATCGTTCTTGCGATTGCAGGATCGATAATCGCTTTATTGTTATCCGTTTCGGCTGAAGCCACGATCTCGCCATCGGCAGTTTCGATCCGTGTAATGGCATGGGCAGCTATTCTTGTCCCATCGTTCGCAAACACACTGAAGGCTTCCGCCATATCAAGCGGAGATACGCCTTCCTGAAGCCCTCCCAGCGCAAGTCCAAGGTTTCGGTCGGCATCCGTAAGCTCTAATCCGAATCGATTGGCTGCTTCCATCCCGGCGTCAATCCCTAACTCGTTCAAGAGCTTGACAGCTGGTACGTTATAGGAGTGAATGATGGACTCATAGATGGATACCTCGCCGTGGTAACTGCCGCCGGCGTTACGAGGTTGGTATCCATTAAAGTTGACCGGTTCGTCGATCAACGTATCATTTGGTGAGTAGCCATGCTCAAGTGCTGGTGTATATACCGATATGGGTTTCATTGTAGAGCCAGGTTGTCGCTTCAACTGAACGGCGCGGTTAAATGAACGGAATGGCTGCTCGCCGCGGCCGCCGACAAGCGCTTTGATGCCCCCATCTCGGGGGTCGACGAGTACGGCACCGCTTTGAATCAGTTGGTCCGAGCTGCTTGCCGGGAAATTGCTGTCTTGTGCATAGACGCTCTCGACAGCTTCTTGCATTTGACTATTAAGGGTCGTATAGAATCGAAGCCCTCCCTGCAGCACCTCATTCTGAGTAAGTCCATACTTCTCGCCAGCTTCGCGAATCATGGCATCGATGTAATAAGGATACTTGATCACATTGCTGTTGTCCGGCTTCGAGCTGCGAATATGCAGCGGCTCCTTAATCGAAGCGTCATAAGTGGCTTGATCAATCTTCCCTTGATCTTTCATGAGCTGCAGCACAACATTCCTTCGAGCTTTTGCTTCATCAGGATGTCTGTACGGTGTCAGAGCGGACGGTGCTTTGATGATTCCGGCAAGCAATGCGGATTCCGACAACGTAAGCTGCTCGACCGGGACGCCATAATAGATTTCAGCCGCTTTCTTGATCCCCCAAGCTCCCTCGCCAAAATAAATCTGGTTCAAATAAAACGTCATGATTTGTTGTTTGCTGTAATTTCTTTCGATTTTCTGCGCGAGCAGAAGCTCCTTCCACTTGCGCGTCCAGGTTCGTTCTTGTGTTAGGAAAACATTTTTGGCGAGCTGCTGCGTGATCGTGCTCGCCCCTTGTACCGTGCGGCCACTCGATAGATTCGATATCAGAGCGCGGCCAATGCCTTGCAGATCAGTGCCGCTATGTTCGAAGAACCGTTTGTCTTCTACTGCTACAACCGCTTCGATCAATTGCTGCGGCAAGCTGTCGTATTCGACAGGTTCGGACTTGCTAGGCGAGAGGCGAAGCACTTCCTCCATGTCTTGATCATATATGATGGTCGCCGCAGGCAGCGGTTTCATCAGCAGCGATACATCCTGTTTCGTCACCAATTGATTGAAGATGACTATACCTATCGCGGTAATCGTGATAGCGCCTAGCATCGCGATTGCGATGATCTTGTTCCAAGCTGATTTTTTCTTTGTATTCTTGTGACGACTAAATGAATGCATGCGATTCCTCCAAGCCTATTCCTCATGATGTGGTCTTGGATAATACTTCGCAGGCGTAATCGATTTTCTGTACGTTTAACGATTCTAGATCAAAGCTCGCTAATGTATAGATAACATATGCCCCTTGTGAACTAACACGATCTCAATAATGTAGTAAAGGGTGATAAGATTGAGCACAAGATATCAAGGGTTAAATACAAGGCTGATCCATACCGGAGAAAAGCCAGATCCTGCGACGGGATCGGCAGTACCTCCTATTTATCAAACAACTACGTTTGCGTTTCCGTCCAATGAAAGCATGCTTGATCTAATGGAAGGTAGATCAACTGGTCATATCTATACCCGATTCAGCAATCCGAACTTTGCAATTGCGGAAGCCAAAATTGCCCAATTAGAAGCCGCTGAAGCCGCTCTCCTGCTTGCCTCTGGAATGGCAGCGATCTCTACGGCGATACTTACGCTTGCGGGGAATGGCGATCATATCATTAGCCATGCAGATATATATGGCGGCAGCTTCGGTCTGCTGCATTCGTTACTCCCGAACTTCGGAATTGCAACGAGCTTTGTCGATGCTGCCGATATCGATGCGGTTAAGAAAGCCATCCGGCCGAATACGAAGCTTATTTTGTTAGAATCACCGAGTAACCCAACGCTGCAAATTTATGATATCCGCCAAGTCGCCAATCTGGCGCACGAACACGATGTTCAATTGATTGTAGATAATACATTCTCGGTCTTGAATCAGAAGCCTTTGGAGCTCGGAGCTGACGTTGTTGTTCATAGCTGCACCAAATATATCAATGGACATAGCGATGTTATGGCTGGGGCTATTGTGGGAACACAGGCGTTCATAAAAAATTGCTCGGACGTTTATCGCAAATTAGGCGGCAACCTCAATGGTTTCGATGCATGGCTGCTCATTCGAGGGATGAAAACGTTAGGTCTGCGTGTGCAGCGTCATAACGAGAATGCACTGCTCGTGGCGGAGTACTTGCAGCAGCATCCCAGAATAGAGACCGTGCATTACCCGGGTTTGCCGAGTCATCCTCAACATAAGCTGGCAGCTGACCAAATGACAGGCTTCGGCGGGGTTCTGAGCGTGGAATTGCAAGGCGGTCAATTGGAGGTCGATCAGTTTCTGAATCGCCTTGAATTGTTCACTCGTGCGGTTAGTTTAGGCTCTGTAGAATCTCTAATTACGCAGCCTGTAACAGCCGTGCACCACAGCGTTCCGGAATCCTATCGAGCGCTTGGCGGGATCAAGCCTAATCTGATCCGTCTATCGATTGGAATCGAAGAGGTCGCGGACATTATTGCCGATCTTGAACAAGCTTTAAGCTAGTTGTGGATGATACGAACGAGGAGCTCTGTTCTCATAAGAGCTCCTTTTTGGTGTGCATCAATCCACATGTTTGAATAGACAAAAACAGACGTACAAGCGCTCTTCTCTCCTATCTCATCGTTCATTAGAGCGAGTAACAGCACCATTCCTAAATGACCAGGTTATGAAATAGTACCTATATTACCATCAACATGTCATTATAGTGCCTATTTCAATCATTCGATTCACGATATGTTCTTCTAGTAAAGCGCTGCTAGTTTCCTCTTTCACGTAAAGAGAGAGTCGTCGAATAAAGGAGGGATGGTCTAATCTCATGCCAGTAATGTAAGCGCTAACAAGCGTTGAGTTAACAGGAGGCTCGTTATTTTATTCCATATGGAAAGGAACAGTGGTAATGAAAACTTGGCTTAAGAAGGCAAGCGCGATCGTTCTAACATTTGCTTTAGCGATAGGCTTGATATCCGTGCCCGCACATGCGGCCGCCACTCCCCTATTCACGATTGAAGGCGAGAACGCTACGCTTAGCTCCGATCTTCAAGTAGCGACTTCGATCTATGGGACACCGAAACCAGGATACACGGGAACGGGATTTGTTTGGATGCAGAACTCCGGGACTATCACCTTCAACGTGACGGTTCCGACAACCGGCATGTATTCCATCACCACTCGGTTTATGCAGGAACTGAGTCCTGACGGCAGATTGCAGAATTTGACTGTTAATGGCGTTAATAAGGGCTCCTTCATGCTTCCTTACACGACCACATGGTCGATTTTCGACTTTGGTTATCAGAAGCTGACTGCAGGTGTAAATACGATCCAACTGAAGGCTGGTTGGGGATTCGCATATTTTGATTCATTCACGGTTGACGTTGCTAATCTTGATCCATTGAACCCGCTCCCTACCCTCACCGATTCGCAAGCAACGCCCGAAACGCAGCTTCTGATGAATTATTTGACAGAAGCGTACGGCGACCACATTATCTCAGGTCAACAGGAGATCTACGGCGGCGGCAATGATGGCAATGCCGAGCTGGAGTTTGACTGGATTCACAATTTGACGGGCAAATATCCGGCAATCCGCGGCTTTGATTTCATGAACTACAATCCGTTGTACGGCTGGGAAGACGGCACGACCAATCGGGTTATCGACTGGGTGAACACGCGTGGTGGTATCGCAACAGCGAGTTGGCACATCAATGTGCCTAAGAATTTCACCACCTATACGCTTGGACAGTTCGTCGATTGGAAAGACGCTACCTACAAACCGACGGATACGAACTTCAATACGGCTAATGCAGTCGTTCCAGGAACGAAAGAATATCAATACTTGCAGTTGGCGATTCAAGATTTGGCGGAACAACTGCAGATTCTGCAGGATAACGGCGTACCGATCATGCTTCGTCCATTCCATGAGGCAGAAGGCAACGGCGGGGCGAATGGCGAAGGCGCTTGGTTCTGGTGGGCTAAAGCAGGCGCAACGGTGTACAAACAGCTATGGAACCTGCTCTATACGGAGCTGACGCAGACCTATGGGCTGCACAATATTATCTGGATCTACAACAGCTACACTTACAGCACTTCTCCGCAATGGTACCCTGGCGACGCTAAGGTAGATATTGTCGGCTATGATAAATACAATACGGTCTACAACCGCTATGACGGTCTCTCCGGCGTACCGAATGAAGATGCGATTACTTCGATCTTCTACCAGCTTGTTAATATGACGGGCGGCAAGAAAATGGTGGCGATGTCGGAGAACGATACCGTTCCGAGCGTACAGAACTTGACGGAAGAGAAATCCGGATGGCTCTACTTCTGCCCTTGGTACGGCGAGCATCTCATGAGCACTGCGTTTAACTATCCAGCTACGCTGACTACGCTCTATCAGAGCAACTATGTCATTACGTTGGACGAGCTGCCTAATCTGAAGGTCAGCAATCCAACTCAGAGCTCGACGATTACGCCGACGAGCGCAACTTTCGATAAGAAGACGGCCAGCCAAGCGGACATCGCAGTAACGATGACGCTGAACGGCAACACGCTTAATGGCATTAAGAATAGCACGACCTCCCTCGTATCCGGCACAGATTACACCGTATCGGGCACGACGGTTACGATCAAGAAAAGCTATCTGGCTGCACAGTCAGTTGGTACGACGAACCTGACGTTCGACTTCAGCGCAGGCACCGACCGCGTACTCGCCGTAACGATCGTCGATATGACGTCCACGGTGAACAATTCGACGATTTCGCCTACGAGCGCAACGTTCGACAAGAAGACGGCAAGCCAAGCCGATATTGCGGTTATGTTAACGTTGAACGGCAATACGCTAAGCGGCATTAAGAATGGTTCAGCCTCCCTCGTATCCGGTACGGATTACACGGTATCGGGCACGACGGTTACGATTAAGAAAAGTTATCTCGCCGCGCAAGCGGTCGGCACGACGAATCTGACGTTCGACTTCAGCGCAGGTACAGATCCAGTTCTCGCGGTATCTATTGTTGACACGACCGTCGTTTTGCCTGGCGCACTCACCGTATCGGGCACGGCTGGCAACGCACAAGCAACGTTGACTTGGACGGCTTCTACGGGCGCAACCGCTTATAAAGTTGAGCGCGCAACGGGAAGCGGCTCCTATACAGCAATCGCTTCTAACTTGACTGGATTGACCTACACGGACATGACGGCTGTTAATGGCACGTTGTATAACTACCGTGTCGTTGCATCCAATACAGCTGGATCGACAACCTCTAATGTCATCTCGTTGACGCCTACGGGAACAACGCCGGCGGGCAGCTTCAAAGTCCAAATGTACAGCGGCAATACGACCTCTTCCATCAACACAATTGCACCGCGCGTCAAGATCGTGAACACGGGCACAACCGCACTGGATCTCTCGACGGTTAAGCTGCGTTACTACTACACGATTGACGATAACAAAACGCAAGCTTATTGGTACGATTGGTCGAGCGTCGGCAGCAGCAACTTGACGGGTGCGTTCGTTACGATGTCGACGCCGAAAACAGGCGCCGATACGTACTTCGAGATCGGCTTCACAAGCGGTGCAGGCACGCTCGCGCCTGGCGCTTCGGCCGAGATCCAGATCCGTATCGCACGTACGGATTGGAGCAACTATACGCAAACAGGCGACTACTCATTTAGCCCTGCTGGCTCCAGCTACGTGGATTGGACGAAAATGACCGGGTACGCAAATGGTGCATTGGCATGGGGGATTGAACCGTAAAATTAGGAACTGATAATGAGCGGGACGAGTCTGCTCGCTATCTTATGAAAAAGGATTGGATCGGGATTGTTCTCCGCTCCAATCCTTTTATTTTTCATGTCTAAATAAGTGATTTTCTGATTAAAACAATCGTCAATCGGAGCGTGAGATCAAATTAAACCGATGCCAAGGCTTCTCGGTCAGCAGCTTGAGGGATTTGTTCCAACCATCCGTGATCGATCAGAACGTTAGCTCCATCTTCAACATAATTTCCGACCTCCAGAATAAACTTTCCGTATTGCGCGGCAAGATCATGCCGACTAGCAAAAGCTAGCGCATTGCCATACGTTCTTAATCTCATGATGAACATGTCCACCTTATGAAACATCATCAATTTGTCCGAGAAAGGAGGCGTTGTTGACGTTGTCACCAAGGGATCTAGAAGCGGAACGGATGATAAATTTTCATCCTCAAGCATTTTGGTGCATTTATCCAAATGCTTGTCAGCGATTTCGATTCCCTTAGCAAAATAATCCTTGGTTTGTTGTAATTGAGACGTCTGATGGAAACCGATAAGAACGACTTTACTTGTTGCGTTATTCAAGGCGTTGTCATGTAGATGGGCAATTTCCAATGCATTCAGCGGTCTGACCTTACCGAAGAAGCCGTTCAAATATTTCTGTTTCTTGACGAAATCCACTTGCTCCGGGTAGGGAATAATTGGCGCCCCAAGGATCAAGCCTTTGGCGATCAACATCTCATTCACCTGATTTAACAATTTCGTAGTAAGATCCACGCATTGCGTGATCAGATTCCGCGTGTCCGCTCTTACCATATAAGGTATCGCAATACCATAAAGGTTAATCCCTGCTTTGCCAGTGTATTTCAAGTAATGCAGATAGAAGTCATCAGTAAACAGCCTTGGCGCTTGAAGGTTAACATCCTCTTCGGTAAAGCCTGCCGGAATCGGATATCCTTCTTGATTGAAGATATCCGTTATCGTTTGAACGAATTGTTTTGAAATGCCCAATGCGAACTCAATTATTTTCTTGATGTCCTGATCTTCAACATGCTGAAGAAAGTAGTTCAACACACATGTGGACATCGTATTCCCCATATAGGTTGCCCACAACTTGCCTTGCTCGGCTGCATTCAATGTCTTGTCCATCCGAACATTCATCTCCTTCGAGTTAGGGTCTTATTTCGAATTTTACATAGGGCGCTTTCGTTCATAGCCTCTGATTTCCGTCCATATCGAAACGACAATTTCATCATGCGCTGTTCGACCGCACTCCATTACAGTCAATTATTACAAGCTCTTCCGAATAGCCGTTCTACGGGAGGGGAACGATCATGATGTAGGAGTACGAGATCCCATTCAAATGTTGAAGGTCAAAGTTGGTGGAGAATCAATGTAAATTTAAATCAATATGATAAGGGAAGTACGTAAAGGTATGGAAAAACTGGTGTGGAGCATAGCCTTTCCGGGCTTCGGTCAATTTCTAAATGGCAAATATCTAAAAGGAATATTGTTTATAGCATTAGAAATATTGATCAATACTCAAGCTAATTTAAATGAAGTGATCATCTTGAGCTTTCATGGAGAGACGCAAGAGGCGATCGAGAGTGCCGATTACGGTTGGATGATGTTCTACCCGTGCCTATATTTATTCTCGATATGGGATGCTTATCGGGATAGCGGAAATCGTATGGTACCTTTCTCTTATATTCCTTTTGTCATGGCTGCTTATTTCTTCACGATAGGCTTGATTTTCTCCCCTACCTTTGAAATAGCCGGTTTTCGATTGGGACCGGTCTGGCTTTCCATTCTGTTTTGTTTCATTGGGATAGGAATTGGATTGCTCTTTCAGAAATGGCTGTTATACCGAAAATGCAAAGGAAATGAAGCATGAGACAGATGAGAATGATAGGTTGATAATAAACAAGGAGCATATGCCGCTGGTGTGCGCTCCTTGTTTGCCTTGAGACGGTGAGTGCAGATCAAGAGAATGCATAACAGTCGATTGTTCAAAATGAACACGGCAGCCGATCGACTGGCTGCCGTTATTTTTATATTGGCTGAAACACTGCTGTCCTATAGAAGCGTCTCGGCTCCGTCGATATAAATCTCCGTACCGGTGATGTGGCTGGACTGCTCCGAAGCGAGGAACAGCACTAGATCGGCCACCTGCTCGGGTCGTCCAGATTTATGCTCAAGCGGTTGTGACCCTTCTGGATATTCAACCGGAATACGGATCTTGTCGAGCTGCTTCGTGCTCTTGGTGCTCTCTCCGATATTCGTCTCGATTCCCCCTGGACAGATCGCGTTGACGCGGATTCGGTAACGAGCGAGCTCCAATGCGGCCATCTTGGCGAAGGCGACCTGTCCGGCCTTGGAAGAGCTGTAGGCGGCCATGCCGAACCCGGAAAATGTTCGATTGCCATTGATCGAGCTCGTTATGATGATGCTGCCGCCGCTCCCTTTCATATGAGGAATAGCGTTCTTGACCGTTAGGAATGTTCCTCTTAGGTTGATTCCCAATGTCTGGTCCCACGCCTCCGGCGTTAAGTCCTCGATCGGGGCAAGCGTGCCGTTGATTCCCGCGTTGGCGAATATCACGTCAAGACTGCCGAAGCGCTCTGCTGCGGCGCGAATCGCGCGCTCCATTCGACCTGGATCGGACACGTCGACATCATAGAATTCGGCCTCTCTGCCCATGCGGCGTATTTCTTTCTCTACGTCCTCTGTCCGTTCGTCGATTAGATCGAGCAGACAGATGTTCGCTCCAGCGCGGGCAAGCTTGAGTGCCGCAGCTCTGCCGATTCCTGAGCCGGCTCCTGTTATAAGCGCCGTCCTCCCTGCGAGAAGCAGCCCTTCAATTGACTGGTCTCCTCGTTCCCCTTCCACACGTTGAGTCATCATGAAAACCCCTTTCCACTAGTTGGAAATGTTAACTCGAACTTCTATGGTATCCCCGTCTTTAACGAGTAATACTCATCGTGTCAACTTGCACAACGAAAAAAGCAGCCAATCCTTGATCGGCTGCTTTCTCCTCTATTTTCGAATCATTCGATTGTTTAATGCAAATCTCGGATCAATAGCTTGGCCTTAATGAAACCCTGCAAGCTCCTCTCATGTTCCAGCGATTTAGCTTCTTGATGAACTGCGGATAAACCGATAACCGCGGCGCACGCTGTTCATGACCCATTCCGGAATCGCGACCGGACGTTTGGACAGAAACGGCTTATAAATGCGGGTATACGCACGCTTTAGATCGTCCCACATCATGCACGGCTCTTCTTTCAGAAAATCGGATATATCGACGACCAGCCCTCGACCTTTCGATACCATCACGTTCTTGCCATGTACATCATGCGGATGGAGTCCGCGGGATCTTGCATAGTCAAGCGCCTCGTCGATATCTTCAATGGCGCGCTCAGGTATATGATCGCCATCAAGTACGCAGTTGTACAGCGTCTTGCCGCTGAGGCGGCGCAGCACGAGATATTGCAGCCCCTGCGCCTCTGCCGCATGGTAGCAGCATGAGTACGCCGGATGATCGCCGATTCGGCGATAGACTTCCACCTCTTCCTCCCAGCCTTCCCGGCCAGGGGCGTATACCTTCACGGCATAATGATCCATATCGTGCAAGGACGGTACGAACACAGCGGCGTAGTTGCCGGCGCCGAGCAGCTTCCAGCCATGCGGATATCGATCAACTCGGATCGGCTCGCCAGGATGTTCGCTGTGCAGCGTCAGCTGCGGCAGCAGCTCCTGTTCAGTCCATTCGATTATTGTTTGAATCTCTCTTTCATCCATCTCGTTACAACTCTCCCACAATCCTAATTAACCAATGTTCCTATTATAAAAGAATGGATGCAAAAAAACAGCTTCCCTTCTGCCTCATAGACAGAAGAAGAGAAGCTGTTCCCTTCAAAACCTCATTAGTCATTCACAATCTCGATATACCCTTCCGTTCCATTCACGCGGATTCGCTGCCCGTCTTGGATCAACTTCGTCGCATTCTCCACGCAGACAACTGCCGGAATGCCATATTCACGTGCGATCACAGCACCGTGGGTCATGAGGCCGCCAACTTCGGTGACCAAGCCTTTGATCGATACAAACAATGGCGTCCAGCTAGGATCGGTGAAGGCGGTCACTAGAATATCGCCATCTTCGATCTCCGCATCCTCCATGTTAAGGATGACGCGTGCCCGACCTTCGATGACCCCAGTGGAAACAGGCAGACCAGCAATAGCATCAGCGGGTAAATTGTCTCGGTTGTACTTTCCTGCGAAGATCTCCCCATCAGACGTGATAACGCGCGGCGGCGCTAGCTTCTCATAGTGTTTAAATGCTGCTTTGCGATCACGAATGATCTGTTCATCCAGCTTCCGAGTGCGTACGACCTCGTGAAGCTCATCAAACGAGAGATAGAAAATATCCTCCTTCTCTCGTATAACTCCTGCGCGTACGAGCTGCTCGGCTTCTTTCAACATCGCTTGTTTGTACACGAAGTATCGGCTCACCATGCCGTACTTCGGATATTCTCGATAGCCGATGAAATTGCGGACAAGGTCGATGTTCTGTTTCGTTTCGGCGGCCTTCTGTTCCCCATCCGGCAGCTGCTTCAAGCGCTCTAACAGTTCTTGTTCCTTCTGCAAAGCCTCTTGCCGCCCCTGCTCGAATTTGCGAGTGCTCTCATGAGGCTCAAAGTTCTTGATATTACCCAGAATCAAAGGAACAAGCGTACTTGGTTTCTCGCTCCAACGTGTTCTCGTCACATCGATCTCACCAGCGCAGCGCATGCCGTACTTGTCGAGATAGGCAATGATGGCCGTTTGCGCTTCACGACCGCCATCGAGCTTGTCCAATTCTTCCAGGAAATCGTCTGCTTGCACACGCTCCAGATAATCGATGACTTCAGGGTAAGGACGAATCACGTCTGCGACATCCAACAGCGCGAGACCCATCTCTGACGTAATATTGTTCGGCACTGATTGCGTAAGCTTATCCGCTGCGTTGGTCTCATCTAACCACTGCTTCATGTTCTCATTGATCCAGGCTGAAGCATTCATGGCCGACATGAACACGGCGGTGCTGCGAGGATCGAATAAGAACTTCTTCAATTCCTGGAAGTCTTCCCGAATAAAATCAAACAACTCCACCCGAGACTTCGTACGGATCGTCTGTTTCAGCTCTTCGACAGATGCTTGATTGCTCTGGATCAATTCCGCAACGATGGAAGGATCGTTGTCGATCGGAGCCGGCGGTCGGAACGATGCAGGCGTTCTCGATTTGTCACCGGAAGCGGGACCTGCTCCTTCTTCCGTCAATGGCTTGATGAAATCTTCACGTTCTATTACGGTCATAAGAGCGTCTTTGATGAGCGGTTCGGCTTGTCCGAACGATTCCAATATCTTTTCTCGGCCTGGTGAGGCCAACATCGCTGTTACATCGACGAACAGTCTTCCGCCAGCCGTGCGCATAGGAGCCGGAGTCGTCATTAGGTAGAATGACAATCCGAGTGGCTTCATCGGATCGGTCATCATCTGTTGATGGCCGACAGATATGTACACGTGATTGTCTTGATCATTCGCTTCCGGTATCGGATACAACGTTGTGATTGGACGACTCTGCACGATATAGAACGTATCTTGGGCCAAACACCATTCGATGTCTTGCGGTTGACCGAAGGAAGCTTCAATCTGCCTTCCTATGCGTGCCAGCTGCAGAATTTGTTCATCCGTTAGCGTTTGATCCTTCTGCTGCTCGGGCGCGATCTGTCGAGTCTCCGTTCCGCCTTCTGGTCGGCCATAAATCGCTAATGGTTTGGCTGCGATTCTCTTATCGACGATATGATCTTCTTGAACGTGATAATTATCGGCGGATACGATGCCGGATACGAGTGCTTCCCCCAGTCCGAAGCCGGCGTCGATAGACAGCCGCTTCCGGTTCATCGTGATCGGATCGGCGGTGAACATAATGCCCGAAGCCTGAGGGAACACCATCTTTTGAACAATGACAGATATATAGACTTGGCCATGATCAATGCCGTTGCGCATACGATAAATGACTGCACGATCCGTGAACAGGGAAGCCCAGCATTTGCTGATATGCTGCAGGATGGCTTCAGTGCCAATGATATTGAGATAAGTGTCCTGTTGCCCTGCGAACGAAGCATGCGGCAAATCTTCAGCCGTCGCGCTAGAACGGACGGCATATGCATGTTCCTCGCCTAACTGGGAGATGCCGTGTAGTATCTCTCTCACAACATCGGATGGAATTTCGGTCTCGATAATGAGCTGGCGAATCTGCTCGCCGACCAGTCCGATTGAATCTCGGTCTTCTGCTTGCAGCATAGTTAGTCGTTTCAACAAGGCATGATAGGTTTCGTTTGATTCGATGGCTTGCTGATAGGCTTCGGTTGTCACACATAATCCTTCAGGAACATGAAGGCCTTGAATTCGAGACAGCTCCCCCAGATTCAAACCTTTGCCGCCGACGAGCATAAGCTGCGACTGCTCTATTCGCTGCAGATCGATAACCTTCACATGCATCTCCATCTCTCCTAACCTTTCGATTACATCGATTTGACACGTGCGACTATGCTGTTGCTCCTCGTTCTTCTTACAGGTAAGTATCTAGGAATGCGTTACGGAATTTCCCCGCTGGATCGTACTTAAGCAGCAATTGACGGAAATCCGATAACCGCGCATACAGTGATTGAACCTTCTGAGGCTCCATCGCAAATAGCTTCGCCCAGTGCGGGCGTGCTTCGAATGGCGCAAGCGCTTGTTCGATCAGTGGCAGCAGCTGGCGGACAGATTCCCAATCTGGTTTCCATGTAAAATGCAGACCTACACTATCCTGCTGGTAACACGGGCTCATCCAGAAGTGATCGGCTGCAATGGAGCGAACTTCGGAAACAAAGAGCAGCGGCGCAATTCGCTCACGCAGCCCTTCAAGCGCGCGAAGCGCTTCGAACGCATTTCGTCTCGGCACAAAATATTCACTCTGCAGCTCATTCCCCGCACTCGGCGTAAAGTCCATACGGAAATGAGGCAGACGCTCGTGCCAAGGTCCTGGAACGCCTAACTGCTCGCTGCAGTTGATCTCCGATTGACCCGGTACGGGATGCCGCTTGGCTGGCGCAGATGCAGCTCCGAAGAAATCAGTAGATGCTGCCTCGGAAGGATCCTCGCCTTCCATCAACTTGCGCTTCACCCACACTTGGTTAAACACAGAGTCTTCCCAGTTCGTGAACAAGCTGACGCTGTATGCAGAGGACATAATCTCGTTGAAACCGCCTGCATCCAGCGCTGTTAGCGGGAGATGATCATATACCGTCTGACGGATCGAGAACGCAGGTACAACGTCCAGCTTCAGCTTCGCGACGACGCCAAGCCCGCCAAGTCCAACGACCGCTCCCTCGAAATCAGTATCCGCACCACGTGTAAGTACGGTTACTTCTCCATCGGCCTTCACCAGCTCAATGGAGTGGACAGCGCCTGCTAGTCCAGCGTTCTGATCGCCTGAACCATGCGTTGCGGTGGCAACGGCGCCCGCGACGCTGATGTGCGGAAGCGAAGCCAGATTATGCAGGGCATAGCCTTGATTATTCAAATAATGGCCCAGTTCACCGTATCGAATGCCGCCTTCAACGGTTACGGTTTGTTTTTCCCGATCGAGCTCGAGAACCCGATCCATCTTGCGAAGCGAGAGCTGGATACCGGTGGTGTCAGCAATTCCATTGAAGGAGTGGCGCGATCCAAGCGTGCGGATGCGCTCGCTGCTCATTACGATATCGCGTACTTCTTCCAGATTCGCAGGTTCAAGCAATTGTGACGAACCGTAGCGGTAGTTGCCTGCCCAGTTAAGTCTTTCTCCCATATGAACTACCCCTTCGATTGTGTGATTTCCCCATTTGAAATTAACAGCCGTACAGCTAGTTTCGCGTATCCAACATGGGTGTCGATCAAGTCAGGTGCACGATCGATCGCCCATCTGACTGTATCGAACGTTTTTAACAACAAGATTTGTCTGGAGCTAGCAAGAGATTGCTCGTGAATGCCATAGCCGTCCAGGAAAGCTCGGAATTCCTCGTCGCTAAGGCCTTGTTCGATTAACTGATGCAGCATCAGACCGACGATATCGCCATGCGGAACCGGGCTTACAGCGGCGTTGCCCCAATCGATTAATGTCACTTGGCCAGCCTGATCGATGATTGTATTTTTCAACGAAAGATCGTTATGGGTTAAACCGAATTGGAACGTTTCTTGCCGTATGCTCTCGAAAATCTGCCGTACCTGCAGCGATTGCATCGGTGCATACACGCCGAGGGCGATCAACGGATCATCGTCCTTCAAGCTATTGATATTATGCTGCACATAACCTAGCCAAGTGCCATCCGAACCTGGATGAGGAGGCGAGCTCCACACGCCTTGATCGGCATCGACGAGATTCTCCCCATAGCCCTTCACCGGAATGTTAAGTAAATGCTTCGTATAGCGGCCAATTTGCTTCCATATATCCGACTTAGGCATCGTGCTGTCCAACCCGTTCTCTCCTTCTACGAAGGATTGAATCATATAGGCTGCTCCATCTGCAATGCCGATTGCCAATACCTCTGGTCCGGGAACGCCGGCTGCGGCGGATTGTTCGATGCACCATTGTTCTTGCATATAGCCTGCATATGCGCCTTCATCGTTCATGCGAACAACGACTTTGCGATGCGCTGTTTCAACGACGTAAACTTGATTGACCATGCCTTTATCCAAGATCGGATAGGACGATATCACTTGTTCTTGAAGAAAATCGCTTGCTATTCGTTCGGCTTGCTGAATGATTGCGCTCAACAGTGTCACATCTTTTCCTTAGGAAGTTAAAAGCACTGCATTTCGCATACAACGCGATCGAAGCTTTGTGCTGCAAGGTCCTCCTCCCGGATCCAGAAGTAAATACGTCCGACGTCTCCGAACATGATGCCTGTGCGATCTTCATCTGAATCGATCTGAAGAAGCAGCCGCCATTGAAGAGCAGACTTCACCGTACGGGCATTGACTTCTGCGTCCTGGAGCATGTCATAGGTAACGTCCGTTGTCATCACCTCGCATGCCACTTGCATATCTCCTTGGATTTGGTCCGGGTGACCAAGTAAGCGATGGATTGTATCTTTCGGCTGTAAACGCTCGCGATATGCCTCGAGAAACACTCCCCAATACAGGTCGAAGTGTTCACGGTTTCCATTCCACCCTAGACCCATGCTCTCCAGATAGGCCGATTCCGATGCAGGTACACAGAGGGTCGGTGTGAATGCAGCGAGATTCGGACGGAAGACAGCCTCCTCTGTCAGTTCAGGCAGAGGTCTGCGGGCAAACTCCGGGAGATGCTCGATTGGTGTATAGATGACGCGGCAGGTATTAGGATCCTCATAGAAATCTGGATTCTCCAGCCCTTCCACCGTATAGAAGAAGGACAACACGCCTTCGGATGGCAGCAATGTGTTGTCAGTTAAGTCGGCAAGGTTGATCTGAGCGGCGAAGGACATGTTGTGCCCTTCCCATTGCGGCCACTCGACATCCGCATGAAGATCAGGTTTGCCTCCAATTTTGCTTGCTCCGGCAGGAATGTCCGCGTCCTCCTCCGGGTTCAATTGAATCTCATAGGACGGGAAGATCAAGGAGTCGAATCGGTCTGTATATGCCTCTAGGCCGGATGCAGCCAGCAACTCTAGGATCTCATTCTTCTTCATCTTCTTATCATCCTCCCGCAATAGTGGGTTTGCCTGTTATAGCACGGCAGCCTTGCCGCCATCAATATTAACTGCCGTGCCGGTTACATAGGATGCTGCATCCGACGCAAGGAATGCAATGACGTTCGCCGCTTCTTCAGCACGACCGATACGTCCTAGCGGGATGTCGTGACGAGGATGGGCGGCGAATTCATCCCATGATAATTGCGGTGCTGTCGCTTGCCACATCCGTTCGATCTGATCGCTTCGAATGAGTCCGATGCACACGGCGTTGACGCGAATGCGATCCGAAGCCAGATCCTTGCTCATGGCCTTGGTCAATGCCAGTCCTGCTGCACGACTGACTGAAGTCGGCAGCGACGAGCCTGAAGGCGTTTTGCCGCCGACGGCTGTGACATTGACGATTGCCCCTCCGCCCTCGCGCAAATATGGCAGCGCTGAACGGCTCATATGAACGGCGCCGAATAGTTTAAGATCCAGATCGGCTGACCAGGCGGATGCGTCCACGGTTTCGAACGGCTTGGCAGCCGAAGTGCCTGCGTTGTTCACGATGATGTCGATTCCGCCGAAACGTTCCGCAACGGCCGATACAGCGCGCTGCACATCCGCTTCAAGAGATACGTCAGCCGCGACGATGAACGGTTCTGTACCTGTCTTAGCAGCAATCTGTTTTGCCGCTTCCTTAAGCGATCCCTCATTCCTAGCGACGATAGCGACCTGAGCGCCCTCGGATGCAAGAAGCATCGCCGTCGCGAAGCCGATTCCTTTACTGCCGCCTGTGATGATAGCGCGTTTGCCTCGAAGTCCTAGATCCATGGTTAATCCTCCCCTAACCCATTATTTATCGTAGCCGATCGTCATCTGAAGCTGAAGCGCTTGTCCCGGTTCTACGAGCAGCAAGCCCTTGTTATCGTTAAGCGCTTCGTTAAGCGCTGTCCAAGGTTCAACGCACACGAACGGCTTGCCTTCTACCGACCACAAAACAACGTAACGGAACTCCTCGCTGTAGCTCAGCTGCACGCGGCCGCCGCCAACGTTCAATGGAAAGGCGATTTCCCGTTGTTTGGCATCTAACAATGCAACAGATTCGACGAGTCCGTTCAAGTCGAACGTACCGTTGAATGGTTTCGTAAGATTGTCATTGTAGTCGAGCAGCTGCGTTGCATCCGATGTATACGACAAGTTCTTGCTGTCCGCAGCGAAGTATGGATGGAAGCCTGCAACCATCGGCATCTGCTCTTCGGACAGATTGGCATATTGCTGCTCGATCGCGAGCTTGCCGTTCTTAAGCCGATAGGTGAACCGCAGCTCGAACGCGAATGGGAACGAAGCCAACGTCTCTTCATCGCTTCGTAGAGCCAGCGTGACATAAGCACCGTTATCCGTGCCTGACTCTACGACCTGCCAAGGCTTCACGCGTGCGACGCCATGATTTTTCATCGCATAGGTACGGCCCTTCCATTCATACTGACCGCCAACAAGTTGACCGCAGATCGGGAATAATACGGGAACCCCTCCGCGAATGTTCGCTTGCGGATTCAAGAATGTTTCACGATCCAGATAGAGCAGCTCTTGTCCGTTCAATTCGCATTGGATGACGATCGCTCCGCGTTCCGGACACACGATAACACGAGATTGCGTTGCAGACTCGGACAGTTCGATTAGAGGGTAACCGTCGTCGTAAGTATGTATGGCGTAGGTCGTTTGATCAATCATTGGTGTGCCTCCTGTGGCTGTTTATTCATGAACCATCCTCATTATACCAATAGCTTGAGCAAAATGAACATTGACGTGCATCAACATGGCTTGTGCATCGAAAAAAGAGATTGCCCCGCACAGGGCAATCTCTTCTTCTGTGGCATTAGAACAGTCGTTCGCGAAATGGCGTGACGAGCGATTGATAAGCAGTTTCACGTCCTTGCTCCAGCTTGCTGATATAACTTTCCCGACAAGTCGCTGCAGCTTGGACTTTCTCCAATAGCTTATTGGCCGATTGAGGATCATCGGAGCTGATAATCCAATCGGACAAATCTAGTCCATGCATGAGATCGAAGCTCTTGAATCGATAACCGATACAGACGAATGGCACGTTCGCCGCAGCTGATAACAAGCTGGCGTGCAGCTTTAAGTTAATCGTCGCTTCGAAGCCAGACAGCATCTGGACATATTCCGCTGCTGCATATACCTTAGGGTCGAACGTCACATTCTCATTGAGGCCGAGCTTATGGTACAGCCTTGTCAGAGCCTCCTTGTCTGGCCCCCAGACCGAATATAGGTGCAGCTTGTACCCGAGCTTAAGCAAGGAGCGGCCCGTCTCTGCCAGCGCATCCTCCACTTGTTCTTCGTTGCCGCCATAAATTCGATTGTAAGAAGTGCCCCAATTGATGCCGATTGTCCGTTGCTGATCTTGGATAGCTTCAACCTGCTGCGCGGGTATCGGATTCAACGCATTCATCAGCATTGCAGAATCGCCGCTGATCGTCAGATGCTGCGGCAAGGCGCCTAGCGATTCGACATAAGCTCTCGTCCACGGCCCACGTACACCGCAATAGGCGCTGTTGTCCATCACAGCTTTCAATTTCATGCGATAATCCGCGCTTTCATTAGCTGGCTCGGGCATCAGCTGCCCGTCTGGTGAAGGTGCCCATTGATGCAGTCGGTCATGGCCGCTGCCCCAGACGATGATGGTCCTCCTAAGCTCCAACGCTTCATAAACCAGGTCGACATAACCCGGGATGATGAGCGATCCCCCGCCTAATACGATCGTATCGTATTGGCTAACGTTCTTCCATTCCACATGTGGCAGTGAAGGGATGACTTGATGTTCATCGTCCTTCAGATGAGCTTCCGACAGGGCCTTGAACATCTGCCACATCCACTCGTCTCCGAGATTGTTGAACCCTATCCACCCCAAATATAAAACCTTTCGCATTCTTTACGATCACTCCATTCCTATCAAGTCCTCTGCAGCAAGGATTCGTACAGTTGCTTCATCTGAACCGCTTTGTCACGAATATGAAAATTACCCTTCGCCCATGCCTGCCCCCGCCGTCCAAGCTCCACCAGACTTTCATTGGATGAGAGCAACTGGCTGATCGTGTCGCAGATTAGCTGCTCAGAGGGACGATCCTTCGAGTCGTGATCGCCAAAATAGTAACGCCAAGCCTCTTCATAAACAGGCTGGTCAACGAGACCAAAGTATCCGTGATTGCCAATGGCTAGCACAGGCTTGCCGCACGCCATTGCTTCCAGCGCCACTCGGCCGGTTCCGACGACTAGATCGCCTAGGTTGTAATAATCGCGCATTTGCATTTGGCTGCCGACCATATGGATGAATGGTGTGTTGGATTCTTGGTTCACAGACTCCGTCAGCTCAGCAATCGCAGCTGCCTGGTTGCCCGAGCCCACGATAATGACATGGATGGGAAGCGTTTCGGAGAAACGGATCATGCGTGCCGCTCGTATGAGCATCGCGCATACGGCAGCCTTGTCCCAAGCGAGGCGGGACGCATACACGATCACCTTCTCACCGTCCGAAATGCGAAGATTCGTTCGTAATTCATCGGATGATTTTGCAGAGCGATATTGTTCAAAATCAATGCCGTTGGCGATTAAGTGCGACGGAATGCTTTGTCGATCCAGATAGGCTTGTACGGGAGGACTAACGGATACGAAGACACATCCAGCCTCCTTCAACTGTTGCAGCTGCTCCGTCGCATAATAAGCGCCGTGTACAGTGAATACAACGGGAATCCCCAGCTTCCTCGCAGCCTCTGCCGCATACATGCCTGATGGCGTCTGGTGAATATGCACCAGATCGATCTTCCTGCTTCGCATGATTTGCGTAAGCGTACGCTCCGCATGCTCCTGATTCGCAGGATCCATCAGCTTCTCCGCTGTGAGATCGACGCGAAGAATCGGACAGCCTGCTCGAACAAACGATTCGTACATAACCCCGGTTCCTCCTGCATAGATAGGCATAACGCCGAGGGATGGGAAAGCCTTCACAAGGCTAAGCACATAGGTTTCTGTTCCGCCTAGAGACAAGCTGTCCATCACCATTAGGAGTCGAATCCGCTTAGGCATTATTGTCATGACCTTTCTGTGTTTTGCCAAAATAGCTGCGCGAACGCTGCTTCATATGCTTGCGGTAGTAATACAGCACCTCCCGCAAATTGTCTACGTTCCTGGCGCCAGGCTTAATCACCTTCGCTATGAACTCATAATCCTCTGCGCCTTCGATACGTCTTGTATGTCCGCCGATTCGATCGAATACGGTCCCGCGGAACATCGCCGTTCCATGGCAAATGCAGTGTCCCCCTCGGGCATAGATCGTACCGATCTGATCGCCATATTTGAGCCAATGCACTGGCGTCTTACGTTCCGGATGTCCGTCTTCGAACACCTCGTAATTCGTGCCAAGCAGATCGATATGCGGATGGTGGTTCAAGTATTGAACTTGCTTCGTAAGTCGATCCGGATGGGACAGATCATCGGCATCCTGGATGGCGATAAACTCACCTTTGGCTAGATACATGCCAGTCGTTATAGCACCAGCGTAGCCGGTATTTCTCGGAAGCTGCAGCGCATGGATGCTTGTCCCTTCCCGCAACAACGGCTCGTTCTCGTTAATCCAATTCTGCACATATTCATAAGACCCGTCTGTGGATGTGTCATCAATTATTATGAGCTCCCAGCTCGTATAGGTCTGATTGAGCAAGCTTGTCAAGCAATCCTCAAGATAAGGAAGCTTGTTGTAGACCGTGGTGATCATGCTGACCAGCCCCGGTACACGTTGAAACGACACCTGCCTCTCCTCCTTTAATGTCCGTAATGTTTAAAGCAGCCGAATATAAGAAATATAGCGGAGTTGAATAATCGCATAACTGCCACTCTCATAGCCGAAAATCTCCGATGTACGAATCGTTACCGCAGCACCTTCCACCGACACGAGCGTTCCGCAGATTGTTTCTAGCAGGCTCGCGACCTGAACCTCCCGATTCACGAGCGATTGCAATTCTTCTATCATCGTTCGACCTGCTTTCCTGTTAGTTGAAAGGCGACCAGCTGTTCAAGCGGCACCACAACCTTCGTTCCCCCATGCTCGCGCATGACCAAATAATCGCTGCCTACCTTCATGATGGTTCCTTCGACTGTACCCGCTGGGGTTGATAGCTCGGCTTGCTTCCCTGTATACGGTTCAACAACTTGCTTGAGCTTGATCAGGGTATTGGAATTGATATCTCTGTCCGCCTCATGGCCAGACGAAGACAATTCTTCTCGAATCGTCTGACGCAGTTCTGCTATAAGGGTTGATCCGTTCAACGGTTCCGTTGACGGATCCTGTGAAGTGTTCGGCTTTAGGAGACGGGCTAACCCGTCAAAGTATTCTTTGAGCTCTCTCTCGTTTACGATAATCTTCATCGTTCTCCATCCTCCTATTCTCTATGAAAACTTTTTCTCTATCTTTACTAGCGTATACAGTTGGGATGAAAACGATTGAGTCATATCACTAGGAATCTATGAAAATGTTTGCTTGCCAATGCAAGACAAAAAGGACACCATCCCAAATGGAAGGTGTCGATATAAGTGATCGTTACATCATCTAACGTTTTTTATTATGAACGACTTGCTATTTTCTTCAGTTCTGTCTGTAGCCATGTAATATCCTGCTGGCATTTGCTCAGGTTATCCAGGTGATAGGATTTATACTCTTCTCTAGTGTCGCTCTCAGGTAACTGATCAATTAACTCAAGCATCCTCTTCTCAAAATCCTGCTGCTGCAGCCGCCGTTCAAGTCGATTTTCCCAAATGATTTGGTTAGTTGTCTTTAGCCTCATTGATTTCGGCTTCATGGCACTCACCTCTTGACTTATCTTATGCTGCGGTTAGAGAAGGAACACCGTCGTGGGTTAAGTTCCGGTCATACAGCCGAAACAACAATAACGGCAGCCTTTATCCGGCTGCCGCAACCAATCTATCCTAAGGTAAGTAACAAGCTGTTAAAGCTCCAACGTACTGATGTCGATTACGAACCGATAACGGACATCTGAAGCTAATACGCGCTCCCAAGCCTCATCGATCTGATTAGCGGAAATGACCTCGATCTCAGGCACAATGTTGTGTTCGGCACAGAAGTCCAGCATCTCCTGCGTTTCGCGGATGCCGCCGATCGTAGATCCTGCAAACGAACGCCTGAAGGATCAGTGGAAATGCGTTAATGGACATTGGCTCCGCTGTTCCTTCAGCAAGCGGCTTCTTGCTTCTTTCATGGAAGGATTCAAGGGTGAAATTGACCGAGAAAGCGGCAGAAATACGGATCTGGTAGAAGAGGTGATGCTGCAATATGCGGGGACTGCTTATGTAGGCGTCATTGAATGGTGGATCAAGAATGGAATGCCTTATCCGCCTCGCGTAATCGCGAAACAAGTGGGAGCCTTGTTGGGCAGAACCCTATAGCCCCTCTTCCTATTCACGTAGTCGACATTGATAGGAAGAAGGCTGCCGACATCGGCAGCCTTCATTACTTTCTTCCGATTCCACTCATGTAAAATACTCAATCTTTGCTTCCGGAAAATGATCATGGATCTGAGAGTAAATGAAATGTTTAAGTGCATTGGCCTGATCATCCGGATAGACGTATTTCCCTTGGCCCCAACGTCCCCATTTATACTTGCGTTTCTCTTCGTCCATCTCCAGCTTAGACTTCGGATAACGTTGTTCGATAATGGTTTTGGCTGTCTTCGTGAAACGGTGTTGAATGAGCTCGAACGTTAGATCCGAGCATGCTTCAGGTGGAAGTGCCTGCTTGATTCGACTCAGAAGATCGGCATAACCTTCCTCCCAGCCTTCATGCCAGATGATCGGGGCAATGATAAACCCAAGCGGATATCCTGCATGCGCGACTTTGCCGGCTGCGGTAATTCGTTCGTAGAAGTTCGACGTCCCCGGCTCGAAGTTCTTGATTACATAGTCCGCGTTGACGCTGAAACGAAATCGCGTGTGCTTGTTATGTTTGGCATCCAGCAGCGGCTCAACGTGATGGTATTTGGTCACAAAACGAAGCCGTCCCAGCGGTTGCTGCCCCATAAACTCGATATATTCCTTGAGCGAGCCTGATATATGCTCAAGACCTACCGGATCCGAGGTGCAGGCTGCCTCGAAGCGGGTAATCTCCGGCGCACGTTCCTCGATATATTTTCTCGCCTGGTCTAGAATATCTCCTGTGTTTACGTAAACTCGGATATAGGGCTTAGCGCCGAGTGTGGTCTGAAGATAACAATAATGGCAGTGTCCCATACAACCAGTGGCAATCGGTATGGCATATTCGGCCGAAGGCTTGGACTGGTCGAATTTTAACGTCTTACGAAGGCCTACGACCAACGTGCGCTTGGCGATTCGGTATTTCTCAAGATCACTCTCCCCCGGCAGATTGGTTATTCGGTTATGAGAGCTGGTTATGCGAATGGGAAGTCCTTGCTTCGTGGCCCAATCATGGATCCGCTCTCCTTTCGGATAGTTCAGTGCATCTGGTTCAAAATAGACGAGCTCCGGCACGAACACCTTCGTATCGCGTGCTGGCGGTGTTAACAATCCAGATGAATTGGACAAAAGCGATTCCCCTCCTTAGGCAGTTCGCATTTGTCTTTATGGTAAGCGAATTCGGTTTTTTCATACCGCCTTAACGATGATGATCATTTTCCATACAGAACTCAGAAGATAATTTACAGAACAGTCGATATCATAAGGTTTCATTGGGCATCATAAGGGAAACCAAATCCATCCAAGCGTTCTCATCAAAACACATTCATGTTGTTGATAAACGCTATACGGGGAGGGAGTTTCGATGCCTAGCAGCGCCTATTGGTATTTGGGACTGAGTCTGATCAGCCTTCTGTTGTTAACGTTCACGATGGTTCGTGCGAAGAACATCCGCGTCGTTTTCTTGTTTCTGATGATGACCGAAGCGGCCTATTTGATTGAAACCGTCATCTATATTTGGGGCAGCAGCTATATGTACCATCCGGGCATACTCAAGAATAGCGCTTTTTACGACAGCAATATGGGTGCATTAACTTCGAATTTGCTCGTCATCCCTACTGCGGCAGTTATGATTGCAGTGTTTCAATGGGGGTGGAAGCGAATTGCGGCCTTGATTATCGTGATCGGCTGCATAGAATGGTTGTTCGTGAAGCTTGAGATATACACGTTGTTCTGGTGGAGAATCGAGTATACCGTAGTTGGCTTGATGTTCTATCTTCCATTAGCTCCGCTGTTATACGCTCGTCTTCGCCGTCCGGTTACTGGGAAGCTCCATGCGCTGTTTCTATTTCTTTGCGCCGGACCCGTACTCGGTACGCTCCACATCCTGCCAATCATGCTGTTCATGAATCGGAGTTATGACCTGGACTGGTTTCGCGATTCTTCGCAAAGTACAACCGCCTTCTCCTCCGTGTACTATTTGGTCATGGCCTGCATCATTGTCGTGATGATGAAACTTCAGATTTGGCGCGTATGGATGAAGTGTCTCGTTATCAGTGTATTCATTTTCGTTCTAACGAAGGGATTAATCGCAGTTGGCGTGCTGCATGTACATGTATGGTGGGATCCCTGGTATTATAGTTTGTTTCCGCCTGCTGTCTTTCTGCTGTTCATACCCATTAGCAATCGTATGGCACGGAGTATGTAAGGATCGAAAAAAGGATCAGGTTCCTGTCATTAAGATTGACAAGAACTTGATCCAACATGTAATTATGAATTGACTATTCCAGCTTCATGTAATAGAGGTTGGTCGTATCCGTCTTCGTAATCGAATGAGTGCCGGACGCAAGAGATACGGTTACGATGCCGTTGGTCATGGCATAATCGGTTCCATCGATTTTGATTTTGGTACCATTAGCTGAGTTGAACACCAAGGTTAACGTTTTCGCGGCAGTCGTCGTGAATCCGATGCTGGTTGAACTCTCGATCTTCAAACATTGGGTAAGGGTCAATCCGCTATAGACAACCGTGCCTTTCGTTGTGGAGAGGTTGCCTTGAATATGAAAGAAGCTGCTGGTCGTTCCGCTCGTTGTAAAATTGTGAACCACGGAAGTAGGCGTTGGGTCTGTCGGTGTAGTTGGATCTGTAGGATCCGTTGGTGCGGTAGGCGTTGATGAGTTTCCGCCTACCGAAACAAGACTTGTCGCGTAGCTCGTTATTTTGGACATGAGCGCCGTATTGATCGTATCGGATGCGTCGTCGACGGAATCGTTGAATTCCCAAGTGAAGTCGCCTTTATTAAGGCGGCCCGCTGCGGCACTGACCACTTGCTCGACATTGCTCACCGCATCGATGTTCGCAGCATTGACACCTGTATTCTTCAACGTATCAAAGTTGTTGTAAGCCGTTCCGCCCGCCAATGCGTGAGTAGAACTAGGAACGGATTGCGTTCTTGATGAAGCTAAGTAAGCATCGAACGAGGTTGCATTGGCTGCGGTTGTGCCTGCACTGGAGTTGGCATAAATCACGCTCTCCGCATTCACGATCAAGTTATTGTACGCTTTGATCATGCCGCCATTCTCTCCCGAGAAGGTACCTTCCCCTAATGCGTCCGTTCCCTGTAAGGAGCTCAACATAGGATATTTGACATGGCGGAAGTAATTGGATTCTACAAAGGCGGAACTTCCGGTTGTTGCGCCCACGCCGTATTTGGCGTTGCCGTCGAAGAAGTTGTTGTAAATATGAACGGATCCCGTACGAATACGCGGATGACGAGAGTCCGAGTGGTCGAACCAGTTGTGATGGAACGTGACGAAGAAGTCCGCTGTCTCACTCAGACCAACAAGCGATGCTTTGCCCGAATCCCAATAGTGGTTGTAGGAGATCGTGATGAAGGTCGAGCCTTTCTTCAAATCCGTCGATCCATCCCCTTTGACCTGATCAGCATCGCTGCCTGCGGATCCATAGAAGAGATCATTATTGTGCAGCCACACATTGGCATTGCCCGTATCCAGTGAAATCCCGTCGTCCGGGAACAGTGCGATACCCAAGTTTCTTACTTCTACATTCCCCACATACCGAAGCAGGATTCCCCAACCATACGCATAGGCGTCATTGCCGATACCCTCTAATGTCATATTCATTGGTGCATAATCGGATTTGCCCTTCACTTGAAGAAAACCGCCGCTGTTCAGTTGTCCACTCATGTTAGCTGCGGTCACTTTGCCGATAAAGCGGATCGCGAGTGGTGTTGTATCGTACCCCTTCTGTCTCAGTGTCAGTATTTCGCCGATTCCAACAGCTGTTTGCTTACCGCCGGTGCTGCTGATTTTCACGTCAAGCGTTACGGTTTGTGCAGTCTGGGGGGTTACGTAGATGACTTGAGCACCCGACTTTAAGGTTCCGTTATCATTATAAGCGCCCGAGCCTGTCCCGAATGTAGAGTTGGATGCGAAAGCGAATCCAGAACGGTCATGTGCCTTTACGGTTAACGCATTAGTGACCGCACTTTCCTTTGTGCCATTCGACTGGATTGCTTCCACTTTCAATACATAACTGCCAGCTGCGAGCCCTACTGCATCCGCTCTCCAATAGGACGCATATTTGCGAATCAATTGCGTATCGATTTGTTGGTATTGCGAATCGGATGCGCTGGCAGCTTTCACATACACATTGTATCCTTGCGCATTACTGACCGGCGACCATTCTACATAGGCCGTCTCGTTCCAGCCCCCGCTATTAGTAATCGTTGGTGCGGCAGCATGGGCCGTCTTACTCCCCCAGCCACTAGTGATTAACGATAATGCTAGAGCAACAAATACGACGTAACTCGCTAATTTGGTAACACGCTTGTTCAATTAAATCCCTCCGTTATAAAATAGTTGCGACGACTTTGGAATCGCTTTCAAAATAACCGTTCGTTTATGCCTCCTTTCTACGGATCGTTCGATTCTAAGCTTGCTGTATGCTTCGAACACCATCAGCGTAGCAGTTGTGCTAGAAGTTCCGAAACAATCATTTACTCATGCATCCGCTATGGGCATCGTTTCTGAGCTAATGATTATTCGATGGGTGCAAGATGATAATAAACAGCGTTAAACTTCATCTCCACCCTAGCGAATGGCATGAATATAGAAACAGCGGCTATCTTAGACGGAGCAATAAAGTCCAAGGTGACCGTTGTTTTATTTAATAGTCGAATCAGTCACTTCTTTAAGCTTAAGCGAAGAGGAATATGGCAAGGTCATACATAATGTTTAAGTTGAGATATATACTTATCTCGGTGTTGATGTATCGGTGCACGGCCAGTTGATTGAGGGGTTGTATAGAAGCTGCTATTTACATCAGCTAACACAAACGGATTGGAAGCGAGGGTAAGTAATGACGAGCACTTATGACGATCAGTCGGGACAGATAAGGCGGTCATACACGCTGCCCAGGTATTCCCCCGAGGAATATGCAAGAAGTATACAGGCTTTGCTGTCAATATGAAGACAGACGTAGATACAACCATTAAAGTCGAACTAGGTGAGCCAAGCAGCTGCGTGATCGATGTGAAATTAAAGGCCGGCGAGTTGAAAAGAGTCTGTCTGCTGTCCCAATGTACGACCAGTCATAATGTATTCTTCTGCCCAACTGAAGGGGCCGGAGCGGAGCTGTTGGTCAGCAGATTCTGTTCGGTGAATACGGATAACGAGCAAATTTTATTGAAGCTGCTTAACGGATACTTTAGCGATGAGGCTGCGAAGTAAATCGAAAACCCTGATTCCTGTGAGGAATCAGGGCTTCTTGATATTTAATATGCTGCGGATTTAGATCCTTATGCTCTTCGGTTACACGGAGCGATGAAAGGTTGACATTCTGAAGTTCCTAAGCGATGGTTTCAAATTCGGTAATTTGCTGTTTACGCCAGTAATCCATAAATCGTCCGCCGCTGCGAATCAGATCTCCCGGGCTTCCCGCTTCCACTACTTGTCCTTTCTCCAGGAAGACGACTACATCAACGTTGCGGATCGTCGACAGTCGATGAGCAATGATGATTTTCGTGCTGTCGCCCGACCAATCCGCGAGATGCTGTTGGAACAGCGATTCGGTCTCTACATCCAACGCGGAGGTCGGTTCGTCAAGGATAAGGATTGAGGCATTGCGCAGGATGGCGCGAGCAATACCGATCCGCTGCTTCTGGCCTTGGGACAGCTTGATCCCCCGCTCCCCTACTCGGGTATGGAATCGATCAGGCAATTGATCAATGAATTCAATGGACTGCGATAACTCCGCCGCCACTCGTATGTCCTGTTCGTCCGCTTCCTGGTGACCCACTGCAATATTGTCCCGTATCGTGCCATCGAACAAATAGATATCCTGTGTCACAGCGGCTAGACAACCACGAAGTGATTCGAGTGAATAGTCTTCGATTGGAATACCATTAATTCGAATCGTTCCTCCTTGCGGCGAATACACACGGTATAGCAGTTTAATGATCGTACTCTTGCCCCCGCCGCTTGGACCGACCAATGCCATTGATTGCCCCGCTGCAATGCGGAAGCTGAGATCGTTCAGAACCGGCTGCCCTTCTGCATAGGCGAACGACACTTTGTCGAATTCGATCGTTGGCGGGGTCGTTTGAATCGTATTGTTCCCTCCCTTGTCCTCCGTGTTCATCTCCATCGTATCCAGCAGGCTTTCCGCTCCGGCCGACACTCTTTGCAAAGAGTTGATGATCCACGTCATATCATTGAAGGGCTGGCTTACCCGATCAAGCAGCGTAATAAACGCGACAAGCGCGCCTGGTCCGATCTGTCCATTCACCATGAGAATGGCACCGATCCCGATGCCTAGCAAATAACTAAGTCTTTCCGGAATGACTCGCACAAGATCGCGAACCGCTTCCATTTTCTCAATGTCCACCCAAAGCTTGATTCCTCGAACGCACACATCGCGAAAACGATCGATAACGGTATTCTCCAATTGATTCATCTTAATTTCGCGCATACCAGCGAGCGTCTCGCCCAGATGGAAGAACACTTCTTCCCCGTTCTTCTGCTGTTTGGCTACTAGACTCTTGTAAGATTTCTTAACGACCAGATTGCTAAGGAGCTGCATCGGACCAACGAGTATCGCGATCACGCCGAGAAGCGGGTGAACGTTCAGCAGATACAAACCGACTGCAGCGAAAGAGATGGGCAGTGCGATTAATTTGAGGATATCGAAAACGATAAAATGTTTGAAAACTTCAAGCTCGTTAAACAGCAGGTTTTGCGATCGTGAGCTATGACGCGACTCATGCTCGCTTAATGACAAATCGATCAGCTTAGATAGAACGATCTGACGCATCGTGAACACGACATTCGTGTTGATAATCTGATTGCAAATACGAGCAAGCGTCGTACAAATTAGCCCGATCGCGACAAACCCGATAATCGCTGCGATAATCGAATACAAATCCTGTCGAGACAAGGTCTGTCCGCCGTCGAATAGACGTCTGCTCGACTCCGCAAGCATTAATGAAGCTCCAGTAGCGGCTATTTGCAACAAGATAACAGCTATGTACCAATACTTATACTTAAGACATAAGGCTAGAAAGTCCCGAAAACCTCTTCTTTTAACGAGTGCGGTTACGCTTTGTTTGTTTTCAGTAAGCAATACGCCAACTCCTCAAGTATCATCATACTCCTGTATGCTTTATTTTGATTTGTAACAATATGGTATATTCTTGTGGTCCCTTGCATTTCCTGCCTGAGATATCGATTATTTAGCAAAAAAGAAAGAAGCCGCAAGTTGTTCGAGGCTTCTTCTTCCATGTATCAATTCACTTAAAACTTCTTATACAGAACCTTCTCGATGCGGTGAGTTTCACCTTTCTTGAGAATGATATTCGCACGCCGCCTTGTAGGAAGAATGTTCTCCTTTAAGTTGACAGCATTAATCGTATCCCAAATCTCAGAAGCCTTCTGTATCGCTTCTTCTTGTGATAACGTGATGTAACGATGAAAGTAAGATAAGGGATTCTGAAATGCTGTACGTTGAAGCAATAAGAATCGCTCAATATACCAGTGTTTCAAATCCTGCTCCTCCGCATCGAGGAAGATGGAGAAGTCGAAGAAATCACTGACAAATACGTGGCGGGATTTATCGACTTGAAGTACGTTAATGCCCTCGACGATTACAATATCCGGCTGTGAAATAACATCGACTTGATCGGGAATGATGTCATATGTAATATGCGAGTAGATCGGCGCCTCCACGCTGCTCACGCCAGCTTTAACCTGGCGCATGAAGTCGATAAGCTTCCTGGAATCATAGCTTTCAGGAAATCCCTTCCTGTTCATTAATTGACGCTGTTCCAACGTTTTCTTGTCGAACAAGAAGCCATCCGTCGTAACAACCTCCACCTTCGGATGACCTTCTCCACGCGATAACAGCGTTTGAAGGACTCTGGCCGTCGTGCTCTTCCCCGCAGCGACACTTCCCGCAAGTCCGATAATGAAAGGTTTCTTATCGGATTGATAATCGAGGAAGGCATCGGTTGCTCCCTGCAACTGCGCAGAGGCCTGTACTCTCATCTTAATAAGACGAATCAAAGGCAAATAAATGCGCTCGACTTCCTCGAGTGACAGTTTATCATTTAATCCTTTGATCGTTTCGAGTTCCTCTTCTAGCAGCAATAGAGGGGTTTTATTGCGCAGTGCCGCCCATTGCTCTCGATTAAAAGTCAAGTAGTTCGAATAAGGAGTCATTGCTTATACCCTCGTCTCAAGTTCGCTTATAGTCCCTGGACAATAGTATAATCGCTGATCACTCACAATAATACATAAATCCAATCGCTCCAACTCCGGTATGGGTGCTGATGATCGGCGTCGTGTCTTCGATCTTGATTCGATCAAATCCAGTCAGTTCAGCAATGGCTTCCTTCAGTTTCGCAGCAAGTTCATCGCCTTCGGCGTGGACAAGACCTACTGAACGGATCGCTTTGCCCTTCACGTCCTCCGCGAATTGCTTCGCCAAGTGAGATACGATTTGGGCGCGGCTTCTCACTTTCGCGACGGGATTATATACGCCTCCTTCCAACGAGGCGATGATTTTGATCTTAAGCAATGAGCCGATCCAAGCGGCTCCTTTGCCAATACGCCCGCCTTTGACCAAGTTATCAAGCGTATCTACAACTACGAACAGCCGAGTATGCTCGCGGATGACATCTAGTCTCGCCATAATCTCCTCGACCGACTTGCCTTCCTGCGCCATCTTCGCGGCTTCGATAACTTGGAACGCGAGCGCTTTCGTAATGTATCTTGAATCAATGACTGTGACCTTCGTTTCCGTCATCTCTGCCGCCATTGCAGCGGAGCCAACCGTACCGCTCATCCCGCCAGTCATATGAATGGAGAGGACTTCACTACCGTCTGCTCCAAGACGATCATACATCTCCAGGAACGAGCCTACCGATGGCTGAGATGTCTTCGGCAGCGTGGTTGATGCTTTCATCCTCGCAATGAATTCCGTTGGCGTAATATCTACCCGATCCAAATAATGTTCATCGCCGATGGTGATGGATAAGGGAACGACTTCAATCCCGTATTCTTGCAGTTCTGCTTCTGATAGATCCACTGTTGAGTCCGTGACGATTCTGATGCTGCCCATAATAATTTCCTGCTTTCAATTGGATTGGATGTGATTTTATACATGGTGTGCGTACGATTCGGGTATAACAATGTCAAATAGTAAATGTGTATAATAGCTATTCCACTTGCAATACGAATTACCTGTTGTTTAGTCTCATGATTTTGCAATTTTCGTTGTATAACACTGAAATATTGGTAATAAATTACTATTAATTCATAGTCATTTCACAGTGCTAGTAATCAATTCAACAAAATAAAAACCAGCCGCCGATCGTAATCGGAGACTGGTTTGCGCTGTAAGTCAGCTTAATTGTATACCTAAAAATAATTCAACGCGATTAAGTACGCTCGCGATCGCGGCTTCTTAGGCCAAACAGACCCGCTAAACCAAGCAGACCTAACCAGCCCCAATCAAAATCATTGTCGTCCGCAGCATTCGCACGATAGTTGTTCGCGTTCAGGCCGTTATTCGTACCGTATCCGGTGACGGAATTCCCATAGTTGTTGCCGTAGCCTGTGTTGTTCGTGCCATAGGTGTTCATGTTGCCTGTAGCCGTCGTTGCCGCAACCTCAATGTCGTTACTTTCAGCAAATGTAGGGACTGCAGCTGCGCTCATCATAAGCATTGTTGCCAAAAACATTGAATAAGCAATCTTTTTCAATGTCGTTCAACTCCTTTGTAGTTGTTCTGGAACGATGTTTAACTTCCCCGTTCGTTCGAACAACTATTCAGACGCACGCAAAAAGGCTGTTGATCACCAATTGATCAACAGCCCTTATAAGGAATTAGCGGTAGGAACGCTGGCCTCCTGTGTATCTTAAGATGGAGATCGCACAGAGGATGATGAGGAACGAAGCGATAAAAGTAATCCCGATGTTGACCCCAAGGTTTTCTGAAAAGAAATAATAATTCCTTGGGAAGTATTGTATGATGCCGGACATTCCATTCGCTTCCATATCTAACGTTACATTTCTGGTTTGATTATCGTTGTACAAAAGTTCAAAGAGGATCATACACATTGTAGGCAGCAACGAAAACAATAACGAACGATATACAATTGTTTTGATAACTGTCTCCCCCCTTCAGCTGTAAATTAATCTAATGATGTCGCATAGCGGGATTTCAAAAACCGTACGATATCCATTAGACGATTGTCAGGTTGAGAAAGTTTCAACAATTGCATGATTCCGTTAATTACCTGCTGCTGGTGTGTCCCCATTGCGAATTTAGTTCAGAAGAGATTCCAGAAGCGAATTTCGGCGAGCTCCAGAACTACCAACACGGCAAGAAACAATGCGACTGCGACAATTGCCCGCCATTCGGTTTTCTCAATAATTCCTTGAGCAATTAGCTCGACAATGGAGATCATAATAACGGTAGTTGCAACATTCAATTGAGCAATTGATTAACGACCGGACAGGCGCAGCAGTGCGATTCCCATTAGTACAAGAAACGCACATTTCCAGATTAAGTGCCAAGAAAGATCCATACTCTGTCCGCCTCCTGATGGAATATCATGGACCTATCTTCCCCTGATTCTAAGTAATTCATGTCTATAGTGGAAAAGCCGTACACCTTCAGGCGAGATTTGATAAGTGAATTGATCTTCTCCCACAGAAATATGAGGACCGACAGTTGGGTGGACTCGTAGTGTTATCCAGAGCGTAAAGCCACGAAATCCATTGGCTCTCTTCTTCTCGATCACATCGACGAAATAAGGATACACATCAGGTGAGCCTAGAATTGATAGCACCTTTGAATACTCTTCTGTAAGTTTGAGTTCCATATAGGGCAGCAACTGCAAGACGTGCATATCCTGCAGCTGTAATCGTGCGGATCATGTTCGGGCTTAGTAGAGCAGCTGACTCTTTTATTCTACATCCTCTTCCTTCAGACGTCATAGTGCGAACATTGGATAGATCGTTAGGAGGAGCATCGTTGGTTGTGCGTGTTTATCATATTGTCGGTGTTATGGGGTTGGCTCGTAGATAAGATAGCTCCTGACTGTACGACTGGGTAGGAGCTGCAATCTGTTTGGTTGGCGTCTCCATCATGCTGCGGGCTCCGAGAGGATGACGATTATAATGTGTCGTTAGAGAGGCAGTCGGTCGTAACGATCGACTGCCTCCTCTATATACTTACCTCGCAATAATCAACTTCCCGTTCTTCTTCATCACAATATCGTAACAGCCCTCTCCGAGCGGTGATGGCGTATAGGTTACATTTTGACCCGATAAAATGTAATGCTCGAATGCCGTTGGCAGCTTCAACGTTATTGTCGTATCTCGTTCCGCGACAAGCACGGCTTGGAAGGTCTCTTCCGCAGTGTTCCATGCGAATGACAGCTTACCGGTGCAGAATCGTAAGTCCGTTACGCTTCCCCTCTTCCATCTGTCCGGCAGCGCTGGCAGGAGCTTGACCATCGTCGGCGACACATAGAGAAGCATCTCCTGCACCGCATTGACCCAGCCCATATTGGCATCCAGTTGAATCGGCGCCTCCTCCATGTTCAGACAGACGCCCATGTCCCGCCAATCGTTGTGCAGCGTAAGGAAATTGTTCAATAAACAGGATCGGGACAAAATATCGAGCTGCTCCAACGCCTTATTCCCATCGCCTAACCGCGCATAGATAGCGGCCATATGACCGAGCGACCAGCCAGTCTGAGCGCCGATGAGCCGCTTATTGACGGCCGTCTCGAAAGCTTCGAACCGTTCCGGATGCTCTTCCCTAGTGAATTCCTGCCCTGGGAAGATCGGATAAATATGAGACAAGTGGCGGTGATTGTACCGATCATCGAATCGTACATCCATCCACTCGCGGATTGCACCGTCCGAATTGACCCGGTAATCAGGAATGCGCGTCAACATCTCTGCCCATCTATCCACGTCCTCGCCGTATACGCCAGCCTCTCGGCTGCCTTCGATTAGATGCGTAAGCAGCTCCTTCAGCAGGGCGCAATCCATTGTTGCGTTAATCGTCGTTGGCATCGGATGCGCGAGCGGTTTGCCGTCCGTCGGCATGAAGTTCTCTGGTGTGTTCTCCGGCGATACAGAGGGATAAAACTTGATCTGTCCATCATCATTCATCACGATGAAATCCTCGTAGAATAAGACAGCTTCTCGCATGAACGGCAGCACCTTGTCCACCAGCAGCGCTTGATCGCCGGTGTACAGATAGTATTCATAATAGTGACGTGCCAACCATGCCGCCGCACCTGTCCAGTTCATAATGACCGGCACAACCTGATTCGGCACGCCGATTCCAGGCGTCGAGCCGGCAGGAATGTAGATTCCTCTGCAGCCATACAACTTCCTTGCATTTTCGCGAAAATCATCCATCATGCTGTCGTAGTAACGGATGAGCGCTGTCATCAGTTCGATGAGTCCGCCTGCCGGAGCGTGCCAATACATCATTTGCACGTTCTCATTGGCCATGTTATGGCACCAAGTGAGCTGATAATCGCCGCCCCACAGGCCATACAGTGCGAATGGTTGGCCTTCTGCATGCGTACCGGAGATGAATAGATAGCGGCCGTACGCCCACATTTTGCCAATCAACTCGGTCGGGGCTTCCCCGTCATAGGCGTTCAGCAGCAGCTCCTCATTCGTTCTGGTTTCAACGTTTTCCCCGAGATCTAGGCTTGCACTGCGGAACATAGCCCCATGAATGGCTGCATGCGACGATAAGAGTTGATGGTAGTCTGCTGGAAGGGCAGACAAATCATCCTTCAGGCGCTCCCATGCGGATTCATGCTCACCCTTCACGAACAGCTTGACGATGGCGAGCACGCGCGAAGCGCCGCGGAACCCGATCGCTCCTATCTGGTCCGAATCCACTACACCTGCGTTCGTTACGACACGCAGGACCGCGCCGAAGTCCGTACCGTCGTCATTACGCGCTGCGTAGTAACAAAAGCTTCCCTCGACTTTCGTTCGAACCGTTGCTTCCATCTGCTTGCATGCTTCTTCTAAGCGGGGGTCGTTGGTCGGATGGAACGCAAGGCGCAGTGCTCCGTTGAATGGTTGTCCATCGGCATTGATTTCATAGACGATTGCATCGTCTGCCCGGGAAACAAACAATTTCCGCTCGTATTGCTTCTCGCCATCCCGCCACGTTACTGCAACTTCACCTGTCTCCATGTCGAGACTTCTCCGGTACTGCTTGAACGCATGCTCGCACGACATCGTCAGCTTGAGATCAGCTAACGGGAATCGGGAAGCAAGCTCCGTATCGTAGCCTCTGTCTTCCAATGCATTCGTCAAATGCCAACTCGCCTCGAGGTATTTCTCTTCGTCCATGAGTTTGCGGGTTTCCGACAGCGTATGGCTGACATCGGGAAGCTCCGCCTTGCGTCCCCAATGCCAGAGATCCTCATGAGTGAGCAAGACGGTCTCTTCCTTAACCGCACCGTAGACCAATGCGCCGATTCTTCCGTTGCCGGACGGCAGTCCTTCTCTCCACTTGTTGTTCCACCACGAAGTTGGATACTTGAGAATCAGTTTGTTTCTGCTAGTGTTAGTTGTCGTTTTGTCCATTATGCTCAGCTCCGATCCATTCTGCTGTTCACTTTATAACAACAGTATAGGTGCGGCGGATCTGCGTGTCTTTGGTCAAAATGATATTGATTTGTCCTTTATTCCAATATAATAGGTTGTATGATAAGGTTCGTTGACGGAGGCGAGCAGTGTGAGAATCCCAGTTTATAGCTTTCGAGTCGATTATGTTACGCGCTATTCGGCTTTTAACCCTTTGCTTCTTTTTGCACAAAAGTATGTGTTCGCCCCTAATGAGCAATGCTCTGTACGCAAATGTTATGCCAGTGCCATTATTCTCATTGAATCTGGCAAAGGGCTGCTTGAACTTAACGGGACGAGCTTCGAGCTGCAGCCTGGTTCCCTCGTCTATATTGCCGCAAGCTCGGTGCATCGATGGATGGCGGACGCACAGGAGCCGATGGTTCAACGATGCGTTTATTTCGATTGGCAGCATGTAGACCGACCGGCTTTTCAATATCAACGGGACTATTTCTGCTCGATTGAAGCCTGTCGCGAGGAACTCATCTCCCCTCATCCGACGATTGAGCTGAACGAAGTGATTCACAGCCCTAACATTCAACTCTGGATGTCGTACTTCAACGCGCTGACGCCGCCGCCGGAGATTCTCAGTTACCGGAATCCGTGGGACAGGCTTCAGTATAATGGTGCCTTCCAGACGTTCCTCCATCAATATGTGGCGGCGGCTCTGAAGGATGGCGCCCGCGATCCGCGAATTTCTCGCATTCTGGATCGAATCGAACAGGAAACGTACGAATCGTGCGAGCGGAATTTGTACGATTGGGCTAGCGAACAGGGATTAAAGAAAAGCCGGTTTCACGTCCTGTTCAAGGCGAACACGGGATGCTCGCCTAATGAATATGTGAAGCGGCTGCAGTTTCACCGGATTGCGGAACAGCTGGTGTGCACGAACCTGTCGATTACCGATATGGCGTCTAAGCACGGCTTCTCGTCCATTCACTATTTCTCGAAGGCGTTCCGCCTCGCAACAGGTATGTCTCCAACCGAATATCGGAACAAATACGGTGCTGCATATTAAGAAATGCAATAAAGCCAAAGCCGCAAGTATGCGGCTTTATTTAAGTTTGAATTGGAAGCCTGTTCAATAGGACGATCAGTAATATTAGGCTTGTAATTCTTACTAAACCACTTATAATTCTTGGTATATTCACATTCTTAATAGAGCTGCCAAGGAGGGATTTCCAATAGTTGATCTCGTTATTATCGGGGCGGGTCCTTACGGCATATCGCTTGCCGCGCATGCCAAGGCCGCTGGACTGTCCTATGCGCTGCTCGGCAGGCCGATGCACTTCTGGAAAGAGCAGATGCCTCAGAATATGTTCATCCGCACCAATCCACTGTACATCAGTCTCTCGGACAACGAAGATAAGTGGACGATTGAACGATTCGGCGAAGAGACTAACACGCCGCTCGAAGCTCCTTTTCCCCGTCCAGCATTCGTTGAATACGGCTTCTGGTTCGCGAATAAAGCGGGCGTGGACTTTACGCCGGAATTAGCGACTGAAGTTACGCATTCCGCATCCGGATATACCGTTGTTACAGAAACAGGTAAAAGATTGATGGCCTCTCGCGTTATTGTAGCAACAGGCTTGCAGCATTTCAGCTACATACCGAAGGAACTCCGGTCTCTACCGCCTTCCTTGCTCACGCATACCTTCGGGCAAACGGAGTTCGATCGATTCAAGGGCTCTACTGTTGCCGTCATCGGAAGCGGACAAAGCGCCTGGGAAGCTGCTGCGCTGCTGCACTTGGCCGGAAGCGATGCAGAGCTGCTCTTCCGCAGCGAAGAGGTTCGTTACGCAGGTGAAGACAATACAGCCTCTGGGCTGCGTCTCATCGAATCGGCCGAACAATTTTATCGCCAACCTATTGAAGTCAAAGAAGAGCGATGGAATACGCCGAGGCGCGGCAGCGTCGCGTTATTCCTGAAGCCTTATGTAGACGGCAAGGTAAAAGCGACAGGCGGCGTCGAGATTACTCGAGCAGAAGCTCGAGATGACGGCAAGGCTTATCTTACACTCTCCAATGGCGAGACTCGGTTGGTTGATCACGTGATCAGCGCCACCGGCTATCGTATCCAATTGAATCTCCTGCCTTTCTTGGCGCCTGAACTATTAAGCGCCATCCACCGGGAACCCCAACCCTTCCAAGGCTTTCCCTTCCTAAGCGAGCATTTCGAATGCAGCATACCTGGATTGTATTTTGCCGGAACGCTGGCCAGCCACACGCATGGTCCCGCCTTCGGCTTCGTTGCCGGCATTCGCCAGTCATGTCATTCCATTATTACGCATATTGTCAGCCAGCAGGAACGAGTCAGCCGTTAGAGCCAACGCCTTGCGTGATCTAGTTCGAATATAAAAGAAGCCCGCGGCTGCCGTGGACTTCTTTTACTTCGGGCATCTCTTTAGTTGATCCATCAGATCACTGACGGCCTGGCTGACGGCATCAAGTCGGTTTATGTGAATCCAGCTATGCCCAGCATTATTAATAGCGCGATTCTCGCCATTTGATACGGACTTAGCAAATACCGTATTCAAGTGGTTTTTGAAATCGTTCAGAGCTTGCAAGTAGGAATCAGGAAGAGTTACGGCCTGCATCGGATCGATTTCTAGGGCAGTTAGGACAATCACAGGGACATCCGGCACGCTTCCGTCACGTATCATCTCTTGATAGAGCGTGCTCGACAGGTTACGTCCCTCCTGTATCATTGTCCATTGCGATCGAAGATGGCAGCCGATCAATTGCTCACGGATTGGTTTCGGCCACTCTGAAAGAGCTTGTTCGAATAAAGGTCGATAGATCCGCTTATATTGCAGCAGCACCCGAAGCGTGTTCCATATTTGCAGCGGCTTATCTCGTTTGCGTACCTTCGGAGCATGAAGCAGCCCTTCATGAGCGGGATCCAATAAGATATAGCCTGCAACCTCATCCGGATACAGCTGCGCATATCGACGCGCATAGATTGCCCCAATCGAGTGTCCAACGAACAGATAAGGTGCTGGGATATCGGCAATTTGCAATAACCGCCTTAATTCTACGACAACTTCCTCTGCACTGCGGGGAAGCCTAACGGAACTGCTCCATCCGGTCCCTGCTCGATCGTAAATCACACAAGTTGTACGTTGAGCGAGTGCTTCTTGTAAATTCCAGTAATCTAGTCCAACGAACCCGGCGCCAGGCAGGATAACAACTGCAGGTCCCCCAGATCCTGTGCGATGGAGCAGCAATTGCCGTCCTTCCACTTCGTGCAAGCGGCCGATCGGTATATTAGCGGAAGGGTCACCTGAACGATACATACTTATTACTTATTCGCCCTCTTTCTCTATGCGCTTAATAAGTTCTGCTATTCGATCGTAAGCGCGATTCAATTGATGGAACGACGCAACTAAGATGTTCGATTGTTGTTTCCGAAGCCCATTCGTAAGTATTGCCTCATCGTAGATCACCATAATCAACAGCTTGGAAAGCTTCGTATGCGGGCTTAATTGTGCATATAATTCATTCAATGCCTTGTTATCAATGAGCCTCTCGATGGCATATTGTCCGAAGGATCCGCCGAACCAAGCGTGGAACGACTGTCCGCTTTCTTCATAGCCTCGTATCCCATCATAACCTTGCCGGAACAATTTCATTAACGCAAGCCGTTCTGTTTCCACAATACCGTTGTGGTCGATCTGCGGATTCGCACACACTTTGGCCAACATTTCTTCCCAAACCTCTGCAAAGACAACCTCGAAATTGTCATCGGTCAGATGCCAGTCTTCACTATTGAGATAAGGAAATTTCAAGCTCCGTTCCTCTGGGATTGCTCTCCTATTCATCACTGCGTTCTGGATATAAATCAAATAGTTCAGTGCATAAGAAGCCTTAACTTCAATGATCAAGCCGCTTGCCACCCATCCATCACGTCCTTCCTTCTAGTATGAAACAAACAGCCGCCTTCTAATACGAGATTAGAAAGCGGCTGTTTTTCCGTCCTTAATAATTTGATAATTGCCCCTGATAATTCGTGTTCGATGACCACATATGCATGTTTTCATTCTCCCAATCGACGTAATTATCCGATTGGAGAGGTGCGTAATTGATCTTAATGGTGCCCGTGCTCACATAGGTTTGACCAACATTATTCGTAATCGTAACCTTGTAATCGAGAGCGTTCGTTTCTGCCACTGCGATTTCTCCGTATGCATAACTTTGCGGATGCCATTCGCCACCGTAGAAGTAGCTGCCATTCAGGCTTCCGGCGTTAATATTAATAGCTACCGAGCTGTTTCCGTCCGGCGTATCCGACAGATTGAGCATGAACCCTTGACTGGCATCATCCAAGCGATAGTTTGGACCTTGACTTCCATCATAGACCAAATTGGACCAGTTCTTGGAATACGTATTGCCTGTTGTTTGCCCATGAAGTTCAACTGCAATGGAGCCCCCTTGAAGGATTCCGCCAGTAACGCGTGCATCGAACACAAAAGCTTCGCTTTGCGAATAAACATCCTCGCCTTCAACGAAAATGCCATCTCTAAGCTTCACAACATGATGTTCGGACGCAGCGGAACAGAAGTATTGGGAGTTATACATAGGAATTGGCAACGTGCTAACGGAAGGCTCGACATGCACCTTCACGTAGGTCAGATCATTGGAGAAATCAGACTGCGCAATGTCCGTCTTTATAATACGAACCGCGAGCGTATAATCGCCAGGCTCATGGAGCTGTGCCGAGAATGCCGCAGGTACAGTCTTCCCAGGTCCTACCGTAATCTCATTATAGGTTGCCAGCACTTGATCGCCGTTCAGCAGATCAACTCGACCTGTTACACCGGACTGACCGCTTAACTCCTTCAATTCCACCTTAACCGTGAACGGCTCGTCTGCATTCACAACAGACGGGGCAGCGGCGTTAATGACGGTCAGATCTGGACGAACTTTGACTGGAGCTGCAGCTTCGAGCGTATAAGTCTTTGGATTTTTTTTCGTATCTCTCGGCACCGGTATCGAAGCTTCTACATGAACCTTGCTTACCTGCCTGCCCTTCTTATCGAGCTGCAGCTTTAACGTTTCGTAGATGGACAGCTTCTCTGTTGAATCATAGCTCTGCGTGAACAACTTTTTGTCCGACGCATCGTATGCCGTCAGATCCAGCGAATGGATACCGCTTGGGGGAGCTGCTGCTGGGTCAACTGCATAAGCATGGACCGTAACTTCGGTAACGCCGTTCGCTGTCCAAGCTTGGATTTCCAAGCCGTACGGATTGGCATCACCTTTCTCTTTCTTTTCTGCGAATGCTGTCGGTACCGAGATCGAGAATAATAGCAGGATCATGATGAGTGATTGTAGTGAAATACGTTTCAACCGCACAACCTCCCTTTTATTTGACAACATTCCAAATATATCAACAAACTATCGATTTGTGTATAAATTTTACATAAACCTTAGATCATGCTCTCTGATGCACAAAATAAAAACAGCCGATCATCCTGATCGGCTGTCCCCCTATTCACTACCGTGCAATTTCGACAAGCCGCTTCTTATCGATCAGCGACTTGATGTCGTTCAACATTTGGATCGAGGCTTCGATCTCGACCTTGCGGGTCGATACGCTTTCGATGCTGCAGCCGACCGGAATGCCTTTCTCAAGGCCGAACTCAAGCAGCTCCTCGAAGATCTTATTCGTCAGCTGGATCGACTTATCGAGTACGTCCGACGAATATTTGAGCTCGTTCTCCAGCCAGCGAGGAATGCTGATGCCAAGCCACTTCATGAACTCGAGCGTCTTCGTCGAGCCGCATGGCGCCAGATTGAACAAGATGGGCACCATGCCGATCTCGAGCTCGTTGCAGTAGTGGTAGTAATCGGATAAGAAGCTCTTCGATGCTTCTACGTTGAACGTTGCTTGCGAGACGAAGAAGCTGCACCCCTGCTTCATTTTGTTCACGACACGTTTATGTTCATCATTCTTCTTCGAATGACGCTCTGGAATAATAACGCCACCGAATGTGAGACTGCTGTTATGCAGGCTGCTCAGCTTATACGCATCTGTCAGCTCAAGCGTTACTTGCTGTTGGCTTGAGGATGCGCCGACGAACACGCTGAAGCGTTCTTGGGCGCTGCTCTTCGTCAGCCAATTCGTCAGTTCGGTTTCCGAGTATTTGCCAACGCAGCGGTAGATGATCTTCGGAACGTCGAGTTCGTGGAGATACTGCTCGCTGTACGTTTCGGGATCGAGCATGGCCATGTAAGGGAAAGGCCGCTCCTCTTCGATCCGATCGGATTCCTCTTGGACGTCATATAGAATCAATGCGTCTATGTCAACGTTCTTCAACCGTTCAATCTGTTTTTGCGAGATTTCAGCGATTTTCTCAGCCGTATTCGACGCTTTCGGCGGCGTCATTCCGTATGTGATGATTCCTGCTTTTTTGTTCAATATCGATTCTCTAAGCATTTGATCCCATCCTCAGACGATTGTTAGCACGATGTGAATATTTATTCAGATAGCTCAATATATATTCGCACATTTTATTCATAATTGCTATCCTTAATTTCAATAAATCCGATGAAAGATTATCGAAGCAGCTTATCCATCAGTTCCTGCCATCGCGCTTGCGTGCTTGGGGACGTATACGCCAGATGATGGAGCAAGCTTGTATAAGCATCGACATTCAAGTTCGTAATGACTCCGATCATGTGCTGCTCGTCTTCCACATGGGACAATAAATGAATGATTTCGTGCCGCATGCATGGAGCCCTCCCTTATATCCGCTTGTCGCTGCGATATTCAAATCGAACACTCTATTACTCTTCTAACGACAAAAAGACGTCTTCCCCTGTAACTAATGCATAGGGAAAGACGCCTTCATAACCATGATGGATCATGATGATGAGTCGTCTAACACCTCCCTATCTCCCGTAGGTACAGCAGTGTCGTCAGAACAGGCAGGTCTCCTGGCTTCGGAATCGTTGCGCGGCAGCTGCCTTCCCGATCAAGTCTGACCAGTGGCGACGCATATGCTGCCTGCTCCTCCGTTACAGTGGCGGGACCGCGTCGGCATTGCACCGAACTTCCCTTTTAATCCGACAGACAAGCAAGCTTGCCGATCGGACACCTGTTCTCGATTGTATGAAATTGGGTTTATCTAAGTAGATCTATCATAATAGACATTACTTCGCGAGACAAGAGCGAGAGCGACCTCCGGCATATAACTCATACTACCTCAATATTTCGAGCGAAACAGTGAAACCCCGCACATCTTCATGTACGGGGTTTTCGCTGTGTGAACGTTAGGCTTTCGCTGGGAACATTCCCGTGGAGATCGCAATACGGTTCCAAGCGTTGATCGTATTAATCGCCATAATGATCGTTACATATTCGGCTTCATCGACGTGCGCGCGCACTCTGTCATACAGATCCTGCGGTACGCCTTGCTCCGAAATACGAGTTACAGCCTCCGTCAGTTCGAGCACAACCTTTTCTTTATCCGTATAGACAGGTGACTCCCGCCACACGCTTACGAGTGCAATACGCTGCTCCGTCTCGCCCATCTTCCGCGTTTCGCGTGTGTGCATATCCAGACAAAACGCGCAGCCGTTAATTTGCGATGCTCGGATCTTAATGAGCTCATACAGAATAGGATCAAGACCTGCCGTCTGAATAAAACCTTCCAGCTTCAACATCGTTTGCATGGCGCCTGGGTTTGCTTTGGTGTGATCGAATCGAATGTTCATCTTGTTGTTCCTCCAATGATCATATTGTGGATTCATGATTACGATTTTATCGTCGACAATGTTTATCGTCGATTAACTATGTCCATAATATAACGCAAAGAATCGCTCATGTCAATTCGAATCGTGTTTGTTTGACAAGGATATTGAATCCACCTAAGATGATTTATAACAATCTTGATGACTAGAAAGCAGGTGCTGCATGCAGTATAGTATTGGCGTTGAATATGGACTGCATTGCTTGGTATATTTGATCGATCTTCCTCCCGATGCTTCAATCGGAATCAAGGAACTATCCGCTTTTCAAGGCGTCTCCGAAACCTATCTATCGAAAATCTTCGGCAAACTGTCGAAAGCTGGCATTGTACGTTCTGTCCCTGGCGTGAAAGGCGGTTATCGATTAGCGAAGGCACCTCAAGAGATTTCGTTCTGGGACGTCGTTGAAGCTGTCGAGGGCAAGTCCCCGATCTTTCAGTGCAAGAACATTAAAGATAACAGCTACCTGTGCCGTGACGAGGAGTATGCGGCATGCTCCAAAGCTTCTCCATGTTTGATCAACCTAACCATGCGCGAAGCAGAAGAAAGCATGCGGAACGTCCTGCGCAACAAGTCGCTTACGTGGCTGAACGAAGAGCTGGATCGGGTATTAACGCCTGAGTCGCGTCAAGAAACACGAGAATATTTTGCAAGCAGATAGCATCATGTGCATATGAAGATAAAAAAGGCAGCCGTTCTTATGGGAACGGCTGCCTTCATGTTTCTACTTGCGCCAGAAAGTCTTACAATCTGCTTTATCTTCGATGTTGAATTCGATCAATTGAGCCAACAAATCGTAATCAACGGGTTTGTCCCATTTGAAACGAATAAGCTGGTCCGTGCGGTCAACGCCCGCCTGCGCGAGCTGATCCGCAAAGTGAATCATGGTTGCCCGCTCAGGGGCAGCGGCGATATGATGCTTAGCGACACTGAACCCGATGATGAACGTCTCATGATCCGTAAACATCGGCTGGTTCCATGCGATCTTCGGCACTAGCTGGGGATACTTCTCGGCAACCCAATTCAATACCGTCTCCATTCGTTCCCGGTGCTGCGGGTGCTCGATGCGAGCTGTAAATTCCGCGAATGTTTCCATGAAGATTTGTTGTGCCTCCCTTATACTCGTTATTCAGCATCAAGGATTATACCGATTGGTTCAAACTTCCTTCATACTATACCACAAATATAGGGACACACATGTACCGCTTAATTGAATCCGCCGTTCACGCGGATCGTCTGCCCCGTGATCCACCGCGCCTTGTCACTTACGAGAAGATCGATCGCATTTGCGATATCTTCTGGTTCGCCTAGCCGGCCGAATGCATTCATTCGACGGAAAGAATCGACTAACTCCGGTGATTTGCCGCTCAGGAACAGCTCCGTCGACACTTGGCCAGGAGCAATGCAGTTGATTGTAATGTTCTTAGGACCGAACTCCTTCGCCAGCTGTCGAGTCAGCTGCTCGACTGCACCTTTGGTCGCTCCGTATACGCTATACGTCGGAAGCATGGCCCCGGATACGGAGGTGGAGAAGTTGATGATCGTCCCTCCTGCTTCCATGTGCTTCATGGCTTGCTGGCAAGCGAAATAAGTGCCTTTCACATTGATGGCAAATTGCCGATCGAACTCTTCCTCCGTCACATCTGCGATCGATGAGCATTTCATAATGCCTGCATTATTGACGAGTATGTCAATGCGCCCGAATCGCTCCAGTGTCTCTGCGAATAGAGCCTCGATCTCGCTGACGCGGCTCACATCAGCCCGGATGGCAGTTGACTGACCGCCTGCCTTCGTAATCAATTGAACAACCTCATCTGCCTTCTCTGGATTCGAGGCATAATTGACGACCACCTTCGCGCCGGATTGTGCAAGCTGGATTGCGATTTGGCGGCCAATACCGCGGGATGCACCTGTTACGATTGCTACTTGACCATTCAAACTCATCGTTCGCCACTCCTCTATTCATTGATCTCGCAGATCATCTTGTTCGTGGATCTGACTGCGACTTTATATTGTGATTATAGAGGGCGATGGGAATAATCGGTTAGATCATACCTATTCAATCCTTGCCTAATTCTCTTCATAATCGTTATGATCGAAGTACCGCGATATCCATTCCGTGAATGCTCGAAAGGACTGTCAAACATGAGTGATTCCGTTCGAATCGAACAAGCTATGAAACAGCTAACAGCCTTAATATTGCGCCATGCACCAGCGACTGGCACCCACCAGACAGCTGTTCCCCATTTGACATTGATGCATGCGACAGGTATGTCCGAACCGCTGGGGTCCGTCTATAAACCGTCTATCTGCGTCGTAGCTCAAGGGGCGAAGATGTCCACCCTCGCCGATGAGTCGTACCGATATGATCCGTCTACTTATGTCGTCACCTCCGTAGAGCTGCCTGTCATCAGCAAGGTAATTGAGGCTTCCCCTGCGGTCCCATACTTGAGCTTGAAGCTCAGCTTCGATATCGATATCATTCTAGACCTCGTACACGCGATGGACCAGCCTATACAGTCACCTGTGAATCCAACAAGGGGCATTATGTTGAATCGAACGTCACCTGAACTGCTTGAAGCCATCGTCCGGCTCCTACAGCTATTGGATCGACCGATTGATATTCCGATCTTATCGCCGCTCATCATCCGCGAGATTCTATACCGCGTCCTGCAAGGCGGACAAGGTGGTCTCATCCAACAATTCGCTGTTCTCGGCAGCCAAGCGCATAGCATTGCGACAGCCATTCGGCAGATCGTCCGGCAATATGACGAGCCGCTCGAGATTGAACAGCTTGCCAAATCGGTCAATATGAGCACATCTGCCTTTCATAAGCATTTCAAGCGCGTGACGGCGATGAGCCCCTTGCAATATCAGAAGACGATAAGATTGCAGAATGCCCGGCACTTGATGCTGGCTGAATCCTTTCACGCATCTGATGCAGCCTTCCGAGTCGGCTATGAGAGCCCATCTCAATTCAGCCGCGAATATGCACGAATGTACGGACGTCCGCCTATGCTGGACATTCAAGAGCTTCGCAATTCAGTCACGAGCTCCTAAGACAGAGAAAGAGCATCTGCCCATCGGCTCAGCAGCCGTAGGCAGATGCTCTTCTTCTATTTGTTACCACTGCGCTCAACGATCTGCAGCAGCGTCTGGAATTCGCCTGCGATCTTCGCCGGGGACAGCTTGTCCGCCGTGGCATCTGTCCGAATTTGCTCAATCAATTGGACCGCCTTGGCGCTTTCCACTGTCAGCACCTTTACTTTGCCGCCCATGAAATTCTGGATTTGCTTCGACGCAAGCGTCAGATTATCGTGGCTGGATGTATCGGTTCCCTTCATGCCGCCTAACCCTTCACCCGGCGTAACGCCAGTCCCCGATGATCCCTCCGTCGGGCTGAGCAGCTTCTGCTGCACCTCGTCGTATTGGGAAGCGCTCGACACCTTCTTGGCGGTTGCCAGCACAACCGTATCATCGAATACAAACACACGAACATCGGAGATGCCCACACCGCTAAGCCTCGATTCCAGATGAGCGGAGAATCCGGTGGAATGCAGGCCTGAGCTGCCGATCATGCTGTACACGGTCGTGCCCATCCCATTCGTTGTTGTTCCATTACGGTTCGTGGTCATCGTCTTCATACCGTCATGGGATGGGATGATATCCGGATTTCTTACGGCGGACTCATGAACACCACGCTCGGTATGTATGCCAACGTTATCCCCTGTACTTGCACATCCGTATAGAAGCAATAATGCTCCTAATGCTGCTATTACCGTTGTCATCGATTTCATTCTCATCTCTTAATCCTCCCTGCTTGAGGCTTGTTGCTGTCGTTAGCATCTCCTTGCTGCTGAAATGAATATTCATGTTTGGTTGGAAAATAATAAACGTGCGACTAGGAATTACATTTCAGGAGGGAATGTGATGATGCCAACCGATCAAGATCGCTTGCATGAAGAGACAGACCGTTCGAATGACACGAGAACACAAGAAGCTGAGCAAGCCGTTCACAGCAGCTCCCGTCGTAAATTTCTGAAGACGACAGGTTATGCGCTTGGCGGCCTTGTCGTCGGCGGCGCATTAAGCACCATTATCGGGTGCAACACGAAAGATTCAACGGAAGATACAACGGACAAGACACCTACGGATACGGGCGCTGCCGCCAATGAAGTGAAGAACTATAACCGAGCTCTCATGTTCTTCACGCAAGAGCAGTACCGAATCGTAGAAAGCGCCGCAGAGCGCATTTTCCCAGAGGATGATAATGGTCCAGGCGCCACAGCTCTCGGCGTTGCCTTCTTCATTGACCATCAGCTTGCCGGTGATTATGGGTTCAACGGCAGGGACTATATGAGTCCTCCGTTCTATGCCGGCGAGAAAGAGCAAGGGTACCAAGGCCGTCTGAAGCGGCGCGAGATTTATGAGATCGGCATTCGCGAGCTCGACAATTACAGCAACTCGAAGTATCAGAAGGGCTTCACGTCATTGGCACCTGAAGAGATGGATGCTGTGCTCAAGGACTTCGAGTCCGATACGGCGAAGCTGACGACGATTTCGGCAAGCGCTTTTTTCAAAATGCTGCGGACGAACACGCTCGAAGGCGCATACAGCGATCCGCTGTACGGCGGCAACGCGAATATGAATGGCTGGCGCATGCGGGGCTATCCAGGAAACCAAATGAGCTACACTGCAACGATCGATAAGGGGTATACGCCAATCGAGCCGAGCAGCCTGCAGGATCATATGGCGGCACATTAGCAGATTAAGGAGACGGGTTATGGCAAAAACATTACCGAAAACCGATGTCGTCATTGCCGGCGTAGGCTGGGCGGGCGGTATTATTGCAGCGGAACTGACGAAGGCAGGGCTTAACGTCGTTGGTCTCGAGCGCGGCAAGGAACGGAAGACAGAAGATTATTTCATGGTGCATGACGAGCTTCGATATGCGCTGCGTTATGAATTATTCCAAGATTTGTCCAAGGAAACGATCACTTTCCGCAGCAATGAGAAGATACGCGCGCTGCCTATGCGCTCGTATGGCTCCTTCCTGCTCGGAACCGGCCTTGGCGGTTCTGGAGTTCACTGGAATGGACATACGTATCGTTTTCTGCCGTACGACTTCCAGATCAAGAGCAAGACGATTGAACGTTATGGCAAAAATAAACTGCCCGCTGGCATGTCGATCCAAGACTGGGGCATCACATACGACCAGTTAGAGCCGTATTACGACAAATTCGAGAAGACGGCGGGAATATCCGGCGAGACGAACCCGCTCGGCGGCAAACGCAGCGCCGACTATCCGACGCCTCCGATGAAGAAGTCCCCTGCTCTTCAGAAGTTCTCGGACGCCGCAACACGCATGAAGCTCCATCCTTATATGATGCCTTCGGCCAATCTGTCGCAGACGTATACGAATCCGGATGGAATCGCGCGTGCGGCGTGCCAATATTGCGGCTATTGCGAGCGGTTCGGCTGCGAATACGGTGCCAAGGCCGATCCGGTTGTCACCGTTATTCCCGTAGCGAACAAAACGGGCAAATTTGAAATTAGAAGCCACTCCGATGTGAGACGCATCATACATAAGGGCGGCAAAGCAACCGGTGTCATGTACATCGATGTGACGACTGGCGAAGAGATTATTCAGCCCGCAGATATCGTCGTCGCAGCCAGCTATGTGTTCAACAATACACGGCTGCTCCTATTGTCTGGACTGGGCAAGGCGTATGACCCTTCGACTGGCAGCGGCGCGATCGGCAAAAACTATGCGTATCAGGTGATCAAAGGAAGCGCGGCAGGTTTCTTCGAGAAGGAACAGTTCAATACGTACGCCGGTGCAGGTGCGCTAGGTGTATCGATCGATGACTACAATGGCGATAACTTCGACCATAGCAATCTGAATTTCATCCATGGCGGCGTTATTACATTGACCCAATCCGGAGCGCGGCCGATTCAGAACAATCCGGTGCCTTCCGGTACGGCATCTTGGGGTTCTGAGTTCAAAGCCAACTCGCTCAAATATGCGAATCGCACGCTCAGCATTGGCGCGCAAGGCTCGTCGATGTCATACAAGCATCATTACATGGACCTTGATCCGACCTATAAGGATGCTTACGGCGATCCGCTCATTCGGATTACGTTCGACTTCGAAGATCAAGATCGTGAGCTGGCCAAATATTTGGCGTTGAAGTGCTCCGAGATTATGAAGGAAATGGGCGCTGATCACGTCGATTACTTGAAGGATCTCGGTCCTTACGAGATTATGACGTATCAGTCTACTCATAATACCGGCGGCGTCATTATGGGAGCAGATGCTGGCGATTCAGCGATCAACAATTTCAGCCAGATGTGGGACGCTGAGAATGTGTTTGTCGTAGGGGCTAGTTCTTTCCCGCAAAATGCAGGCTACAACCCGACCGATACGGTTGGCGCACTCGCCTATCGGGCTGCTGAAGGCATTTTGAAATATCACGGCAAAGGCGGCATGCTCGTCTGATGCAATCCATGAAGAAGGGCCTTATCTCATCGATAAGGCCCTTCTTGTTTGATTAGCGTAATGCAGGTTCCCTAGTTGTAATTACAGCAGCTTCTGAGAATCCTTCTTCTCTTGCTCAATCGAGGTCTGCGTGTCTTCTTCTACGATGCCTCGCGTCGAGCTGCGGAATTCGCGCAGCGTATCGCCGAATGCCCGGCCGAGCATCGGCAGCTTGGAAGGTCCGAAGACGATCAGCGCGATCAGCAGGATAATGACTAGCCCGGAAACACCGATATTATTGAACATGTAGATTCTCCTTTACGATACTGTTTGGTTATGCTGGATCTGGATTTGGATCGGAATATGGGAATGCGGCTTGACGCCGCGCGTACCTTTTGGAGAAGAGTACGCTAATCTCGAACAACACCAGCAGCGGGATCGTGACAGACAGATGGGAGACGAAATCCGGCGGCGATATGCAAGCGCCTACTACTGCTAAGCCTACATAAGCGTATTTGCGCGAGACATTCATCCTCTCCGGCGTAAGCAAGCCGAGACGTGTTAAGAACAGCATCACGAGCGGCATCTCGAATGCTACGCCGAGCGGGAATACGACGCTGAACATAAACACGAAATATTTGTCGATCCCGTACGTCTCTGTCGCTCCGATCGTCTGATTCATCTTCACCATAAAACGCAGCATCATCGGGAACACGACCCAGTAGCTGAACGATACGCCTCCAAGGAACAATAGGAACGACACAGGCACATACGCCAGCGTCCCTTTCGCCTCTCTTGGCGTCAGACCAGGCCTAACGAATGCCCAAGCTTGGTATAGCAGCACGGGCAATGTGAACAGCATGGCGATCAGAAACGCGCATCGCAGGTAAATGAACAGTCCGTCCGTGAAGGAGAACACATTCCACTGAACGTCTGCCGCAGACGTACTCTTGATGTACTGCAGGATTCGGGGCGACCCGTAGAGTCCGCCGCACATCGACACAAGGAAGCAGCTGAACACAATGAGCAGTCTTCGCCTTAGCTCCGTTAAGTGCCTCACGACATCCTCGTTTATGTCCAATCGCGATCACCTCGATTCACCGGCTTCGCCTGTTATTATTTTCAAAACCCATGTTTAGATTGTCCAGCTTATGCCTCGTTATGCGTTATGTATTTGGATATCCGAATATGGAGCGAAGTTTGAGGGAATCGTATGAAAATAATACTAAGAATGAGGTGTACAGCATGGTGAAGTCCAAGTGGATGATTGGTTTTATGGCGCTTGCGCTCGCTCTTACGCTAAGCGCTTGCGGCGGCAATAAGGACGAGGACAACAACAATAATGGCGAAACAACAGGCAACAATGAATCGACCGGAAACGGCAACAACACGAATACAAGCGGCGGTACGGTTGATGCCGCTGCAGCGAAAACCGTGTACGAGGCCAACTGCATCAGCTGTCATGCGGTAGATCTAGCTGGCGGTATGGGGCCTAACCTGCAGAAGGTCGGCAGCAAGCTGTCGGTTGATCAAATCACGCAACGCATCAATGAAGGCGGCGGCGGCATGCCGGCATTCAAAGGCCAACTAAGCGATACGGATATCGCCAATCTCGCCGGCTGGCTCGGAACGATGAAGTAACATGCACGAAGGGCAGTCCAAGGGTCAAATCATTGACCTTTGGACTGCCCTTTTCATTACTTCAAGTATCTACCCGTAATCGACTGTTCTTCGTGAACGATCTGCGTCGGCGTCCCTTCGAACACCACTTGACCGCCCTTGCTGCCTCCGTCTGGACCCATGTCAATAATCCAGTCCGCTTGACTGATTACATCCAGGTTGTGCTCGATTACGATGACCGTATTGCCAGCATCGACAAGACGATTCATAATGCCGAGAAGCTGACCGATATCGGACATGTGCAGGCCGGTTGTTGGCTCGTCCATCACATAGATGCTGCCCTTCTTATGCAGCTCGCTTGCAAGCTTGATCCGTTGGCATTCGCCGCCAGACAACGTGCTGAGCGGCTGACCGAGCGTAATGTAATTGAGACCTACATCGCTCATGGCCTGAAGTTTCTTTACTACCTCTTTCAACTCGAAGAATGCCAGTGCCTGCTCTACTGTCATCTCTAGAACATCGGCTATGGATTTGCCATTCAGCTTATACTCGAGCACTTCTTCCTTGAATCGCTTGCCACCGCACACTTCGCAGGGAAGCTTCACGCTGTCGAGGAATGCGATGTCCGTATAGACTACGCCAAGACCTTGACAGTTCTCGCAAGCTCCCTTGGAGTTGAAGCTGAACAGCCCTTGATTCACCTTATTCGCAGATGCGAAAGCTTTGCGGACATCATCCATAATGCCTGTATAGGTGGCTGGATTCGAACGTGTCGATACGCCAACCGCCGATTGATCGATTACGATTGCATCGGTATGCTGCTGAAGGAATACATCGTTGATCAGCGTGCTTTTGCCCGAACCCGCCACACCAGTAACGACTGTCAGTACGCCGGTTGGGATGTCGACGCTTACGTTCTGCAGGTTATGCAAGGATGCATTGTGCACGGACAATTTGCCTGATGGCTGCCTGCAATCCTGCTTCAACTGCAGCGGACGCTTCATGAAGCTGCCGGTAAGCGTACCGGACTCGAGCAAGCCTTCATAGCTGCCTTCGTATACGATGGTACCGCCTCGGCTGCCCGCGTGAGGTCCGACGTCAACGATATGGTCGGCTACCTTGATGACATCGGGATCATGTTCTACGACAATGACCGTGTTCCCTTTGTCCCGCAGCTTCTGCAGCAATTCATTCAACCGATGAACATCGCGAGGATGAAGGCCAACGCTTGGCTCGTCGAAAATATAAGTGACATCGACCAAACTGCCGCTCAGGTGCTTCACCATCTTGACTCGCTGCGATTCGCCGCCGGATAACGTATCCGTCTCGCGGTCAAGCGTCAAGTACTCGAGTCCGATTTCGACCAAATGCTGCAGCCGTTCTGTCAATGACTTGATGATTGGCGCTGCGACAGCATCGTCGATCTCGCGAACGACTTCGATGAGTCGTCCGACCTCCATGGCAGAGAAGTCTGCAATGTTATAGCCATTGATGCGGCAGTTGAGCGCTGCTTGACTAAGTCTCGCACCATGACAGCTGGAGCATGGGCCTTCCGTTATGTAAGGCGTTACTGCCTTCTGCGTCCGTTCGGACATCGTCTTCAGATCGCGTTTGATGTACTTGTTCGTGAACTTCTCAATAACGCCTTCTACAGTCACATTGATTGTTTTACCGCCGAACTGCACCTCTACTTTGCGTGCTTTTCCGTACAACAGCTGCTCAAGCACGTCGGCTGGATAGTCGCTCAGCTTCATGTCAAGATCGTAGGAACCTGACTCCATCAGCATATTGAATTCGAAACCGCCTGCCGAATAATCCGGTAGCATGAGGGCTCCTTCATTGAGCGATTTGGACAGATCGACCGCTTTGCTCATGTCGACACCGAGTCTGCGGCCAAGCCCGTTGCATTCCGGACACATGCCTTGCGGGTCATTGAACGAGAACATATTGGCCGTTCCGACATAGGGCTGGCCGACTCTGGAGAACAGCAGACGAACGATCGGAGCGATGTCGGTAATCGTGCCCATCGTGGAGTGCGAACCGCCGCCAAGCCGTTTCTGGTCCACAATGACCGCCATGCTCAGGTTCTGTATCCCGTCCGTGTCTGGCTGCGGGTACTTCGGCAGGAACGTGCGGACGAACATGGTGAAGTTCTCGTTCAGCAGTCGCGTGGATTCTGCGGCGATGGTATCGAACACAATCGACGATTTGCCCGAACCGGATACACCGGTGAAGATCGAAATTTTACGCTTCGGGATGCTTAAGGATACGTTCTTCAGATTGTTCTCCCTTGCGCCCGAGATGACGATAAATTCCTGATTAGCGCTCAATGACGAACATCCTTCCGTTTCAAGTTTAGATGATGCTGGATTCCTATCGTATCATTCAACAAGCAAGGAACTTGTCTTATTAGCTCAGAGGAGCACATAAACCGGCTGCATCGAACATGCGGCCGGTTTAGGATCATTCACGTAGAGATTATTGTTCCAACAGCTTGCCGAGCTCGCCGCACCATTGCGTAACGCCCCATTTGGCACCATTGAGCGCTTGTTCGTTGGAGATGCCCGATTGTTCGAGATGCAGGTTTAATTTGCCTTCGCCCAGATCTTGGATCGACCACGCTACGGTGTGCTTCTCAGGACCGACAGCAGATGTATAAGACAATACACGGTTTGCCTCGTCTACTACGAGCACTTCGCAATTGATAATGCCATCCCAATACTGATTCGCTTCCGCACGGAATTGGAACTGGTGGCCTACTTCCGGTTTGAAATCATTGGGTAGAACCCATTTAGCCAGCTTATTCGAATCCGTCAATGCGGACCACAGCTTCTCGATCGTTGTTGTATATTGGAAATCCAATGTAAGCGTCAAACTCATTCTTCTTCCTCCTCTAATAGTTGGCCTAAGCTAATCAAATTCATCGTCCAAAACTTCTGATAGAAAGACAACCATTCATGCACTTCCCGGAGTGGAGCGGCGTTCAATCTGAACCTTGTTTCTCTGCCGACTTTGCGGTCGATGACCAATCCAGCCTCTTTCAATATCGCCAAATGCTTCGATACGGCTGTGCGTCCCATATCGAATTGCGCTGTTAATTCATGCAGCGGAATCTCTCTAGGCTCCGCTAATATGCGAATCAATTTACGTCGTGTCGGATCAGCGATTGCATCGAATGGATCCCTCAACGGATTGTTATCGCTCACAACACCCTCTCCTAGGATATAGCTATTCTATATTTCGGACACTGTTTGGTGTCGATTTGATTATAGGACACTTAATGGTGTCCTGTCAACATCACTGCTGAAGCCGCTCCTCTACCGATCGGAGTTTCTGTTCCATCGTCCCCTTCTTGTCCCTGCGGTCGTCGATCGTAATAGAAGTCGATACCCGCATGGCGCCGTTCTCGAACGGCACTTCATGCAAACGACGAACGATTGCAAGCAGCTCGTCCAACTCTCCTTCAATGATGGTGCTCATCGGCGTGAGCTGATATTGGATCGTCCCCTCCGCTTGTTCGAGCACTCGAATCACGTCTGCGACATAGGCGCCGACGCTTGGCGTACCTGTGCCGAGCGGTACGATGGTTACTTGTACGATTGCCATTATGTAATCCCCCCTCGTGATAATTGTCCTTCAGTTGATTGTAACGCTTCACAGACCTGCTTTGCCAGTTGCTAACCGTATACAACGAATCTGTGATAGCTGATTGAACCCATACCATTCATTTGTCCATCTAAATCAACATTAACAGCGTTTATAACACAGCGAGTCTCAATAAATAAACCCTGACTTATCATGAAGTCAGGGTTATCCACAATGGGCAAACTCAATTATAGTTATTTCGCTTCGAGCACATCCACCGCCAGATCAACAAGCGCTTGCTTAGTAAGCTGGCTGTTCTCGCTATCGTAGATCTCAAAGTAGAGATGATTAGCCTCGTCCATCCATCCGAGCCGATGTTTCATTTGGAATGTCTGTCGGCTCTTCTCATTCAGATCGATGTAGTAAGCTTCCACGCCGTTAAGTGTGATCTTCTCCGCTGAATCCGAATCGTTCTGGATAATTGTCGTCAGCGTGGTGGCCGGATCATAGGCACGCACGGAAACGGTGATCTGATCTTCGCCGTTCGTATATCGAGCTAGTGTGAAACCCGCTTTATTCCATTCCATCTTCTGTACGAATACTTTGTTTTCGATCGTAGAAGAGTTTGCTTCCGCGACCAATTCGTTTGTAATCGCTTGATAGTTCTGGTCATGCAACAGCGATGGGAACATGTCCGAAGGATACACATAACCGTAATCGAACTGATAACCAGCGGGTAACGCTGTAACCGGCTGCAGCGCAGGTGCTGACGTTCGGCTGATTTCATCCTGCAGGCTGCTGAAGCTTTTGAATTGCTGTTCCTTATAAGTAAATTTGACCGGGTTCGATTGGTCCATTTGCTTGATGAAGTCGTCTTTCACATAATAGGCGGCGTAATCGCCTGGTTGCAGCTGATCTTGTACTTGCGTCACATACTCCGACAACAGCGCTGTATACTTCTCTGACGTTTCTCCTGCTTGTCCCGTCTTCATAACGACTTCGCCTTTGCTATTGCGGAACTCCAAATATTGCGTCGCGGCATAGGCTGTTACCGACGCGCCCAGCACAAGGATTATTGCCATCGCAGGGACAGCCGCACGTGGACGCATACGTAACGACGGCGCTCGGAGCGACTTGCGCTCAACTGTTCGGTAGATGCGGTCCATCACCTGCTTGGAAATATCAAACGACTGGAGCGTCGCAGCTTGGTCGTTCATCAGTTCCATTGCTTTCAGGTCGGCTTGGTTGCGGTCTTGTACGGTATGCATACTTCGTCCTCCTCCAAATTGTTCATCGTGGTTCTAAGCTTCGCGATGGTTCGACTGTACTTCTTCTTCACAGCTTCCATATTCTTGTTCATGATGTCACCGATTTCGCTAAATGACTTTTCTTCAAATATCCGCAGTACGAGCAAGCTGCGTTCTTCTGCAGATAGCTTCTCTAACGCAACGCTGAGCGGTCTGCTGAATAAGCCGTGTTCCACTACCTGCTCGGCGCTGTCTGCGGTCTTATGGGTCTTGAACAGACCCAGCAGCATTTTATGCTGAAGCTTCTTGCGGTGAAGAATGTTGAGACAGTGATGATAGGCGATTTTGTACAACCAAGATGAGAAGGTTACCGAAGACTTATACATGTGAATCTTCTCGAAAGCTTTCACGAGAATGTCTTGTACAGCATCTTCCGCCTCCACTCTGCTGCCTAACAGCCGCCAACAGTAAATGAAAATCGGTTGTTGGAACTTAACGACAATGTAATGATAGCTGTGAATCTCACCGGCCTGCACCTGCTTGATTCTGAATTCGATATCCTCATCCATTGGAATGTTCACACCTCCTTAGCTGTCGGATGGAATATGCCTATGTAACAATCGAGTACGATCGAAAGGGACAATTTTATAGAAAAAGTTTCGTAGAATTAGAGACTGAGGTGGATTCTAACAATTATTCGGGGATTAATCTACGTAATAAGCATCCATCGCGTTGAATGGAACGCATCGAGTGAAATCGGTTTTGAAAAGTAACACCAAACAAACAACCAGCCGCCGGCATTCGCGCCTGCGGCTGGTTGTTTGTTATGCTCTGGCGAAACTTGGGAACATGCCGTCCCAGACGACGTCCCGATAACGAGCAGGATCGGTATCTCCTTCCGTGCTGACGAGCAGAACATGCGAATTGGCATGAAGTCCGATTCGGTCTTTCGCTTCCGCTAATGCCGGATCCGTCATCAGTTGATCAAGCAGTCCCGCTGTGACAGCGCCCGACTCGCCCGAGATAACGACGGGATCGTCGCCCAGCGGATTGCCCAGCATCCGCATGCCTTTGGCTGCGACCGTGTCCGGGCAGGACACGTACAGATCCCCGTAATCCTGCAGCAGCTCCCATGCGGCTGGGTTAGGCTCGCCGCAAGCAAGGCCCGCCATAATCGTATCCATCGATCCGGTAACGATCTGAAGTTTCCCTGCTCTTGCTGACCGGTAGAGGCAGTCAGCCTTATTCGGCTCGACAATGACGATCGCAGGACGCTCGCTTCCATAGACCGATGCGAACAATGCGGTTACAGCGCCGGCGAACGATCCAACGCCTGCCTGCAGCAGCACATGCGTCGGTTTATCGACGCCAAGCGCACGCAGCTGCTCGATCGCCTCTATCGCTAATGTCGAGTAGCCCTGCATGATCCATTCCGGAATGGCCTCGTACCCTTCCCATGCAGTATCCTGAACGACAACCCAGCCATGCTCATCCGCCATTCGAGCGGCATGACGGACGCATTCATCGTAATTCCACTGCATGATCTCGGCTTCCGCGCCAGCGGCGCGAATAGCTTCCAGCCGCGTCGGCGACGAACCTTGCGGCATGTAGACGACCGACCGTTGTCCAAGCTGCGATGCCGCCCAAGCTACGCCTCGCCCATGATTGCCATCCGTTGCGGTAACGAATGTTATCTCGCCGAGACGCTGCCGTATATCGGGCGACCGAAGTCGTTCGAACGATAAGTCGCCGATATCCATATCCAGTCTGTCGGCTAGATAACGTCCGATCGCATAAGCGCCGCCAAGCACTTTGAACGCGTTCAATCCGAACCGGTACGACTCGTCCTTGACGTACACGCCTCCGATTCCCCAGTGCTCGGCTAATCTCGGCAGAGAGGCAAGCGGCGTCTCCTCATAGCAGTCGAACGTCTGATGGAACGTACGAGCGCGATTCGCTTCTTTCCAAGTGAAACGGTCCAATGACGCCAATGTCTCCTTAGATTGCACGCTTTCGTTGTATTTCCAATCTATTGTACCGGTTTCTGTCATCCAATCTCTCTCCTTGCCTATAACCGTGTTGTCTGCGTCGTGTCTACTGCCCGGCGATGTATGATGCAATCGCATAGTAGCCTTCTGCCGCCTTCTCAAGCTGCTCCAGTTCGATGTATTCATCGACGATATGAGCGACATGCTCGTAAGACGGGCCATATCCAATCGTCGGGATGCCTGCAGTGCCAGCCGAGAAGCTTCCGTTCGTGCAGAAGCTGTACACGCCTATTGCCGGATCTTGCCCGATGCCGCGAAGCGCTTGCAGCGCTCGATCCACCCAAGCGTCGTCTTCCGAAGCCAACCATGCGGGGAAGAAGCGCTCGCCGCCCAGCACCGCGCCGGTATAACATTCCAGCTCCGCCTTCGCGATGGTCACTTCATACGAGCCTTCTTCCGGCAGCAAACGCTTGTATTGATCCGTTACGAATGCCGAATTTTCGCCGACGAGCAGTCGTCGATCGATTGTAATTTCGCACCGATCCGGTACGACCGAAGCGCCAGGGTATGGCGATGAGATGATATCGGTGACGACCGAAATCCCTTTGCCAAGCGCCGCATGCTCCGTTGGCTTCATCGAAGTCAACGCCGTAATAACTGGTGTCATTGCATATACAGCGTTAATGCCGACGTCCGGGTTGGACGAGTGCGCGGAACGGCCATGCGCAACGATGGATACTTCTGCACGGCCGCGTTGTCCTACATTCAGCTTCAGTCCCGTAGCTTCCATGATTACAACAAGGTCGGGCTTAACGGTCTCCAGCACCTTGCAAAGCGCGACGCCCTCGAACACTTCCTCGAAGACAGTGCCCGATACATACAGATCGCCCTTCGGACGCACGCCGGTCCTTCTAGCTTCTCGCGCGATTTCGCCTACTGCGAGCACAGCTGCGGCCACTGACGCCTTCATATCGGACGTTCCCCGACCATACATAACCCCATCGACAATTTCCCCGCCGAACGGGTCATGCGTCCATTTCTCGGGACTGTTGACCGGCACGGTGTCGATATGACCATCGAATAATACGGAAGCTCCGCCGCCGCTGCCCTGCACTTTGCCGATTACGCTGCCGTAAGCATCGATCCATACGTCGTCATAGCCGAGTTCCAGCATCTGTTGTTTGATGATCAGCGCTGCTTCCTGCTCTTCTCCCGACAGACTCTTCGCCTGAATCAGCCGCTGCGTTAGCGCAATCAGCTCCTCTCGGTTCACCTTCGCGACATCGTTCGTTTCGTTATACGTTGTCATTCCTGCTCCCCCTTGCCTGCTAGTTCGTTTATTTCAATATCCGACTGAGAAAAGCTTGCGTCCGCGCATGCCGCGGCCGATCAAGCACCTGTTCAGGCGTGCCCGTCTCGATCACTTTGCCTTGATCCATGAAGACGATTCGATCGGCCACTTCGCGTGCGAAGCCGATTTCATGCGTGACGACGACCATCGACATCCCCTCGGCCGCAACTTCTTTCATGACGCTAAGCACCTCGCCGACCAGCTCGGGATCAAGCGCTGATGTTGGCTCGTCGAATAAAATCGCCTTCGGCTGCATGGCGAGCGACCGAGCGATGGCAACGCGCTGCTGCTGTCCGCCGGACAGTTTGCCTGGATAAGCGCTTTCCTTGCCCGAGAGTCCAACCTTCGCAAGCAAATCCGCGGCAAGTTCCCTCGCCTCTTGTTTCTTCATCCCTTTGACCCAGATCGGTCCCTCCATGACGTTCTCCAACGCCGTCCGATGCGGAAACAGATGAAACCGCTGGAATACCATGCCGACCTCAAGGCGCAGCTTGCGCATCGCTTTGTCGCCTAACACGGACCTTCCTTCGTAGCGAATGTCCCCCGATTGAATCGTCTCCAAGCCGTTGATGCAGCGGAGAACGGTGCTTTTGCCAGAACCGCTAGGGCCTAGTATGACGACCTTCTCGCGCTTAGCGATCGATAGATCGATGTCGAACAACACTTGATGCTTTCCGTAGCTCTTGTTCACTTGATTAAGCTCGATCATGCGCGCTCATTCCTTTCTCCAGCTGCTTCGCTACAACCATCAAGATGCTAGTCATGATGAGATACATAATGGCGATCACCGTATAAACCTCGAAGCTTCGGAACGTCGATACGATGACCGATTCGCCCGTCCGGAACAGCTCTGTAATCGTTACAAGCGATACCATCGAGGAGTTCTTGATCGTCATGATGAATTGATTGACGAGCGGCGGAATAATGACTTTGACCGCTTGCGGCCCGATGACTCGCAGCAGCGCAACCGACCGGGACATCCCGAGTGCGCTTGCGGCTTCCGATTGCCCGCGATCGACTGCCATCAAGCCCGACCGAACGATTTCCGTTGCGTAAGCGCCTGTGTTCAGCGCCATGCCGAGCACGCCGGCTTGGAACGGCTCCATCGTTATGCCCAGCTGCGGCAGACCGAAATATAAGATAAACAACTGAACGAGCAGCGGCGTTCCTCTGAAGATCCAAGTATATAAGTTCGCTATTGCCCGAAGCGGCCATATCGAGGATGTTTTGCACAAACCGCCGATCATGCCTAACAATAGCCCTAACGCCAGCGACAACGCCGACAGTTTGACTGTCATCCACGCGCCTTCTAGAAACACCGGCATGAACGGCATTATGACTGAATAATCAAGCTTCATACTCTGCTCCCCCTCACCTGTCGTGCCCGAGATGGGGATGAATCGGTTCTCGCTCACGCCGATTCACTCCGCATCTTCATACATTGCCGCTTACTTGAGCCACTTCTCGTACATCGACTTCGCTTCTCCGCTTGCGTCCAACTCCTTGATCACATCGTTCGCCAGCTGCAGCAGCTCCGTGTCTCCCTGCTTCACGGCAAGGCCGAGTCCTGCTTCGGTGAACGGTTCGCCTACGATGGAGAGCTTCGCTTCAGCGTGCTGCTTGTTATAGCCAAGTTGGTTCAGATAGTCGTTAATGGCAGCATCGACGCGTCCCATTTGGAGATCGAGCAGGTAGTCCGTCGTATCTTTATACGAAACGATCTTGATGTCATAACCTTGCTCGATAAGCTCCTTAGCTGCCGTTTCGCTCGTAGCGCCTGCTTTGACGCCGACCTTCTTTCCCTTCAAATCCTCCAGGCTGTTGATCGACTCATCCCCTTCGCGTTTCACGAGCGACATGCCGGTCTTCATATAGATCTCCGACATATCGACCGCCTTCTTGCGTTCATCCGTAATATACATTGCGGCGATCGCCATATCGGCTTGTCCGTTCTGAATCGTCGGGATGAGAGCCGTGAACTGCATTTCCTTCCACTCCACCTGTACGCCCAGCTTGTCTGCGATTTTCTGTCCCAGATCGATGTCGTAGCCGACGAGTTTCTTCGTGTCTGCGTCGAGGTACTCGAACGGATAGTAGTCGCCGGTCGCAATGACGAGCTTGCCTTTCTCCTTGATGGCATCCAATCGGGATGCCGACGCCGTTGTCGACTTATCGTCCGCGGCACCGGGAGCCGTCTCTTCTTTCTTGGAGCACCCGGCGACAACCAGCATAATAGCGACGAGCAGCAGCAGTGCGGACTTGAGCGTGTAAGAACGTTTCATATAGAAAGCCTCCTCGGATTTGGGTTAATAGTGGGTTGAGCGTCATTCGTTCAGTTGGTTAAATATCGTAACGTCTTCTGAGCACTTCCCCGGATGCCGCGCGGCGTTCTTGGTCACCGTCGACGGATACCTTGCCGTTGATAATAATCCAGCGAATGCCTTCCGAGTACGAACGAGGCTTCTCGTAAGTTGCCGTATCGCGAATGGCTGCTTCGTTGAAGATGACCAAGTCGGCTCGCATGCCCTCTCGAATGATTCCGCGATCCGAGAAACCGATAATGCGCGCTGGCTGCGACGTCATGCGGCGAACCGATTCCTCAAGCGAGAACAGCTTGTCCTCTCGGGTGTATCGACCAAGCACCTTCGGGAACGATCCGTATGCCCGCGGGTGCGGTTCGCCGCCAAGCAAGCCGTCGGTGCAAATCGTGCCGGCCGGATGCTGCATGATGAGCGATACGGAAGGCTCGTCCATGACGAAATCAATCATACCGATCGCATTGCTTTCCTCGGCTATAAGGTCGAATGCGGTCTCGATCGGGTCGTTCCCCCGCTCTGCTGCTATGTCTGCAAGCGTACGGCCGACGCAGGCTGCATTGGCTGCCGTCGCAACGGAAGTAATGACGATGCCATCCGGCCCTGCCCAGTTATACATGCTGTCCCAGCCTGGTACGCCGGTCGCCATCTCGGCGGCCATCCGCTTCCGCTGATCAGCCGACTTCAATCGCTCCAGCATGCTTGGCGTTCCGCCGTCATGCGCCCAAGACGGGAGTACTGCGCTCAGCATTGTGCTCCCTGCCGTATAAGGGTATTGGTCGAACGTAACCTCGATGCCGGCTTCTCTACCGCGATCCAGCTTGGCAAGCACTTCGGGCGTCTTATGCCAGTTCATTCGGCCGCATACCTTGAAGTGGGAGAAGTGGAGATGGACGCCGGTTCGTTCTGCAATGACGAGCAGCTCATCCATCGATTCGAGAATTTCATCGCCTTCGCTGCGTTGGTGGACGATGAATGGCACGCCATATTCGGCTGCAACTGCGCATAAAGCTTCGATTTCGGCGTAATCGCCGTACATGCATGGCAGATAGATCAACCCGCTCGATAATCCGCAAGCGCCTTGATCCAAACCCTGACGAAGCAGCACCGCCATCTCGTCGATCTGTTCCTTCGTCGCTGGTTTGTCATCCAAACCGACAATTTGCATTCGCAAGTTGCCATGCGGGACGAGGTACGCATAATTGCATTCAGGCTGAGCGGTTTCGATTTTGTTAAGGTAGCTGTCTACATCATGCCAGTCCCACTTAATATCCGGCGTTCCATCCAGACCGGACAGATTTCCTTTCCACCGGTCGATGTAATCTGCCGGAAGCGGTGCAGCCGAGATGCCGTCCTGGCCAAGAAGCTCTGTCGTAATGCCTTGTCGCAGCTTGGCGGGTATCGTTCCGGATGCGAGTACGAATAGATCGGAGTGGCTGTGCATGTCGATGAATCCAGGCGTTACGATGAGGCCCGAAGCATCAATCGTCTCGTCAGCGGATGCGCCGCTCAGTCTTCCGATTCGTTCAATGCGAGCTCCTTTAATGCCGAGATCGGCGTAATACCAAGGGCTTCCTGTGCCGTCGACAACTTTCGCATTTCGTACAATGAGGTCATAATGTCCCATTCTTCTATCCACTCCTTCGTAATAGGGAACGGCGCGCTTCGTTAGCCGCACCGATGCAAGCTTGCGAATCGAAACACTTAATTGGTAAATGCTAGCGATTGATAATAAGAACGTAACACTTAAGTAAACGTTATGTCGTTTATGTGTTAAGTTATCTTACATAACTAAGGATAAACAGTAACATCTATTTGAACAAGTATCATATTGAGACTATCGTTCGTCACAGTAAGGCGTTAATATCGCATTTTTCTGACAAAACAAAAAAGAGTATCAAATTGAGACGAGTCCCAATTTGATACTCTCGTTATTCTTTTATGTCGTATTGGCGCATTTTCCGAAACAGCGTAGCGCGGCCGATACCTAGCATTTCTGCCGCTTTCTCCTTTGGTTGTCCGTTCGCGGCCGTCTCTTGCAGCGCTCTGCGTATCGCTTGACGTTCTAAGGTCCGCAGATTAAGTACGGCATCACTCTGCTGCATGCTTTCATCCGCGGTCTCGGTCTCGATGCTTCGCAGATAGTCCGGCAGATGCTCCTTGCTAATCGTACGTCCTGACGTGAAGTTAATTGCATACTCCATCACATTCGACAACTCGCTTATATTGCCTGGCCATTGATAAGCGAGCAATATCGCTTTCGCATCCTCGCCGATCCGCCGCACTTCGCGTCGATTGGTATGCCCGTGCAATTGAAGAAAATGCTCGCCAAGCAGCAGGATGTCGGATTTGCGGTCCCGAAGCGGCGGTACTTCAATCGGTATGACCGATAGCTTGTAATAGAGTTGTTGGCGAAACTGGCCGCTGCGAACTCGTTCTTCCATATCCTGGTCCGTCGCGGCAATTATTCTGACATCGACCGGTTGAAGCTCGCGCGCCCCTTCCCGCCACACCCCTTTGTTCTCCAATACGCGGAGCAGCTCGACCTGTATGCGCATCGGCATATAGGCAATATCATCGAGAAACAGCGTCCCGCCTTCCGCTTCCGCCAGCCTGCCCGGCCGTCCATCGCCTCCGAACAACAACGCATGCAGCGGAGCTTCTGGAAGCGCGGAGCAGTTTAATGCGACATAGGGGCCGTTCTTACGCTCGCCTGACCGGTGGATGCTTTGCGCGATGAGCTCTTTGCCTGTGCCGTTCTCTCCGCGAATGAGCACAGGCGAACGGCTTCCCGCAACCTTGCGCAGCGTATCCTTCAACGATTGCATAAGCGGATGATTGCCGATCACGCCTTCAAATCCCCGGTAGTTCTCTTCGGTGAAACGGATTGCAACATCTGTCATGTGCTCGGGATCGGCAATCATGAGCACGGCATCTTTCACGATGCCATCCGGCCTCGATGGATGATAAGTGACGAATAGATGGATGTACCGATCGCCGATCTTAACGGGAATGAGCTTCGATTCCGGTTCCTGCGGTCTATCCCGCCTGCCCGTCGATCGAAACGGCTCTACCAGTTCATCTAACAGCGCTCGTGAAGGAAGCCCCGCATGTTCTTGTCGCAGCAACGTGCGTGCGGCAGGATTCATAAACTCGCATTCGCCTTCATGATTAATGAGAATGATGCCATTATCGATATAGCCAATAAGCGCAGCCAGCTTACGCTCCTGCACGAGCTGTTCTCCTTGCAGCTCGTTTTCCTTCAGCTTCGTCGCGATGAGGCCAGCCATTTTGCTCAGAAAATCCAGCTTCGCCTCGACATCTGTGAACAGTCGTTCACGCTGCGCCTCGTCGAAAGCGATCAACCCGATGACGCCGAGAACCTTGCCGTCTAATAGAATCGGACAGCAGATTTCGCCAAACTCCTTGCAGTTCCGATAATGCGCACATGGCGCGCACAGCTCGTGATATCCAGGCCGCTCAATAATGACCGGCTTGCCGGTTAAGATACACTGACGATACACGTAATCCTCGTTGCGCATATCCTTCCATATCTCATGCTTGGCTTGTCCCGTGCCTGCAATGCGGAATAGTTCGTTGTCCGCAATCTCAACGTCGATCCGCAGGACGGAACCGATCGCAACGGCAATTTGCTGGATAGAGGGTTGAATGTATTTCAGCTGCATGTGCGTGTACCCCCTTGTTGGTGTCCGACTTTCGCTTCTACTATCTCTATTATAGAAGTCTAGGACAGCCGAGCCAAGAAACAACGTGCGATTGCGGATTCTGCCAATATATGCAAGCAGGCGCGAATCCAAAGTGAAGGGTACCATCGACATTTAGACAAACACTCAAGAGCCCGCAGCTATGCGAGCTCATTGATGCTATCTGAATTTGAAGATCTATCAACCCAACAACCCGTGATTCTCAATCTCTATGCGAAAATGAGGTCGAATATCGATCAACGGATACGTTGTCTCCCACTCTGCAGCCTTCCAGATCTTATTATGCAGCGCTCGGAGACGGGTCCCGATTCCTATGCCATCGCATTTTGCCTGCTGCAGCTGCTTAATCGTATCCACTGCGCGCGCCGTAAGGATCTCCTCCAGCTGTCACTCCATCTTGTCGATGATAGACGGCGTTAGCAGCTCGCCGGTCGAATTGTCAGTTAAAGAACATTTCAAAGAGACGGACACGTCGGCCGTAATCGGTTGTCGGCTGGACACCTTAATGCTTCGATTGGCGCGCACATAAGTCGACGTGACGAGTGAATCATGCGGTCCGCGAGGTTCCGATATGGAGCCATATGGCTTGTGTTCGGACAACATCACGAATGATATAGCGTGGATCTCGTCCAACTTGCCCGTCATCTTTTTCTTATGGAGTAACGCAACCCCGTTAATCTTGGCGCGATTCTTTTTGGCTTGCACGATGAATGGCAGCACATTATCAACGCCAGGCGATATCATGATGGTCGGAATCAGAAAAGGAGATTCTTTGGGTATAAACCCCTCCTCTTTTATCGCGACAATTTAGAATTGACGCCGCCAAATATAACAACCTAGAAGGATTGCAAATGACGGATTGTCAAGCCAAGTGCGACAGTTCATCCATGAAGGCTTCGTAAGCAGATTTCCAGTT